>NZ_JBFODD010000046.1:30013-119159 GCF_040908115.1 Aeromonas sp. R7-1 | reverse complement strand
GCGCCGATGGTAGTGTGGCATTCGCCATGCGAGAGTAGGACACTGCCAGGCACCCAATACAAGAAACCCCGCTCACTCGAGCGGGGTTTTTTATTGCCTGAAATTCAGCCCTCACTGGAGGGCAAACGGGCACTATGGTGCTGTTTCCCGCCGTGTTTTCTGATACTCGCATTCATCATCCCAGCCAATATCGACGTGTTTGTGGCCCGTCTCTGCTCAATATCTATTCGAAAGCCTGCATTCTGGATATAAAAAGCACAGAATGTGATGCTTCTACCTTTCTTGTCATGCCTGCTCTGGTTTAATTCCCGGGTCCACATCGATGGACCAAGGAATCACAATAATTTGAGGAATGGACACATGTTCAAAAGAACAGTAACGATGATGCTGGCGGCGGGAACCCTGGTATTAGGCGGTTGCGCATCCAATGGTGGTGCAGAGCAGGCGGCGGCGGACAACAGCGACTTCGGCGGCAAGTCCATCTACCTGCGTGGTGAGATGAACGACTGGATGGCCACCGACGAAAGCAAGGTCGTCAAGGTTGCCGACAAGCTCTACATGGCCAAGGGGACGCTCAAGAAAGAGTGGGCTCCTTACAAGTTCAAGTTTGCCGACTCCGGCTGGAGTTGTGGCACCAACTTCGGTTACAAGAGCCCGAGCGATGGCGTTGCCGTGCTCGGCGGGGAACCTGTACCGGTCAATCCGTGCTCCAAGTATGAGGACATGAAGTTCTCGCCCGAGGCGGATGGCGTCTATGAGTTCTATCTGAATATGGCGGGTGAGACACCGAGCGTATACGTCAAGAAACCCTGAGATAGTCTCTCGCTTTAAATCTCTCGGAAATTGAACTGGTTAAATGCCCTGGCCCAGAAATCTGCTGGCCGGGGCATTTTTTTAGGATAGAATCGGCGCCCTCATGACGGATAAATCACAATATATAGTGTTTTAAATTCTTAAATTTACTACTGGTAGTATTCTTGTCACGATATTGCCCCATTCACAGGAGGTTGATTGACCATGGCTAAATCCATTCCGGTACTGGAGGGCGTCACCGCCAGCCGCCAGATCCCTCTGCAGGAGACGTCTCTCGAGATCTGGGACAGCAAGTATCGTCTCAAGAGCAAGGATGGCGCCCCCATCGACGGCTCCATCGACGAGACCTACCAGCGTGTCGCTCGCGCGCTGGCTGCGCAGGAGCGCGAACCCGACACCTGGTATGAACCCTTCCTGTGGGCCCTGCGCAATGGTGCCATTCCGGCGGGCCGTATCACTTCCAACGCCGGGGCGTTTGAGCACAAGCCGGCGACCTCCACCATCAACTGCACCGTCTCCGGCACCATTGAGGATTCGATGGACGATATCCTCGGCAAGGTGCACGAGGCGGGCCTGACCCTGAAGGCGGGTTGCGGCATCGGTTACGACTTCTCGACCCTGCGACCGCGCGGAGCCTTCGTCTCGGGAGCGGGAGCCTATACCTCCGGGCCGCTCTCCTTCATGGATATCTACGACAAGATGTGCTTTACCGTCTCCTCTGCCGGTGGCCGTCGTGGCGCCCAGATGGGCACCATGGATATCCGTCACCCCGATGTCGTCGAGTTCATCCAGGCCAAGCGGGAGGATGGTCGCCTGCGTCAATTCAACCTCTCCCTGCTCATCACGGAAGAGTTCGTCAGTGCGGTGAAGGAGGATGCCCCCTGGCAACTGATCTTCCCCTACACCGCCAAGGAGGTGGAGCAGGATGGCATCGCGCTGGATGACCCAGCGAGGGTGGTCTGGGCGGACTGGCCCAACAAGGAGGGTGTGGTGATCAACGAGCTGGGCCAGGTGGCCTGCAAGGTCTACAAGACCCTGCCCGCGCGCAAGCTGTGGAACGTCATCATGACCTCTACCTACGACTATGCGGAGCCCGGTTTCATCCTGATCGACAAGGTGAACCAGATGAACAACAACTGGTTCTGCGAAGAGATCCGTGCCACCAACCCCTGCGGTGAACAGCCTCTGCCGCCCTATGGGGCCTGCCTGCTGGGCTCGGTCAACCTGACCACCTTCGTGCGCGATCCCTTCACCGAGCAGGCCGCCTTCGACTGGCCCGCGTTTCGCAAGGTGGTGGCCATCTTCACCCGCATGCTCGACAACGTGGTGGAGATAAACCAGCTGCCGCTGGCCAAGCAGCGCGAGGAGATCACCGCCAAGCGTCGCCACGGCATGGGCTTCCTGGGGCTGGGCTCGACCCTCACCATGCTGCGCATCAAGTACGGCTCTGCGGCCTCCGTCGCCTTCACCGAACAGGTCTCCCAGGAGCTGGCGATGACCGGCTGGCAGGAGTCTCTGCGTCTGGCGAAGGAGAAGGGGCCGGCCCCCATCATGGAGCAGGAGTTCGAAGTCACCGGCAAGATGCTGCGTCTGCGCCCCGAAATGGCGGCAGATGGCATCAAGCTCGGCGACAAGGTGAAGGGCAAGGTGTTGCATGCCCGCTACAGCCGCTACATGCAGCAGGTGGCCGAAGTGGATCCCGCTCTGGTGGCCGAGCTGGCCGAGGTGGGTGGACGCTTCACCCACCACAGCAGCATAGCGCCGACCGGTACCATCTCCCTGTCGCTCGCCAACAACGCCAGCAACGGCATCGAGCCGAGCTTTGCCCACCACTACAGCCGCAATGTCATCAAGCCGGGCAAGAAGAGCAAGGAGAGCGTGGATGTCTACTCCTTCGAGCTGCTGGCCTATCGCGAGCTGGTGAACCCGGCCGCCATGCCCTATGCCGAGGAGGAGGGTAGCCGCCTGCCGGATTACTTCATCACCGCGGACGACGTCACGCCGACCGGGCACGTGGATATCCAGGCGGCGGCCCAGCGCTGGATCGACTCCTCCATCTCCAAGACCGCCAACGTGCCGACCGATTTTCCGTTCGAGCAGTTCAAGGATATCTACCTCTATGCCTCGGACTCCGGCCTCAAGGGCTGTACCACCTTCCGCTTCAACCCGGCCGCCTTCCAGGGCGTGCTGGTGAAGGAGAAGGATCTGGAGAACACCAGTTACGAGTTCACCCTGGAAGATGGCACCGTCATCACGGCGAAGGGGAACGAGGAGATCGAATACGATGGCGAGCTGCACACCGCCGCCAACCTCTATGACGCCTTGAAAGAAGGCTATTACGGCAAGTTCTGAGGACGAGACATGGTCAAGAAAATCGACAGAAAAATCGTCGCCTACAAGGTAAAAACCCGGGATGAGCCGCAAGATGCGCCGACGCCCCAGGATGACGTGGTGCACATGCATGAAACCGTGTTGCGCCCGGAACGGCTGATGGGCACCACCTACAAGCTGAAAACGCCGGAGCACGTCTCCGAGCACTCGCTGTTCATCACCATCAACGACATCATTCTCAACGAGGGCACGGTGCACGAGACCCGGCGCCCGTTCGAGATCTTCATCAACTCCAAGAGCCTGGAGCACTATCAGTGGATAGTGGCGCTGACCCGCATCATCTCGGCGGTGTTTCGCAAGGGAGGGGACGTCACCTTTCTGGTGGAGGAGTTGCGCTCCGTGTTCGATCCCAAGGGGGGGTACTGGAACAAGGGCAAGTACGTGCCCTCTCTCATCGCCGAAATTGGCAACGTGATCGAAACCCATCTCACCGAGATCGGCATGCTCAAGGTGCCCGGGCTGGACGAGCACCAGCAGGCGTTCCTGGCCGAGAAGCAGGCGCAATTGCAGGCACAGCAACAGGCAGAAGAGCAGCCGGCGGGCAGCGGTTTCCCACCCAGTGCCGCGCTCTGCTACAAGTGCCACACCAAGGCGCTGGTGCAAAAGGATGGCTGCATGACCTGTCTCAACTGCGGGGATTCCAAGTGCGGTTGAGGTGCTGATTGCCACCAAAGGCCGGCAACATGCCGGCCTTTTCGTTGCTGATTTTATGTTCGAACGACGCCCATGATGGCAGCGATTTGTTGCGCACCGGTAAATTCGGGCGTAGCGTTGGGGGTAATAAAACTGTCACGGCCGTGTGGTTTCAATGACATCTGAGATTCACACACGTGGCACCTTCAGTGCCAAGGAGGATGCTTATGGACAACACGGACCGAAAGCTGTTTATCCTGGATACCAACGTTCTGCTTCACGAACCCCTCGCCATCTACTCCTTCAAAGAGCACGACGTGCTCATCCCCATGACGGTGCTCGAAGAGCTCGACAACATCAAGGATCGCCAGAAGGACGTCAGCCGTGATGCCCGCATCGCCATCCGTGCCCTGGAAGATGTGTTCCGCGATGCGACTCCGGAGCAGATAGTGCAAGGAGTCGCACTGGCCGGCGAGGCGAGCGGCCATGTCTCCATCTTCAGCGATCACCATCTGCCTCAGGATGCCGAGGTGTTCACCGACAAGGAGGCGGACAACCGCATCATCAACGCGGCTCTCTACCTGCAAAAGCACGAAATGAAACGTCAGGTGGTGCTGGTGACCAAGGACATCAACATGCGCCTCAAGGCCAAGGGGGCTGGCCTTGCCCATGTGGAGGATTATCGCAGCGACCAGCTCATCGACGACATCCGCCTGCTCGCCAAGGGCTTCCAGGTGGTGCCCGGCAGCTTCTGGGAGCGGGTCGGCGAGTGCGACAGCGAAACCCATGGCCGCGATACGGTCCACGTCATCGATGCCAACCTGCTGGAGGGAGTCCACGTCAACCAGTACCTCCTGGACGAGGAGAACTTCTTTGCCGCGCGGGTGCTGAGCCACGACGGCAACAAGATCCGCTTGAAAGATCTCGGCCGCGAGCGGCTGATGTCCCGCAAGGCCTGGGGGGTGCATCCCAAGAACGTCTATCAGGGCATGGCGCTGGATGCCCTGCTGGATCCGCACATCGACCTGGTGATCCTGACCGGCCCGGCGGGCTGCGGCAAGACCCTGCTCGCCATGGCGGCGGCGCTGGAGCTGGTGATCGAGAAGGGGATCTACGAGAAGGTGATCGTCACCCGCAATACCCCGGAAATTGCCGAGAGCATCGGCTTCCTGCCCGGCACCGAGGAGGAGAAGATGATGCCCTGGCTGGCGGCGGTGACCGACACCCTGGAGGTGCTGCACAAGCAGGACGAGAACATGAGCGGGTCCCTCAGCTACATCATGGAGAAGGCCAATATCCAGTTCAAATCGGTCAACTTCATGCGCGGGCGCAGCATCCAGAACACCTTCGTGCTGCTGGACGAGTGCCAGAACCTGACCGCGTCCCAGATCAAGACCATCATCACCCGCTGCGGTGAGGGGACCAAGATCGTCTGCTCCGGCAACCTGGCTCAAATAGACTCCAACTACCTGAGCCCGGTGACCTCGGGGCTGACCTACATCGTCGAGCGGTTCAAGGATTTCGACGGCAGTGCCAACATCTTCCTGAACGGGGTGGTGCGCAGCCGGCTGGCTTCGTTTGCTGAGGAAAACCTCTGATTTGACGGGATCTCTGCATGAGAAAGGGGAAGCCGGACGGCTTCCCCTTTTTTGATCCCGCCTATCTCATGCCTCTCTCGGTCGGCCCAGGTAGCGCAGCAGCCCGGGGTGATCGCTGCTGTGCAGGATATCCGGCTTGCCCTGCAAGGCGATACGTCCCGTGTCGATGAAGAGCACCTGATCGGCGATGAGCTGGGCATCCTCCTGGGAACGACAGGGAGAGACCATCAGCTTGTCAGCCCTTCACTGTGGCGCCAGAGCGCGGCCCAGGTAGCGCAGCAGCCCGGGGTGATCGCTGCTGTGCAGAATATCCGGCTTGCCCTGCAAGGCGATGCGTCCCGCGTCGATGAAGAGCACCTGATCGGCGATGAGCTGGGCATCCTCGGGGTTGTGAGAGACCATCAGCACGGTGATGCCCTGCTCGCAGGCGAGGCGGGCGACCTCCGCCAGCATCTCCCGCCGCAGGGCCGGATCGAGGGCCGAGAAGGGCTCGTCCAGCAGCAGCAGCGGCCTGCCCCGCACCAGGGCGCGGGCCAGCCCCACCCGCTGCTGCTGGCCGCCGGAGAGCTGCTCCGGCAGGCGCGTCAGCATCTCCCCCAGGCCCACCTTGTCAGCGGCCTCCTGCACCAGCCTTTTCTGGGCCGGATTCAAGCGCAGGCCGGGATGCAGGCCGATGGCGATGTTGTCGAACACCGACAGGTGCAGGAAGAGGTTGTGATCCTGGAACAGGGTGGTGACCGGGCGCTCGGCAGGGCCCAGTGACAGCAGATCCTGGCCGTCGAAGGTGAGGGTGCCCGACTCCACCGGCACGAAGCCCGCGATCATGCCGAGCAGGGTGGACTTGCCGGCGCCGCTCGGACCGATGAGGGCGGTGATCTCCCCCTTGGGCAAGGTCGCACTGAAGGTCACCTGCCAGTCGGGATAACTGGTGACCAGTTCCTCAATTACCAGCATGTTTGGCTCCTGAATGTCGTTTTATAGAACAACAAGTAAGAAAAATTGATGAAAAGCAGCGTGAGTGACTGCTCCAAGTGGCGCCCAAGGGGCGTGCCCGGGCGGATCCTGGGGGCAGGGAGGCGGCAATGCCGCCGGGGATCAGTGATCCACATGCCTGCCTCCCAGTCCCCGCTCCACCAGCCAGAACAGGGAGAAGCAGAGGGTAAGCAGCAGCAGGGCGGTGGCGGCCGCCTCGGTCAGCCGGTAGCTGCCGAGCTGTTGATAGAGCAGCCAGGGCAGGGTAGTGAGGGTCTGGCTGCCGAACATGGCGATGGCCCCGAGATCCCCGAGGGACAATATCATCGAGAGAGCCATGGCCAGGGCCAGCGGACGGCGCAGCAGGGGCCACTCCACCAGGCGCAGGCGATGCAGGCCGCGCACCCCCAGGCTGTCCGCCAGCCGATCGTACTGGCGCACCACCAGTTGCATGGGGGCCGAGAGGGTGCGCAGCACATAGGGCAGCGCCATCAGGGCGTTGACCAGCACCACCAGCCAGGGGCCCAAGGCAAAGACGTCGGTGAAAGGCATGAACAGGATGAAGAGGCCGGTGGAGAGCACCACCGCCGGGATCATCAGGATCATGGAGCCGCTGGCCTCCCACAGGGCGGCGGCCCGCCGTTTGCGATCCCGCACCCTCAGGTGCCGGCTGGTGAGCAGCAGCCCGGCGCCGAGCAAAGTGGCCAGGGAGCCCGCCGCCAGGGCTATGCCCAGGGACTGCCCCCCTGCCTGCCACAGCCGGGGTGAGCCGAGCGCCGCCAGCAGACCGGGGTTGAACCCGGCGACCACGATGGCCAGCAGGGGCGGCAGGAAGATGGCGAGCCCCATGGTCAGGGCCAGGCCATCCACCAGAGCGCTGCCCTTCTGGTGTCTGTCGGGACGCAGGCAGGGGCGACGGCTGGTGAGGCGACTGGCCGGGGTGGTCTGCAGCTTGTGTTGCAGCAGGAGCAGGGCCAGGGTCAGCAGCAGTTGCACCAGGGCGAGCCCGCCAGCGGTGGCGAGATCGAAGTCAAAGCGCAGCGCCTGGTAGACAGCCACCTCCAGTGTGGTGGACTTGGGGCCGCCCCCGAGCGCCAGCACTGTGGTGAAGCTGGTGAAGCAGAGCATGAAGATGAGGCTGGCGAGCCCCGGCAAGATGCCGCGGATGAGCGGCCACTCCAGCAGCCGGAAGATGTGGGAGGAGCGCATGCCGAGCTGGCTGGCGAGGCGCCAGGAGGACTCGGGGATGCTCTCTATGCTCTGCAGGATGAGGCGGGCGGCCAGGGGCATGTTGAAGAAGACATGGGCCAGCAGGATGCCGAACAGGCCGTAGAGATAGTTGCCGGGATCCAGGCCCAGGCCGTGCAGCAGTTGCGGCAGCCAGCCCTGACGACCGTGCACCGCCACCATGCCGAAGATGGCGATGATGACCGGCAACACCAGGGAGAGGCCGAACAGCTTGAGCAGCAGGCGGCGTCCGGTGAAACGGCGTCGCGCCAGGGCTCTGGCCACCGGGATGGCAAGCCCCAGGCTCAGCAGGGTGGAGAGCAGTGCCTGCCAGAGGCTGAAACCCAGCACGTGGCGCAGGTAGGGATCGCCTAGCAGGGCGCGGGGGGAGAGGGCCCCCGCCTGCCACAACAGGGCGACCAGCGGCCCAATGGAGAGCAGCAGGATGACCAGGGTGGCTGCACTGCCGGGCAGCCACCAGAGGGTGCGACGACCTGAACTCACTGGGTGACGGCTTGCAGCCATTCGCGGATCCACCCCTTGCGGTTGGCGGCCACCTCGTCAGCGCTGAAGGTGAGTGGCTTAGCTACGGTGATCATCTGTTCGAACCCCTTGGGCAGCGCCACGTCTGTCACCGGATACATCCAGTTGCCGCCGGGGATCTCGTTCTGGAAGGCGGAGCTCACCATGAATTGCAGGAACTGGTCAGCCAGTTTGCCCTGTGTGGCGCCCTTGAGCTTGGCGGCTACTTCCACCTGGCGGTAGTGACCCTCCTCGAACGCGGCCGCCCGGTACTGGGGTTTGCTCTCGGCAATCAGGTGATAGGCGGGGGAGGTGGTGTAGGAGAGCACCATGTCCGCCTCGCCGTCGAGGAACATGCCGTAGGCCTCTGACCACCCCTTGGTGACGGTGACCGTCTTTTTGGCCAGTTGCGCCCAGGCGGTCGGTGCCTCATCCCCGTAGACCGACTTCATCCAGAGCATCAGCCCCTGGCCCGGGGTGGAGGTGCGGGGATCCTGATAGATCACCTTGATATCGGGACGTGCCACCAGCTCCTTCAGGCTCTTGGGGGGCTGCTTGAGCTTGTTGCTGTCATAGACGAAGGCGAAGTAGCCGTAGTCATAGGGGACAAAGGTGTCGTCTTGCCAGCCACCCGGTACCTTGAGGCCATCGAGCCTGGTGGAATGGGGGGCGAACAGGCCGCTCTGTTTGGCCTCGCTGATGAGGGCATCGTCCAGCCCCAGCACCATGTCGGCCTTGCTGTGCTGGCCTTCCAGCCGCAGCCGGTTGAGGATGGCGACGCCATCCTCGAGGGGTACCAGATTGAGGGTGCAGCCGCACTCCTTCTCGAAGGCCTGCTTGATCTTGGGACCCGGCCCCCATTCGGCGGCGAAGGAGCCGTAGGTGTAGACGGTGAGGGTGTCGGCGGCAAACGCCTGGGCAGAGAGCAGGCTGGTGGCGATCAGCAGCAGGGTCTTCATCAATGGCACTCCTGTGGGTATCGGGGTGCTCATCAATGGCACCTCGCGTGTGGTGAGCGCCGGCGGATGAGGGCACAAAAAACGCGCGCCATGCCTCAAATTCCTCCGCCAGCATTATCTGGATCAGGTTCACGGGTATAATCTCAGCGGTAAACCGCACCCCGTTTGAGCAACGCATCGCATTGTATTGGCGTTCCTGGGGGGAGGCCAGCACTATGTTTCACGGGCCGCATCGTGCGAGCCACCACCAAGGAGGAAGTCCCCAGTGATCACCAGCACCAAGGAAAGACGTGCCTTCCAGCGCATGGTCATCAATGCCCCCGTCACCCTGTTCCAGCATCAGCAGGTGCTGGAGGGGGTCTGCCGGGATCTCAGCGCCAACGGCATGGGCGTCGAAGTGAACAAGCACGCGTTCGATCTGGCCCAGCCCATCCGGGTGAGCCTGGCGACCAGCAGCAATCTTCTGCCTCCCTTCGAGGCCCAGGCTCGCATCGTGCGGGTGTTGGAGGAAGAAGACGGTCTCCTGCTGGCGCTGGAGTTTCTCTCCCTCACCTGAGACCCGGGCGCCCGTCCTCCTCGAGACAGGCCAGCCATGGGCTGGCCTGTCTCATTTCCCCTCATCCTGCACCGGCTGCACACTCAACTGGCCGCTGTCGACCAGCGTCTTGCTGGTGGGCGCGAGCTGGCCCATGGGCAGCTGGGCCGGGCCGGTCGGCTCCATCAGGAGGTAGGTCTCCCCCGCCCGGCTCAAGGTGGCGTCCCCCGGTTTGGCTGGCAGGGCCACCCCCAGCAGGGCATGTCCCGGCACGAACACCATGGCCTGCTTGAGATCGGGATACCCCTGGGCCAGCAGGGCGGCCATCAGGGTCACCTTGCTGTCGCAATCCCCCCGGTTCTGCTCCAGCACCTGGCGCGGGCTCAGAAACCCCTTGCCAGAGCGGCCCGACTGGCTGTCGAGCAGTTGATAGGGGATGGCCTGGATGAAGTCGAGCATGTGGGCCACCGTCTTCTGGCGCGCCTCGGTCTCGGTGGCCCCTTCCTGCTTGAGCTGCTCCATCAACGGGGCCAGTTCGTCCCGGCTTTCCAGGGCGATGCGCACATGATCCTGCTTGATGGCGGGAGCGCCGTCGGGGGCAGTGAAGGGCTGGAAGTAGTGCTGCGTGAGCCAGGCGGCCTCCAGTTTGGCCTGCTCGGGCTTGACCCATTGGGAGGCTTCCCGCGCCTTGTCGGCGTTGCGGCTCTTGATGCTGAGGCTCATGGCGGGGCGAACGAGGGAGAACTGCACCTCGGGGAACGCCAGGGGGGCCTGTTGCAGCAGGCTTTGCAGTACGTCTTCCTGCATCCTGGCCGGACGGTAAGCGATGAGAGGGGGCTGCTTGCCCGCCTCCAGCCGGTAGCTGAGCTGCTGCGCCTTGCCCTCTCTGTCCTGCCAGCCGACATTGAGCTGACCGCCACTGTTGGTGAAAGAGGTCTGTCCGCCCAGGGCCGGGAGGCTGAGCAGCAGGCAGAGCAATGAAAGGGCGCCCCTTGCGGACATAGGTGTCTCCTGTCGGACATGCAGAGGTGGCGGGCTTTGTACAGCGACCCGACAATAAAACAGGGAGCCTCGGCTCCCTGTTGATTCTACTCGCTTTCTTGTCGCAGGTTCGTCAAATCCAGCTTGGCTGCTTCGCCTCGAAGGCGCTGATGGCGGCCTCGTGCTGCAGGGTCAGACCGATGGCATCCAGCCCGTTGAGCAGACAGTAGCGACGGAACTCGTCGATTTCGAAGCCGAACGTGAGGCTGCCTGCACGCACCTGGTTGGCCTCCAGATCCACTTCGATCTCGATGCCCGGCTGGGCGGCGACCAGCTGGAACAGGGCGTCGACCTCCTCCTCCTTCAGACGAACCGGCACCATGCCGTTGTTGATGGCGTTGCCGTAGAAGATGTCGGCAAAGCTCGGGGCGATCATGGTCTTGAAGCCGTAGTCCGCCAGCGCCCAGGGGGCGTGCTCGCGACTCGAGCCGCAGCCGAAGTTCTCGCGGGCCAACAGGATGCTGGCACCGGCGAATTGCGGTTTGTTCAGCACGAACTCCGGGTTGGGCTGCTCCCCTGCATCGTCCAGGAAGCGCCAGTCGTGGAACAGGTGCTTGCCAAAGCCGATGCGGTTCACTTTCTGCAGGAACTGCTTGGGAATGATGGCGTCGGTGTCGACGTTGGCGCTGTCGAGGGGAACGACGATCCCTTTATGCTGTTTGAAACCTGTCATCATGTTCTCCTTGTCGTTACAGCGCACGAATGTCGGCGAAGCGGCCGGTGACGGCGGCGGCGGCGGCCATGGCCGGGCTCACCAGGTGGGTGCGACCGGCACGACCCTGACGCCCCTCGAAGTTGCGGTTGCTGGTGGAGGCGCAGCGCTCCCCCGGTTGCAGCCGGTCGTTGTTCATGGCCAGACACATGGAGCAGCCGGGCAAGCGCCACTCAAAGCCTGCCTCGATGAAGATCTTGTCCAGCCCCTCGGCCTCGGCCTGGGCCTTCACCTGCTCGGAGCCCGGTACCACCAGGGCCTGTACCCCTGCGGCCACCTTGCGACCGCGGGCGATGGCGGCGGCAGCGCGCAGATCCTCGATGCGGCTGTTGGTGCACGAACCGATGAACACCTTGTCGATGGCCACGTCGGAGAGCTTCTGGCCCGGTTGCAGGTCCATGTAGGCGAGGGCCTTGCGGGCGGACTGCTGCTCCACCGGATCGGCGAAGGATTCCGGTGCAGGGATGGGCTCATTGACGGCGATCACCTGGCCCGGGTTGGTGCCCCAGGTCACTTGCGGGGCGATGTCGGCGGCGTCGAGCACCACTTCGGCGTCGAAGTGGGCACCTTCGTCGCTCTTGAGGGTCAGCCAGTAGGCGATGGCCTGTTCCAGCGCCTCCCCCTTGGGAGCGAACTCCTTGCCACGGATGTAGTCGATGGTGGTCTGGTCGGGGGCAATCATGCCCGCTTTGGCGCCGAGCTCGATGGCCATGTTGCACACCGTCATGCGCCCTTCCATGGTGAGCCCCTCGATGGCTTCACCGGCGAACTCCACCACGTAGCCGGTCCCGCCTGCATGACCCACCTTGCCGATGATGGCGAGCACCACGTCCTTGGCGCTGATGCCCTCGGCCAGCTTGCCGTTGACAGAGATACGCATGGTCCTGGCGCGGCCCTGTTTCAGGGTCTGGGTGGCCATTACGTGTTCCACCTCGGAGGTGCCGATACCGAACGCGAGCGACCCGAAGGCGCCGTGGGTGGCGGTGTGGGAGTCACCGCAGACGATGGTGGTGCCGGGCAATGTGATGCCGAGCTCGGGGCCCATCACGTGGACGATGCCCTGGTACTTGTGGTTCAAGTCATAGAGACGAACCCCGAACGCCTTGCAGTTGGCGGCGAGCGTCTCCATCTGGATGCGTGCCATCTCACCGGAGGCGGCGATGTCCTTGGTGGTGGTGGAGACGTTGTGATCCATGGTGGCCCAGGTCAGATCCGGGCGACGCAGCTGGCGGTTCATGGCGCGCAGGCCGTCGAATGCCTGGGGGCTGGTCACTTCATGCACCAGATGACGGTCGATGTAGATGAGAGGGGTTTCCCCTTCCACTTCCCGCACCACGTGGGCGTCGAACACTTTCTGATAGAGGGTCTTGGACATTGCTCGGTTTCCTTGTTATCGATGCCGTGGGGTCAGATGCGCGCGGCGATCTGGCTGCCCATGTCGGCCGTGCTCTGCACCGGGTGCGTGGCGCTGGCCTGATGCAGGTCGGCGGTGAAATAGCCTTCTGCCAGGGTCTGGGCCACGGCCTGCTCGATGGCCTGGGCGGCGGCTTCCTGGCCGAGACTGTAACGCAGCATCAGGGCGGCGGAGAGGATCTGGGCGATGGGATTCGCAATCCCCTTGCCGGCGATATCCGGGGCCGAGCCACCGGCCGGCTCGAACAGACCGAAGCCGGATTCGTTGAGGCTGGCGGAGGGGAGCAGGCCCATGGAGCCGGTGATCATGGCGCACTCGTCGGAGAGGATGTCACCGAACAGGTTGGAGCAGAGCAGCACGTCGAACTGGGACGGATCCTTGATGAGCTGCATGGTGGCGTTGTCGATGTACATGTGGTTCAGGGCCACGTCCGGGTAGGACTTGGCGACCTCGGTCACCACCTCGCGCCACAGGATGGAGGAGGCGAGCACGTTGGCCTTGTCGATGGAGGTGACCCTGGCTTTGCGCACCCGGGCCGATTCAAACGCTATCTTGGCGATGCGCTCGATCTCGAAGCGGTGGTACACCTCGGTGTCGAAGGCCTTCTCGGTGGCGCCTTCCCCTTCACGCCCCTTGGGCTGGCCGAAATAGATGCCGCCGGTCAGCTCGCGCACGCAGGCGATGTCGAAGCCGCGATCGGAGATGTCGGCACGCAGCGGGGAGAACTGCTCCAGACCGGTGTAGATGCGGGCCGGGCGCAGGTTGCAGAACAGTTTGAAGTGGGCACGCAGGGGCAGCAGGGCACCGCGCTCCGGCTGATCGTTGGGCGGCAGGTGCTCCCACTTGGGGCCGCCCACCGATCCGAACAGCACCGCATCGGCCGCTTCGCAGCCTTTGATCGTGCTCTGGGGCAGCGGTGTGCCGTGGTTGTCGATGGCGATGCCGCCGACGTCGTGACGGTCATAGTCGAGGGAGAAGCCGAATTTGGTCTGCACCTTTTCCAGTACCTTGATGGCCTCTGCCATCACTTCCGGGCCAATGCCGTCACCCGGCAATACTGCGATCCGATAACTGCTCATACTCTCTCCGTCTTGATAGTGTGATTCCGTTTCATCCGGGAGGCCGGTCCGGACCACTGCCCAGGCCCCGGTCCTCCCCATGTCATGCTGTCATCTTGTCCGGCGGCGGGCTCAGACGGTTTCCGATTTGATGGGGTTGTTGCGCTCCATCTGTTCGGCCACCTGGTCCGCGCGCCAGATGCTGTTAATCACGTGGACCAGGGCCTGGGCTGAGGATTCGATGATGTCGGTGGCCAGCCCCATGCCGTGGAACTTGCGCCCCTTGTACTCGGCGACGATGTCCACCTGGCCGAGGGCGTTCTTGCCCTCGCCCTTGCCCTTGAGTTCGTATTTATCGATGCGGATCTCGTAGCCGGTGATGCGGTTGATGCACTGGTAGACCGCATCCACCGGGCCGTTGCCGGTGGCGGCCTCGCACACCAGATCCTGGCCTACCTTGAGCTTGACCGAGGCTGTGGCGAGCACCGAGCTGCCGCTCTGCACGCCGAGGTACTCCAGCTTGAAGTGCTCAGGCTCCTCGTGGATCTGGCTGAAGAAGGCGAGGGCCTCCAGGTCGTAGTCGAACACCTGGCCCTTCTTGTCGGCCAGGGTGAGGAACTTGGCGTAGAGATCGTCGAGATCGTAGCTGCTCTCGGCGTAGCCCATGGACTCCATCCGGTGCTTGATGACGTGGCGGCCGGAGCGGGAGGTCATGTTGAGGTTGTTCTGGGTGAGACCGATGCTCTCGGGGGTGATGATTTCATAGGTGTTCTTCGCCTTGAGCACGCCGTCCTGATGGATGCCTGAGCTGTGGGAGAAGGCGTTGGCGCCGACGATGGCCTTGTTGGGCTGCACCGGCATGTTGCAGATTTGACTGACGAGGGTGCTGGTGCGGTGGATCTCGCTGTGGCGGATGTTGGTGTGTACCCCGAGCAGGTCGGCGCGGGTTTTCAGGATCATCGCGACCTCTTCCAGAGAGCAGTTGCCAGCACGCTCGCCGATGCCGTTGATGGTGCACTCGATCTGGCGGGCCCCCATCTGCACGGCACTGATGGAGTTGGCCACCGAGAGGCCCAGATCGTCGTGGCAGTGCACCGAGATGATGGCCTTGTCGATGTTGGGTACCCGGTTGAACAGGGTGTGGATGATGCTGGAGAATTCGGTCGGCACCGTGTAGCCCACGGTGTCAGGAATGTTGATGGTGCGGGCGCCGGCCTTGATGGCGGCTTCCACCATGCGGCACAGGTTGTCTATCGGGGTGCGGCCCGCATCTTCGCAGGAGAACTCCACGTCATCGGTGTAGCGCAAGGCGTGCTTGATGGCGCCGACCCCCATCTCCAGCACGTCTTCGAAGCTCTTTTTCAGCTTGCTCTCCACGTGGATGGAGGAGGTGGAGATAAAGGTGTGGATGCGAAATGCCTCTGCCACTTTCAAGGCTTCGCCGGCGGCATCGATGTCTTTTTGCAGGGCGCGAGCCAGGGCGCAGACCCGGCTGTTCTTGATGTGACGGGCGATGGTCTGAACCGATTGAAAATCGCCGGGGGAGGAGACGGGGAAACCCACTTCCATGATATCGACACCGAGCCGCTCCAGCGCCTGGGCGATCTGCAGCTTCTCCTTGACCGTCAAGCTGGCCGACAGCGCCTGCTCACCATCACGCAAGGTGGTGTCGAATATGATGACCCGATCTGACATGTGACTTCCCTCTTCCTAAGTTCGCTGCGTGCATCCTGCATGGCATAAAAAAACCCGTGCGGGGTGCACGGGTTTCTGTAAATTCCGGCTATGCCTTAGCCCGGCTACAAGGATCCCGCGCGAGGAGTCGCGATTAGGGAGAGCAGTAGTAGCGGAGCGGCAATACGCATGATGTCTCAATCCTTCCAGTCGATAACGCTACTACCAATAACGAGATTTTTATGCTGTGTCAACCGGAATGGACAGGTTCAATTCACTGGTTTATTTAATCGGATTGTAAAGGAGTGCAAATTCTCTTGTCCCATATTCGGTTCATGCCTGATTATCTGGTCATTCCTGCTGTACTCGATCACCCGCACAATCAGATCGACTTATCAGCCCTTGCTGAATTATCTGAGGTATTCCATGGAAAAACGCAGACCTGGCCGTCCAGTCGGACGTTCCGACATTCGTGACAAGCTGCTTGCCGCCGCACGCGAACGTTTTCTCAACACCCCCTACAGCAAGGTGACGACCCGCGAGATTGCCGAGCTGGCAGGCTCCAATCTGGCGATGATCCACTACTACTTCGGCAGCAAGGAAGGCCTCTACAAGGCGGTGCTGGGGGATGTGGCCGAGCCCCTCGAGCAAGCCTGGCACGACGAGAGCAGCAACCGCAGCCTGACCGATCTGCTCAACACCTACTATCAGGTGATGGCGCCCAACAGCGAGCTGACCTCCGCCATCTCCAGCGCATTGTCCACTGAAAAGAGCCCGGGGCGTGATTTTGTGCTGAGCCGCCTGCTGGATCGCCAACTTCCCCAGTTCGATGCCCTGCTCGAATCCATGCGCTCTAACGGCCAGCTGGCGGACAACCTGGACCCCGAGATGCTGAAGATCTCCTTCCTCAGCATGATGTGGCAGCCCTTCGTGATGAAGGATCTCTACGAGCAGGTGTTTGGGCTGACGGTGGACGAGCACTTCATGAGCCGCCTCGCGGCCCACAACTGCCGCCTGATGGAAAACGGCCTGCGCGGTGCCCTGAACTGACTTTTCCGGGATGACGGATGAAAAAGGGCCCCTGGGCCCTTTTTTTCATCAATCTGTTATCTGGGCGTCAACGAAGTGTCATGCCGCCCTCCTAGTCTGCACTCAGGATGCAAGGGAGGGCCGTGATGAACAAGATCCAGCAATGGGACCTGCGGGTGTGCCGTGTCTGCCTGCTTCATCCCTACAACCAGCCGCAGGCCAGGATAAGCCGGCTTGTCTCCCGTACCGGTGACGGCCCCCTCTATGCCGTGGCGGCCTGCCTGCTCTGGTGGCAGGGGAGCGCCGGGCAAGAGGCGGTCAGGGTGGCGCTCTGGGCGTTTGCCCTCGAGTTGCCGCTCTACCTGCTGCTCAAGAATGCCCTCAAACGCCAGCGCCCGGCAGGGCTGCCTGTCTTCATCACCCCGTCGGATCGTTACAGCCTGCCCTCGGGCCATACCGCGGCCGCCTTTCTGATGGCGACCGTAGTGGCCGCCAGTTTCCCGCTCTGGGCACCGCTGCTGTTTGTCTGGGCCGCGCTGGTGGGGGCGTCCCGCCTGCTGCTCGGGGTGCATTATCTGAGTGATCTGGTGGCCGGGGCGCTGCTTGGCGGTGGTTGCGCCCTCTGGGCGCTGGGTTGGAGCCAGGGATGAGGATACTGTTCGGCGTTCAGGGGACCGGCAACGGCCACATCAGTCGTAGCCGGACCCTGGCGCGCGCATTGAAGAGCAGGGGCGTGGCGGTGGACTATCTGTTCAGCGGGCGCGCCGCCGACGGCTACTTCGAGATGGGGGAGTTCGGGGATTATCGCACCTTCCCCGGTATCACTTTCGCCAGCCATCAGGGGCGCATCTCGGGCTGGCGCACCCTCAAGGGACTCTCTCCCCTGCGTTTCTGGCAAGATCTGCGTACCCTCGATTGCCGCGAGTACGATCTGGTCATCAGCGACTTCGAGCCGCTCAGTGCCCATGCTGCTCGCCGCTGGGGCAAACCCAGCCTCACCATCAGCCATCAGGCGAGCTTCGACTGGCCGATCCCGCGCTGGGGGGAGAGCGGTTTCAACCGCCAGCTGATGCGCCATTTTGCGCCGGTACGCCAGTCCCTGGGACTGCACTGGTTCCATTTCGGCCAGCCCCTGCTGCCTCCCATCGTCGATCCCCTCGAGCCGGTGCCGGACAACCAGCAGATCCTGGTCTATCTGCCATTCGAGCAGACAGAGACGATCGCGGCCCTGTTGTCGCGTTTCAGCACGCAGTCGTTCATCTGCTTCCATCCCGAGGTGCGCAAGCGCAGCGAGTGGCGCAACATCCGCTTTGAACCTCAGGCCAGAGAGGGGTTCAAGCTGGCGCTGGCCGGTTGTCGCGGGGTCATCAGCAATGCGGGATTCGAGCTTGCCTCCGAGGCGCTCTCCCTTGGCAAGAAGCTGCTGGTCAAACCCCTGGGTGGCCAGTTCGAGCAGTTGACCAACGGCAGGACCCTGGAGCTGATGGGGCTGGCCCAGTTGATGGACAGCCTGGATGCCAATGCGGTGCGAAGCTGGCTGGAGGCCCCTTCTCCTGGCAGAGTACGCTATCCCGATGTGGCAGGAGAGCTGGCCGACTGGTTGCTGGCCGGGGCAGGGGAGGAGGTGGGGGCGCTCTCCCGCCGCCTCTGGGGCAGGACTCTCTTTCCGGAGGAGGTGTGTGACAGCCTGGGGGAGCTTGCCAGCCGTACCGGCCAGGAGCGTCCCTGGTTATCCCAACTCAGCGCCTTTGACTAAACTGAGTCGATCCCACCACGGAGAGGACGGACACCATGCGCTTTACCAATGAAAACGGCGACACCATGACCCTGGCAGACAATCTCACCCTGCATGAGCTGCTCGACATGGGTGTCAGCATCTCGGTCTGCGAAGAGACGGATCCGGATCAGCAGATCTGGCTGGCAGAACCCGAAGACGAGCAGTGAAACCAGCCAGTTTTTGACGGCCCACCCCCTCGGGGTGGGCCGTTTATTTTGTTCCTCACCGACGCGGGCAGCATGATCCGCTGGTTGTTCCCCCCAGGGCCCCTCTTTGTTGCCCGCCTGGTGGCCAAGTCACTGAATGTTAATAGCTGTTTGAAATTTATGACTGTTATGGCCAGACAAAGCCGTGGACAAGCGTTCACGGGCGGGTTAAGTTGGTTTTTCACCCGCTTTTCGGGTGAATGATGGAAAACCCCTATTTTTCTACTATCGACGGCTCCGAACTCGCCTGATCTGCCTGCAGACAACAACAAGACTCGGATCGGCGCTGCCGGGAAGCAGCGGACTGTCGATAGCTTTCGCTTAACGGAGCAAAGCCTGGAGGGCTTTATCATGGAGATGTTATCAGGCGCCCAGATGGTGGTTAGAGCGCTGGAAGATCAGGGAGTGGAACACGTTTTCGGCTACCCTGGTGGCTCAGTGCTCGACATCTATGACGCTCTCTTCGAAAACGGCAAGATGGAGCATGTCCTGGTGCGGCATGAGCAGGCCGCAGTGCACATGGCGGACGGTTACGCCCGCTCCACCGGCAAGGTGGGCACTGTGCTGGTGACCTCGGGTCCCGGCGCCACCAACTGCATCACGGGGATCGCCACCGCCTACATGGATTCCATTCCCTTGGTGATCCTGTCCGGCCAGGTGCCGACCAGCATGATCGGGGAGGATGCGTTCCAGGAGACCGACATGATCGGCATCTCCCGCCCGGTGGTGAAGCACAGCTTCCTGTGCAAGAAAGCCAGCGACATTCCCGAGGCCATCAAGAAGGCCTATTACATTGCCGCCAGTGGCCGCCCGGGGCCCGTGGTGGTGGATCTGCCCAAAGACGTGCAGAATCCGAAAGAGAAGTTCCCCTATCAGTATCCCGAGTCGGTTTCCTTGCGCTCCTACAATCCGACCAAGGCCGGACACAAGGGCCAGATCAAGCGGGCTGCCAAGCTGCTGACCGAGGCGAGCCGCCCGGTCATGTACGTGGGTGGCGGCGCCATCAACGCCAATGCGGATCACCTGGTGACCAAGCTGGCGGAGCTGCTGAACCTGCCGGTGACTACCACGCTCATGGGGCTGGGCGCCTTCTCCGGCACCCATCCGCAGTTCATTGGCATGCTCGGCATGCACGGTACCTTTGAAGCGAACAAGAGCATGCACAACGCGGATCTCATCTTCGCCGTGGGTGCCCGCTTCGATGACCGCGTGACCAACAACGTAGCCAAGTTCTGCCCCAACGCCACCATAGTCCACATCGACATCGACCCCACCTCCATCTCCAAGACGGTACAGGCCCATGTGCCCATCGTCGGCTCGGTGGAAACCGTGCTGGAACAGATGCTGGAAGTGATCCGCGAGTGCGGCTTTGACAACGACAAGCAGGCGCTGGCGGACTGGTGGGAGCAGATAAACCAGTGGCGTTCCCGCAACTGCCTGGCTTACGAGACCCATCCCACCCTGATCAAGCCGCAGCAGGTCATCGAGACTCTCTACAAGGTGACCAAGGGGGAGGCGTTCGTTGCCTCCGACGTGGGTCAGCACCAGATGTTTGCCGCTCTCTACTACCCGTTTGCCAAGCCGCGTCAGTGGATCAACTCCGGCGGTCTCGGCACCATGGGCTTTGGCATTCCCGCCGCCATGGGGGCCCAGTTTGCCAACCCGGAAGCCGTGGTCTGCTGCGTCACCGGCGACGGCTCGGTGCAGATGAACATCCAGGAGCTCTCCACCTGCATGCAGTACGGGGTGCCCATCAAGATCATCTCCATCAACAACCGTGCGCTGGGCATGGTCAAGCAGTGGCAGAAGATGTTCTACGGTGGCCGCCACAGCCACTCCTACATGGAATCCCTGCCTGACTTCGTCAAGCTGGCGGAAGCCTATGGCCACGTCGGCATCGCGGTGAGCGATCCGGCGGAGCTGGAGAGCGCCATGGAGAAGGCCTTTGCCATGAAGGACAGACTGGTGTTCATGGACATCTCGGTCGATCCGGACGAGCACGTCTATCCGATGCAGATCAAATTTGGTGCCATGGACGAGATGTGGCTGAGCAAGACGGAGAGAACCTGATGAGACATATAATTTCCGTTCTGCTGGAGAACGAATCCGGCGCCCTGAGCCGGGTGGTGGGCCTCTTCTCCCAGCGCGGCTACAACATCGAGACCCTGACGGTGGCCCCCACCGAGGATCCCACCCTGTCCCGCATGACCATCGTCACCATGGGGGATGAGCGGGTGCTGGAGCAGATCCAGAAGCAGCTGCACAAGCTGGTGGACGTGCTCAAGGTGTGTGACCTGAGCGAGGGTGAGCACATCGAGCGGGAGATCGCGCTGGTCAAGGCGCGCGCCGCCGGTGGTGCACGTGACGAACTGAAGCGGCTGGCGGACATCTTCCGTGGCCAGATCGTCGACGTCACCCCCGAGCTCTACACGGTGCAGCTCGTCGGGACCAGCGAAAAGCTGGACGCCTTCATCAAGACGGCTGCCCAGACCAACGAGATCATCGAAGTGGTGCGCTCCGGTGTCTGCGGCATCTCCCGGGCGGACAAATCCCTGCGTCCCTGATGTGGCCGGATGTGAAAATAGCTGTTCAAGGGCTCTTCGGAGCCCTTTTTCGTGTCTGGCAGCGTTGCGGGCAAGTGGGGGGCCGGTAGGGATGCAGGCCACAGCATCAGGGGGCTATCGAGGGGGTGAAAGAGAAGGGGGAAGGGAGGGCCTTCACCTGTCATTTTCTTTCAAATGATCGGTAAACTATCCACAAAAGCTGTGGAAAACTCTGTAGATTAGCGGTGTGTCTGGCGTTAGTCTCATGATCTTAAAGGGATATTTCAATTTGATCCTGGCTGGATCGCATTTGTGCAATCCCCTGGCGAGGGTGTGAGCGTTTGCTTATCCCTCGTGCCTTGCCAAGGGCGGAACGCGGATCTGTCCGTGGATCCGGACGGGATCCCGATCTGATCTTGCGGATCAACATTTCTGGGCGCGAGCCATAAAAAAACCCGCCTCTCGGCGGGTTTTTCATTGCATCGGACTGCGGGTCGATTACTCGGCCTGGGCTGCCTGGATGCCGGTCAGGGCGATGGTGTAGACGATGTCGTCCACCAGGGCGCCACGGGAGAGGTCGTTGACCGGCTTGCGCATGCCTTGCAGCATGGGGCCGATGGAGACCAGCTCGGCGGAGCGCTGTACCGCCTTGTAGGTGGTGTTGCCGGTGTTCAGATCCGGGAACACGAACACGGTGGCCTTGCCGGCAACCGGGGAGTTCGGTGCCTTGGACTTGGCGACGTTCTCCATGATGGCCGCATCGTACTGCAGCGGGCCGTCGATGATGAGGTCGGGACGCTTGGCCTTGGCCAGCTCGGTCGCTTCACGCACTTTCTCCACATCCGCGCCGGCGCCGGAGGTGCCGGTGGAGTAGGAGATCATGGCCACGCGCGGCTCGATGCCGAAGGCGGCAGCGGAGTCGGCGGACTGGATGGCGATCTCGGCCAGTTGCTCGGCGGTGGGATCCGGGTTGATGGCGCAGTCACCGTAGACCAGCACCTGATCCGGCAGCAGCATGAAGAAGATGGAGGAGATCAGGGAAGAGCCCGGGGCGGTTTTGATGATCTGCATCGGCGGACGGATGGTGTTGGCAGTAGTGTGCACTGCGCCGGATACCAGACCGTCAACTTCATTGCGCTCCAGCATCATGGTACCCAGTACCACGTTGTCTTCCAGCTGCTCGCGGGCAACCACTTCGGTCATGCCCTTGTTCTTGCGCAGCTCGACCAGACGGGCCACGTAACGCTCGCGTACGGCAACGGGATCGATGATCTCGACGCGGTCGGTCAGGATCACGCCCTGCTGTTCAGCGACGCGGCGGATCTCATCCGGGTTGCCCAGCAGCACCGGACGGGCGATACCGCGCTCGGCACAGATGGCGGCCGCCTTGATGGTGCGCGGCTCTTCCCCTTCCGGAAGCACGACGCGCTTGTTGGCCTGACGGGCCAGCTCGGTCAGCTGATAGCGGAAAGCCGGCGGGCTCAGGCGACGGGAGCGGGTGGACTTGGCGGAGAGAGACTCGATCCAGTGCTTGTCGATGTGACCAGCAACGTAGTCCTGCACCAGCTCGATACGCTCGCGGTCATCTTCCGGGATGTCGACGTTGAAGTTCTGCAGGCTGACAGCGGTCTGCCAGGTGTTGGTGCCGGTGATCATGATCGGCAGACCGGTGGCCATGGCCTGTTGGCACAGGGCCATCACCTGGGGTTCCGGATGGTAGTTGCCGGTCAGCAGCAAGGCACCCAGCTTGACGCCGTTCATGGCGGACAGGCAGGCGGAGACGATGACGTCGGAACGGTCGCCGGAGGTCACCAGCAGGCTGCCCGGACGGAAGTGCTCGATCATGTTGTGGATGGAGCGGGCGCAGAAGGTCACGGTCTGCAGGCGGCGGCTTTCCAGCTCACCCTTGTTGATGATCTTGGCGGCCAGGTGCTTGGCGAGATCCTTGGCGCGCGGTGCGATCAGCTGGGTGTTCCAGGGAATGCAGCCGAGGATGCGCAGCGGACTCTTGCCGAAGACCTGCAGCACTTCCAGGTTGTGGCCGGTATCGGCGCCGTGGTGGTGCGCTTCGAACATCTCGGTCAGGTCGGGACGGGTCACGCCGTGCTCGTCAACCGGGGCACCCACCTTGTTGATGACGCAGCCCACGATGCGCGGGTTGTTGACGCCACCGAAGTTGGAGCAGGCCAGCTCGATGCGCTCTTTGAGCTTCTGGCTGGAGTCGTTGCCCGGATGGGTCACGAACACCATGTCGGCATCCAGCGCCTTGGCGACGTCGTAGTTCAGCTTGTTGGCAAAGGGTTGCTTGTCGGTCGGAACCAGGCCCTCGATCACCACCACTTCGGCGCCGCTGGTCTTCACGTGCTCTTCGAAGCGGGCCACGATCTCTTCCAGCAGGATGTCGGTGTTGCTGGAGGTGATCATGTTCTCGGCGTAGGAGAGGGCGAACGGCTCGGGCGGGTTGATGTTGGCAGCGGCGCGGATCACGGCGGTGGAGCGCTCGGTACCGGTTTCACCCGGACGCGGCTGGGCGACCGGTTTGAAGAAGCTGACATTGACACCGTGACGTTCCATGGCGCGAACGACGCCAAGACTCACGGAGGTTACGCCGACACCAGTGCCGACCGGGATGAGCATAATAGTGCGTGCCACTTATTACCCCTTGTTCATTTTTTGGGATCAGGAAAAGGCCGCCCTGGGGCGGCCTTGCTCTACAGCTAATTTATGCGCCGACCAGTTCCAGCGCGTCGTGGGCGATGACCCACTCTTCGTTGGTCGGGATAACCAGGGCCTTGGTGGAACCAGCCCTGGTGATCTCGCCGCCCTTGCCGAAGCGAGCCTTCAGGTTGGCGTCGTGGTCGACGTCAAAGCCCAGCAGGCCCAGCTTGTTCAGGGTGATCTCACGGATCGGGGCGGAGTTCTCGCCGATGCCGCCGGTGAAGACCACGGCATCCAGACGACCGTCCATGGCGGCGGCGTAGGCACCGATGTACTTGGCCAGACGGTAGCAGTACACGTCCATGGCGCGCTTGGCTTCTTCCTTGCTGTCGTAGTTGTCTTCAACGAAACGGCAGTCGGAGGTGACTTCGGTCAGACCCTGCAGGCCGGACTCCTTGGTCAGCATGGTGTTGATCTCGGCGACGCTCATGCCCAGCTTGTCGTGCAGGAAGAAGATGATGGCCGGATCGATGTCACCGGAACGGGTACCCATCACCAGGCCTTCCAGCGGGGTCAGGCCCATGGAGGTGTCGACGGACTGGCCGTTCTTGATGGCGCAGACAGAGCCGCCGTTGCCCAGGTGGCAGTTGATGATGTTGAGCTCTTCCACCGGCTTGTTCAGCTGCTTGGCCGCTTCCAGGCTGATGTAGTAGTGGCTGGTGCCGTGGGCGCCGTAGCGACGGATGCCGTTCTCTTTGTAGAGCTTGTACGGCAGGGCGTACAGGAAGGCTTCTTCCGGCATGGTCTGGTGGAAGGCGGTGTCGAACACGGCGACGTTCTTCTCGGCCAGTTCCGGGAAGACCTTCAGGGCGGCACGGATACCGATCAGGTGAGCCGGGTTGTGCAGCGGTGCGTAAGGAATGGCGGCTTCGATGCCGGCAATGACGTCATCACAGATGCGAACGGAGGAGGTGAAACGCTCGCCGCCGTGTACCACGCGGTGGCCGATGGCGATCAGGTTCTTGGACAGTTCCGGGTTGAGCGGCAGGATCTTGTGAACGATGAAGTCCAGCGCTTCCTGGTGAGCGGCACCGGCACCCAGATCAGCGTTGCCTTTCTCGCCGTTCAGCTTCCACTTGATGCGGGCGTCGTCGAGGTTGAAGCATTCGGCCAGGCCGGACAGCAGGTCATCACCGGTGGTTGCGTCAATGACAGCAAACTTCAGGGACGAGCTGCCACAGTTAAGAACAAGAACCAGCTTACTCATGAATAAATCCTATCGCAGATTGGGTTGGGTTGGAGGATGCGCCGGACGCGGTGCGTCCAAAAACTATCAACTTATCCTTATGAGGGTTGGCAATCTGTTGCTTGCCCCTTGTATAGTGATACAAGACCCGAAATTCAGACGTCCCTGACTGGTCAGTGGCCGTGCCCCAGCGTAAAAATGGGCGTACAAAGGATAACCTGATTGTTGAAAAATAACAAAGTCATCCTCAACCTTTGTTATTGCCTCTCAAATATTGTCGAGGTTTTGCCGTTAATGCGTTCGAAAAGAGCTCGGAGGTAGCATGAGCATGAACATTTTTGGAACTAAATTACAGCAAGGCCGTCATTATATGACTCTTTGGCCGCGCCGTCCCGAGCTTAATTCCATGTTCCCGGAGAATCGGGTGATCAAGGCCACCGAATTCGCCCTCAAGGTGATCCCGGCACTGGCGGTGCTCAGCGTCATGGTGCAGTTCCAGTTTGGCGAGCTTCATTACTGGCCCTCCGTGATGGCGTCCGTGCTCTTCCTGCTCAGCCTGCCGCTGCAAGGGTACTACTGGCTCGGCCAGCGCGCCGATACCCGGCTGCCCCCCTCCCTCGCCACCTGGTATCGGGAGATAAACGGCAAGATGAACGAGCAGGGCGGTCAACGTCAGCTGGTGGCCCGTCCCCGCTACGAAGAGCTGGCCGATACCCTCAACGCCGCCTTCAAGCAGCTGGACAAATCCTTCCTCTACGAATGACTTTCCGGAGTCAGACTGACGACAAAGGCGCCCTCAGGCGCCTTTTTCACATTCAGGCGGCCAGCACCTTGCTGATCTCCTGGATGGAGAGCTTGTACTGACGGGGGCACTGACGCCAGACCGCCAGCATGCGCTGGTACTTGTCCCGCATGGCGATGTCGCTGGAGAGCTCGTCGCAGGGGCAGGGCAGTTCGGGGAAACGCTTGTCCACTTCCAGCAGGAAGCAGACGTAATCCGCCAGTTCCCGCTCCTGGCTGCGGCTGTAGCCGTTGAAGGCAAGGCGGCTCTCGTTGACATCGGCCCGGGCGCTGGCATCCAGGTTGCCCCAGGAGATGGCCAGTGCATGGTGCAGCTCCAGAGTGTCCAGCACCTCCTGGCAGGTGGCGAGATCCAGATGGCCGAAGCTCTTCTCCAGCTCGAGGATCTGCAGGCAGTAGCCGCGCTCGACGATGGTGCTGGCACGCTGGTAAAACGCCGCCTTTTCCGGATTGAGTTTGGCCAGGATCTCGTACTGGTTGCTCAGGATCAGGCGTTCGGTGTGGCTCATGTTCATGGGCTGTCTCGCTGGAAAATGAATCTGGGGTCACGTTAACCCATATCCAGGATGAATTTTTTGATCTGAGAGGGGAGGTTGGCGAGAAAAGGGGGGAAGAGGTGCCCTGGTGGGCCGCCAGAGAGTGGGGCTGATGCCGTGGTGAAACGAGCAGGGCCCGCCATGGCGAGCCCTGCAACATTGCCGCTGGTGGCTTAGCCCTTGACGAGGTCGAGCACCACCTGATGGTGATCGCTGGTCTTGAACTTGTCGAAGCGATGGGCAACCTTGCCCTCTTCGTCGATGAGGAAACTCAGGCGATGAATGCCGTCATACTCCTTGCCCATGAACTTCTTCGGGCCCCAGACGCCAAAGGCATCGGCCACCGCGTGATCCTCATCTGCCAGCAGACGGAAGTTGAGGTTGTCGCGCTCCTCGAACTTTTTCAGGCGCTTGGCGCTGTCCGGGCTGATGCCGAGCACCACCACATTGAGGGCAGCCAGCTCGCTATTGACGTTGCGCAGACCGCAGGCCTGGGTGGTGCAACCCGGGGTCATCGCCTTGGGGTAGAAATAGACGAGCACCTTCTTGCCGCGCAGGTCGGCGAGGCGAACCTGATTGCCGTCCTGATCGGAGAGGGAGAAATCGGGGGCCTGGGTACCAGCTTCTAGTGGTGACATGGGGTCTCCTCGGATAAACGCCGTCAGGCGTACTTGTGATTGACGATGAATTCGAACGACTCGGCGCCCAGTCCACGACAGAAATCGGCGAAGGCTGTCTTCGAGCCGGGCTCTTCTCCCTGCTTGGAGAGATTCAACTGAAAGTTCGCCTTGAGCAGGTTGAAGGGCTGCTGTTCCAGGGTGATGGTCTGCATGGCCTGGATGTCCCAGCCGTGATCGCTGAAGAACTGGGTGCACTGACTTACGATGCCCGGCTGATCCCGGATCAGCACCTCTGCGCTGGCGCTGATGTCATATTGCAGGGAGTGGTGGCGCTCGGTGCGTTTCATCATGGTGATGAGATCCCACTCCTGGCTGCGCAGTGGGAGGCTGATTTCCAGTTGCATCAGGCTGTTCCAGTCACCGGACAGGAGCATGATGAAGGTGAATTCGTTGCCGAAGATGCCAAGACGGCTGTCGACAATGTTGCAACCGCAGCCACTGACGTGACGGGTCACCTCATTGACGATGCCAGGCCTGTCCGTGCCGATGGCCGTTACGACCAGGTAGTGAGTCATAAATCGTCTCTCGTCCATTATTGAGAATGCGTTGACCGCGGGTGCCGGCACCCTGCCGTGAGGCCTCTTGTGCGCTCGTGCATTCATACGTTTTGTGCCGGATGGTAACACGGCTTGTCCCGCGCCTCCCTTGTTTTTCAAAAGGGGCAGCTTTACCATTACGCCCCTGAAAATCGGGAGAATTATCCATGTTACGCGGTAGTATTGTTGCGCTCGTTACCCCCATGCTGCCCTCGGGCGACATCGATTGGGTCAGTCTGGCAGCGCTGGTGGAATATCATGTGGATGCCGGGACCAGCGCCATCGTCGCCGTGGGAACCACGGGAGAGTCGGTCACCCTGAGCGAGCAGGAACATATCGCCGTGGTTGAGAAGACGGTGGAATACGCCGCCGGACGCATTCCCGTCATCGCGGGCTGCGGCTCCAACAATACTGCTCACGCCATCGCCCTCTCCCGGCGTTTCGCCACCATGGGCGTGGTGGCGGGTCTCTCGGTGACCCCCTATTACAACAAACCCACCCAGGAAGGCCTCTATCGTCACTATTGTGCGATCGCCGAGGCTAGTGGTCTGCCTCAAATTCTCTATAATGTGCCCGGTCGTACCTGCTGTGACCTCAAACCCGAGACGGTGGCCCGTCTGGCCAAGGTGCCCGGCATCATAGGTTTGAAAGAAGCGACTGGCGATCTTGGCCGTACCCCGCTGCTGCGCGAACTGTGCGGGCCGGATTTTGCGCTTTATAGTGGCGATGACACCAGCGGATGTGATTTTATGCTGCAAGGGGGCGATGGTGTCATTTCGGTCACCACCAATATTGCGGCGCCCCAGATGGCCGACATGTGTCGTGCTGCCCTGGCCGGTGATGCCGGGCAGGCTCATGACATCAACAATCGATTGATGCCGTTGCATCAGACTCTGTTCTGTGAACCGAGTCCCATCCCGGTGAAATGGGCCTGTGCCCGGCTGGGATTGATGGCGACGGCGACCTTGCGTCTGCCCCTGACCGATCTCACCCCCGAGGGGGAAGCGGCGATGGCGCGAGCACTGACGACTGCGGAGTTGATGGCGAGTGTTTAAAGCAAATGGAAAGGGAAATGCAGTGCGCCTGGTACTGAGTGTCGCGACGGTGGCCGTGCTGGCTGCCTGCAGCTCACCCCAGGAACGCAAAATGGCCAACCGTGGCTTCGAGTATGAAGAGAGCCGCCTCGAAGGCCGTGCCTTCCTTGTGCCCGCCGGGTTGAGTACCCCCGCCTTTAACAGCAATTTCGACATTCCGGCCCTGCCCGAGAGCAGCCGTGAGGGCGCCCTCGGGGCCAAGGTGGACGTGCGTCCGCCCGCCCAGTTGCTCACCGTGGTGCCCGGCAGCCAGGTGGTGGCCAATGCCAGCGAGCCGACCGTCGCCTTCTATGCCCTCAGCACCTCCCAGAGCGTGGAGCGCGATACCTGGGCCTTCCTGATGAACTTCCTGGCCGAACACAAGGTCACCACCGAGAAGCTGGACCAGCAGGACGGCGTCTTGCAGACCGGCTGGTTTGACAACTCAGCGGTGCTCGATGGCTGGGCGGAAGATGACGATGACTTCAAGATCCGTCAGCGTTACCAGTTCACCCTGCGCAACGATGTGCAGCGCCACGCCATCAAGATGTCGGTACGGGTGCTGGATCACGAAGAGACCATCGACGGCGAGACCAGCACTGTGCTGACGCCGGCGGACGCCCAGCGTTATGCTACCCGCGCCCTGAACCAGTTCTCCCTCTATTACGACAAGCAGCTCAAGGCCCGTGAACAGCACAAGTCCAGCGATGGCATGGGGCTGGAGCTGGGTCTGGACAACAACGAGCTGAGCGCCTGGATTGCCGAAGGGTCGTTTGACCAGGTGTGGCGCCGCCTCAATCAGGTGCTGCCTGCCTATGGTTTCACCATCAAGGACACCCAGCAGTCCCTGGGCTGGATCGACGTGGAGTACGACGAGCCGGACAGCGAGTTCTGGAAGGCCAAGGGAGCGGAACCGTTCAAGCTCGAGGAAGACAAGTATCGCTTCCAGCTCGGCGAGATGACGGGCGGCAAGACCTCCATCACCCTGTTCGACAAAGACAAGAAGCCTGTCGCATCCGGTGTCATCTCCCAGATGTACATCAGCCTGTCCGAGGCCTTTGCCAAGGGCTTGGCCGATCAGGGGGCGAAGTAAGCATGGAAACAGGGGCCTCGCGCCCCTGTTTTGTTATGTCCGGGTTGCCGCAGGGCCCGCGTGCCGAGCCGGTTGCCCCGGGCCTGAGTACCTGATGATGTGAATCCCCCACAGACAGGGGTCTGGTGCCCCTGCCTAACTAGTCCCACAACAGGAAGTGTTATTAGCCATGAGTCTTGCAGATCAAGTATTGGCGGTGAACGACGATTTGCCGATCCGTACCGATAAACCTGTCCATTCCGGCAAAGTGCGCAGCGTCTACTGGTTGACCCCGGCAGACAGTGCCCGGCTCATTCGGGAGAAAGGCTATGATGTGCCGGCCGATACGCCCCTGGCCCTCATGGTGATCAGTGATCGCATCTCGGCTTTCGACTGCATCTGGCAAGGGGTGGACGGTCTGAACGGCGTGCCGGGCAAGGGCGCGGCGCTCAATGCCATCTCCAGCCACTGGTTCAAGCTGTTCAAGGAGCAGGGGCTGGCGGACAGCCACATCCTGGACATCCCGCACCCCTTCGTCTGGATCGTGCAAAAAGCCCGTCCCGTGATGATCGAGGCCATTGCCCGCCAGTACATCACCGGCTCCATGTGGCGTGCCTACAAGGATGGTGAGCGGGAATTCTGCGGCATCACCCTGCCGGAAGGGCTCAAGAAGGATCAGAAGCTGCCCGAGATCCTCATTACCCCGTCCACCAAGGGGATCCTCAAGGGGCTGGATGGCGTGCCGGAAGCGGACGACGTCAACGTCTCCCGCGGCGACATCGAGCGCCACCATCAGGCCTTCGGCTTCCGCTCCCCGGCGGACATCGACCGCTACGAGGCGCTGCTCAAAGAGGGCTTCAACGTCATCAGCGAGGCGCTGGCTGCCCTGGATCAGGTCTTCGTCGACACCAAGTTCGAGTTCGGTTACGTGACCGATGCCGCCGGTCGCGAGAAGCTCATCTACATGGATGAAGTGGGCACCCCCGACAGCTCCCGCATCTGGGACGGCGCAGCCCTTCGCGGCGGCGAGATCATCGAGAAGTCCAAAGAGGGCTTCCGCCAGTGGCTGCTGAACCACTTCCCGGATCCGGACATCCTGCTCAACAAGAACCGCATGCCCGAGCGCTTCGCCCTGGCCCGTGACAACAAGCTGCCCACCGAGGTGATGATGGATATCTCCCGCACCTATGTGGGGATCGCCGAGAAGATCATCGGTCAGCCGCTGGTACGCAGTGCCAATCCGAAGCAGGAGATCATCGAGGTACTGCGGGAGCAGTACGGCCTGATCGACTGAGGCCGACCGCTTTTTTGCCGCAGGCGAACAAACGTTTGCTGGTGGCAAGGGAGGCGTTTGCAACGCAGATGACAAAACGGGCCCCATGACGGGGCCCGTTTTCATTGGGTTGTCGGAGCGCTCAGCCATTGACCCGGAAGATCTGGCCGGTCTGTACCCCCAGTACCGATTTCTTGTAGGCCTGGGCCACCCGGGCGGCGGGTACCGGCACGAAGCCCGGGAAGAAGTCGGCATACTTGCCCATGGACTCTTCCAGCACGGTGGGGCTGACCACGTTGATGCGAATGCCCCTTGGCAGCTCGCAGGCGGCCCCTTTCACGAAGTGCTCGATGGCGCCGTTGATGGTGGTGGCGCTCACCCCCCAGTGGATGGGCTCCTCGCTCAGAATGCCGCTGATGAGGGTGATGGAGCCACGGTCGCTCAGGTGGGCAATGGCGGCCCGGGTCAGGTTTATCTGGCCCATCAGCTTGCTCTGAAGCCCCACCTGCCACTGCTCGTCCGTCATCTCGGTCAGGGCATTGAAGGCGACGCTGCCGCTGGCGACCACCAGGGCATCGAACCGGCCTAGGCCCGCGAAGAGGGTAGCGATGGAGGCGCCATCCGTCATGTCGACGGTGGCATCCCCCTGGCTGTGACCGACCCGGATCACCTGGTGATCCTGGGCAAGCAGTTCGCTGACGGCGGCGCCAATGGTGCCGGAGGCACCCACAATCACAATCTTCATATCTATCGCTCCTGGTTGAGATGAGTTGATGATAGCGGGATAAAAAGGGAGAAAAAGCGCTTATGATGAACCCATTGTTTCCATATTGGTGCTAATGATGGATATCACCCACCTGGCCAGTTTCTATGAAGTGGTGCAACGGGGCAGTTTCTCCGCCGCTGCCGATGCCCTGGGGGTGAGCAAGGGGATGCTGAGTCGCCATGTCAGCGCCCTGGAGTCCGCCCTCAATGCCCAGCTGCTCCAGCGCACGACCCGCAGACTCAGCCTGACCGAGGCGGGGCGGGTGCTTCACCAGCAGGCCGGCGAGATCTTCGCCCTGGCCCGGGAGGCGGAGGAGGGGATCCGCGCCCTGACCGAGGAGGACAGCGGCCGCCTGCGCTTCACCTGCCCGGTCAGCACGGGGGACCGCATGGTGAGCGAGCTGCTCGCCCGTTTTGCCGAGCTGTGCCCCGGCGTCCAGGTCGAGCTCAACTTCACCAATGCCATGATCGACATGAGCCAGGGGGAGAATGACATCGCCCTGCGGGCCATGGAGCTGATCCCCGACAACCTGGTGGCCCTGCCCCTCGGCAGGCTCAAGGATGTGGTGGTGGCAAGCCCCGCCCTGCTGGCCCGGGAGGGGATCCCTGCCACTCCCTATGAGCTGGGGGGGCGCTCCTGCCTGCTGCAGGGCCACAACCCGGACTGGGAGCAGTGGCACTTTCGCCAGGGGGAGGAGGAGGCGCACATCCTGGTGCAGGGGCGAGTGCGGGCCAACCACTACAGCACCCTGCTGCAACTGGCCCGGGCGGGCATGGGCTTTGCCAAGTGTCCACTGATGCTGGTGGAGGCCAGCCTGGCCCGAGGGGAGCTGGTGGCCGTGCTGACGGAGTGGCAGACCGGCCTGCACCCGATCCATGTGCTGCACGCCCAGCAGCGCCGGGTGCCGCGCAAGATCCGGCTGTTCAAGCAGGTGCTGGCCCAGTGGTTTGCCGAGCGGCCCCATTATCTGCTGGGGTGAGCCTGCATCCCGTTATTTTTCTGTCATCTGGGGCTGCTACCCTGCGCCCTTCATCGCGAAAGGAGAGTCAGGGAATGAAGCGTCATCAGGGTTGGGCAGGGGTTGCGCTGCTGTGCTGCGGCGGTGTGCAGGCCGAGGTCAGGGTCGAGGTGCCCCGGGATTTCCAGATCCTGGCGGTGAGCGCAGGCAAGGTGCAGGACGAGCAGCATGCCGTGCTGGCCGACGGAGAGCAGCAACTGCTGGTGCGCTACGAGGGGGTGATCCCGAGTCGCAACAGCAGCGACAACGATCGCCAGGTTCGCTCCGAGCCCCAGGTGCTTCGCTATGAGGCACGCGGGCAGTCGGTGCGCCTGCAGGCTCCCGTGCCTGCGGACGAGGCCGGGATGGAACGCTACGCCAGGGCCCCTGTCCTGGGCCTGGTGGCGGGGGGGCAGCCCCTCGAGGTGCGCCAGGATACGCTGGTGGTGCAGGGGATGCAGATCGGCATGGACTGGCATGCCAGGCTGATGGAGTACAACCGTGGCGAGGGGCCTGCCGTGCTCGCCGGTGCGGCGGATGTGGCTGCGGCCGCCGTAGCGACGCCCCGGGCCTCCTCCGTGCCTGCCAGCGCCCTGGAAGGGCAGTTGCAACAGCTTTTCCTGCAGGCGGACCCCGCGCTTCGCAAGCGCTTCATCGGTTGGGCCGTGCCGCGCCTTTAAGTTTGCTCCCCGTTGCAGTAACGTGGGCACATCTTTGATTCCCGATGTGCCCATGTTGATCAGCGAGGCCCCCATGTTTGAATTGCACCCCCGCCTTCAGGCGGATACCCGGATACTCGGGGATCTGCCCCTGTGCCGCGTCCTGCTGGCCAAAGACAGCCAGTATCCCTGGCTGATTCTGGTGCCCCGGGTCGCCAACCTTCGGGAGATCCATCATCTGGCCCCCGAGCAGCAACAGCAGTTGATGCAGGAGTCCTGCGCCGTCGCCACCCTGATGGAGCGGGCACTCGGCCCGGACAAGATCAACGTGGCGGCCCTCGGCAATCTGGTGCCTCAGCTGCACCTGCACCACGTGGCCCGCTTCAGCTCGGATGCGGCCTGGCCCGGTCCCATCTGGGGTGCCTGTCCCGCCATTCCCTATGAGGAGCAGGCCTTGCAAGGGGCGGCTGCCAGTTGGCAAACCCGTCTGGCTACCCTGGATGGATTTCAGCCATTTCTGACTGATAATCCAGTCAAGTGAGAGGTGGCTCGCGCTTTGGGCACCGGGATCACGCAATCTGTTAGCGTATCGCGTCGGTGCATGGTGACATGGGCGACACGAGTGACAGCCCCATTATTTCGATCAGCAGGAAGGTTCCATGATAGTGACAAGATCCGAGGATGATGCCGTATTGACCACAGAGGACGTACTGCTGAGCCTGTGCAATTCGGTGACGAGCGTATTGAGTGCGGCGACCCAGACCCAGGTGCGCTTCTCCGGCATGGTGCAGCGGATCAGCAAGACCTGCCTCAAGCCTGACATCGGCTGTTTCGTGCTGTTTGACGGCGGCTTCTCCGGGCTGGTGGTGATCAACTTCTCCGCCGCCGCGGCCATGGAGCTCTACCAGAGCTACATGCTGAGCATGGGGCTCTCCAAGGAGGATCTCGCCATCTCCCACACCTCGGACGAGGTGAGCAACGTCATGGGCGAGCTGATGAACCAGATCGTCGGCAGCTTCACCACCAAGGTGGGGCGCGAGCTGCAGACCCACATCACCCAGAACCAGCCCAAGATGCTGGCGCTCAACAAGCAGGTGATGCTGAGCGTCGACACCAACCTCGACAATCCCGAGACCCGCCGGGTGACCTTCTTCACCGCCAGCAACAACATCTTCTATCTGGAGCTGGCCATGGACAAGACGGAGTTTATCCGGATCCATGATGGCGGCGTGCAGGAGGAGGTGGATCCCGACGAGCTGATCGCTCAGGCCAAGCAGTCAGCCAAACCGGCACCGGCGGCCGCGCCGGCGAGCAACGAGCACGACGATCTGCTGGATTCCCTCGGCATCTGATGGTCGAGGGTTGTGCAAATGAAGAGGCCACCCCGGGGGTGGCCTCCTTGCTTGGGGCGGGTCAGAAGTTGTAAAGCAGCCCGGTACTGAAGCGAAGCGCCTCGGCATCGTAGAAGTCGATGTCGGAGTCGGCGCTGGAGTAGGCCGCGGTGAAGGTGGCGGCAAGGGGTTTGATGCCGAACAGGTTGTGCCAGAAGAAGGTGCCATTGAGGGCGAACTCGCTGGCATCGGCGCGCTGGCCGAACAGGGGATTCGCCTCGTCATACTTGCGCTTGCCGGCGTAGAGGTTGCTCACGATGGACCACTGGGAGGCACGCTTGGCATAGGTCAGCTGCAGACCGGTGTTCTTGAAGCTCTCCGCACTCCCGTCCAGGCGGGCCTCCTTGTAGAGGAAGGCGGGCTCCAGCAACTGGTCGCCGCCGAAGTGGTACTGGTAGGAGAGTGCCAGGTCGTGGATCTTGCCATTGCGGCTCAGCATGGAGGCGTAGTGGGTGCCGTGGGTCAGGTCATATTGCTGGCCACTGCGCTCCTCGTCGAGCTCCACTTCCCGGCTGGTCAGGGTGGCGTAGACGTTGCTGCCCCAGATCCTGTCCCAGGCAAAGCGCACCCCTTTCGAGGTGAGATCGGTGGCGCTGCGGTCCACGCCGGTGGCGAAGGGATCGCTCCACACTTCCACCGGCATGAGGTTGAACACCAGGGAGGTGGCGACGATACCCTTGTCACCCATCTCCTGGCGCAGACCGAGTTGCTGGGTAAAGTCGAAGCGCACCGCGTCCTGGATGAGGTTGCCGAGGAAGACCTGGGTGCGGGTATCGGCGAAGGTGTAGCGGATATCGGCATTGAGCAGCGGGCTCAGACCGCTTTCGCGGCCGGGGGAGCCCAGATCATCGATACGGCTGTTGCTGTCGTCACCGGCATAGAAGTTGGACTTGTGGCTGCCGGCATTGACTCCGCCCAGCAGAAAACCGGACCAGCCGGTCTGGCGGGGGATCTCCCCCAGATCGGCGTGGGCGGTGGTGGCGACCAGCAGGCCAAGGCTCAACAGAACATGATTTCGCATCGGGTATGCTCCTGACATAACGAATGAGAAGGGTGACAGTGCGCCCCGGTATCCCGGTGGAACCGGTGCTGACTGAGGCATGGCAGGCATGCTACCCCAGCCGGAGTGTGACGTTAATCAATAATTGAATACGCGACGGACAAGAGTTCATGGCGCCGTACTGGTATCCTGTTTGCGCAAGAAAAGGGGAGAAAACAACGAGATGAAGCAGATCAAATCCTGGGCGCAATATTACGTCGACCTGATGACCAAGCTGGGACTGGTGCGCTTCAGCATGTTCCTGGCCACCGCCATCATAGTGCTGGCCGTGTCGATCCAGATGGGGGTGACTCTGTTTTTGCGCGGCACCGTGGACATCGTCGACCTGGTGCGCTCTGTCTTCTTCGGCCTGCTGGTGACCCCCTGGGCCGTCTATTTTCTCTCCATCGTGGTGGATCAGCTGGAGGACTCCCGCCAACGGCTGACCCGGATGGTGCGCAAGTTGCAAGACATGCGCGAGCGGGATCTCGAGCTCAACAGCCAGTTGCAGGAGAACATCAGCCGGCTCAACGCCCAGATCGCCGAGACCAACCGGGCCGAGACCCTGCGCCAGCAAGCCATCGAGGATCTCGAGAACGAAGTGTTCCAGCGGGAGAAGGCCCAGCTGCATCTGGGGGAGCGTACCGCCCTCTTGCGCTCCTTCATCGACTGCTCCCCCGATCTGGTCTATTACCGCAACGAGGATGAGCAGTTCTCCGGTTGCAACCGCGCCATGGAGGAGCTCACCGGCAAGGTGGAAGCGGAACTCATCGGTCTGACCCCGTTCGATGTCTACAAGCACGACATCGCCAGCAAGGTGGTGGAGACCGACAAGCAGGTCTTCGCCCAGAACGAGCCGCTCACCTATGAGCAGTGGCTGGAGTATCCCGATGGCCGCAAGGCCTACTTCGAGCTGCGCAAGGTGCCTTTCTTCGACCGCTTCGGCAAGCGGCTCGGCCTGCTCGGCTTTGGTCGCGACATCACCGAGCGCAAGCAGTACCAGGACAAGCTGGAGAAGGCGAGTCGGGACAAGACCACCTTCATCTCCACCATCAGCCACGAGCTGCGCACCCCGCTCAATGGCATCGTGGGCCTGAGCCGGATGCTGATGGATACGCCCCTCGATGCCAGACAGCAGCAGCAGCTCAAGACCATCCACCTGAGCGCGGTGACGCTCGGCAACATCTTCAACGACATCATCGATCTGGACAAGCTCGACCGTCGTCGGCTGGAGATTGCGCCGGCTCCGCTGGATTTGCCCGCCTTCCTCGACGAGCTGGAGACGCTGTCGCGCATCCAGGCGGAGCAGAAGGGGCTCTACCTGCACTTCGACCGGGACGGCGACATGCCCCAGTTCGTGATGGCGGACGGCACCCGGCTGCGTCAGGTGCTGTGGAACCTGGTGGGCAATGCGGTCAAGTTCACCGATGAAGGGGGCGTCACCATACGCTGTCTCGCCCACGCCGCTGATGAACCGGGCAAGCTGGCGCTGCACTTCGAGGTGGAAGACACCGGGGTGGGCATTCCCCGTGCCCAGCAGGAGAAGATCTTCGCCATGTACTATCAGGTGCAGGGCAAGAAGCACGCCACCGGCACCGGCATCGGTCTTGCGGTCTCCCGCCAGCTGGTGCAGGCCATGGGCGGTCAACTCTATGTGGACAGCGACCCGGGCGAAGGCGCCTGCTTCACCGCCGAGCTGGAGGTGGACTGCGTCGAGCCCAAGGCCGCGGCCCCGGAGCCCGAGATGCCCTCCCTCGACATCCTGCTGGTGGAGGATGTGGAGCTCAACGTGACTGTGGCCTGCGCCCTGCTGAACAAGCTCGGCCATCAGGTCAAGGTGGCGCGGGATGGTGCAGAGGCGCTGGCCATGGCCAACCCGGATGATTTCGACTTGATCCTGCTCGACATCCAGCTGCCGGACATGACGGGGTTCGATGTGGCGGAGCAACTGCTCGCGCGCTACGGCGACAGCCTGCCCCCCATGGTGGCGCTCACCGCCAATGCCACCGGCGATCGCCAGTACTACCGGGATCACGGCATGCAGGATGTGATCAACAAGCCGCTGGGCTCCAAGGCGGTGCGGGAGGTGATAGGCCACCTGTTTGCGGATCTTGCCGGGGACGAGGCGGACGAGCAGGACGATGTCCACCATCAGGATGCCCTGCTGGATCTGCCTTTCCTCACCGATTACGCCAGCACGGTCGGCAAGCCGGTGCTGCTCTCCAGCGTCGAGCTGTTCGAGAAGATGATGCCGGACTACATGGCGGTGCTCGACTCCAACATGATTGCCAGGGATCAGGCCGGTGTGGTGGAGGAGGCCCACAAGATCAAGGGGGCGGCGGGCTCCATCGGCCTGCGCCGGTTGCAGCAGACGGCCCAGCTTATCCAGAGCCCGGATCACCCCGCCTGGTGGGAGAACGTGGAAGACTGGATTGAAACCCTGCGCCGGGAATACCCGGGTGACATCGCCCGCCTGCGGCGCTGGCTGCTCTCGTAGACACGACGCCTCAGGCAAGGAGCCACGACATGTATGACCGTTTGATCCCCCCCGAGCGCATTCACCCCTGGGGAGACGAAGACCTGCTGGAGGCGACGGAGCAGGACCGCACCCGCATCGTGCAGGCGGCGCCGGTGCGTCGGTTGCAGCAGAAGACCCAGGTCTTCCCGCTCGATGTGAAAGCCTCGGTGCGCAGCCGTCTCACCCATTCGCTGGAGGTGCAGGAGACCGGTCGCCAGATCAGTCGCCGCATCCTGGCGGCGCTGCCGGCCGGAGTGGTGTGCGAGGGGGCCTTCATCAATCTGGTGGAGATGTCCTGCCTGTTGCACGATGTCGGCAACCCGCCGTTTGGCCATTTCGGCGAGCAGGTGATGAGTCAGTGGCTTGCCCAGGAGCTGGACGGCCTCTTCGCCCGTGCCCACGACCAGTTGCCGAGCCCCCAGTGGGCAACCCTTCGCCAGGATCTGCTGGTGTTTGACGGCAATGCCCAGAGCCTGCGACTGGTGCACAGCCTCCATGAGCTGAACCTCACCCTGGGGCAGTTGGCGGCGCTGTGCAAATACCCGCAGCAGCCCCTGCCGGGATTGCACCATCCCCAGGGCTATGGTCAGCACCACGGCTGGACCAGCAAGCGCGGCATCTTCTTCAGCGAACAACCCCTCTATCGTGCCCTCGGCCAGAGCCTGGGGCTGGCCGAGGGGTGCCGTCATCCGCTGGTCTACATCATGGAGGCGGCGGACGACATCTCTTACTGCATCGCCGATCTCGAGGATGCGGTGGACAGGCGCATCCTCACCCAGAGCGAGCTGCTGGCAGCCCTGCGCGAGGCGGACGAGGGCGGTTACATGGCCGACCTGCTCGATGAGGCGCTTGCCTCCGGTCGGGGGTTCTTCCCCCATTTTCGCCAGCATCTGACCCGGGATCTGGTGGCGCTGGCCGCCCATACCTATGTGGCCGAGCACGATCAGATCCTGAGCGGGGCCTATCCCCAGGCGCTACTGCACGGCCAGGCTCCGGCAGCCCGGGTACTCGATACCCTCAAGCGGGTGGCTCGCGAGCTGGTGTTCATGCGCCCGGAGGTGGAGGCGCTGGAGCTGGAAGGCTATGCCGCCCTGCGCGGAGTGCTCTCCACCTACGCCTGCCTGCTGGCCCTGCCCGCCAGCCAGTTCGAGCGGCTGCTCGCAGGCAACGGCGGGAGCGAGCTCTTCTTTGCCCGGCGGCTGTTCCACCGCCTCTCTGCCCGCCACCTCAAGGCGTACCGGCTGGCGGTGGCGAGCCGGGATCCCCGTTTCGAAAAGGAGAGCGAGCAGGAGTGGTACTACCGGGTGCGGCTGCTGCTCGATTATGTGAGCGGCATGACGGATACCTATGCGCTGGAGGAGTTCCGGCTGTTGTCAGGGATTTGACTGAACCTCTTTTTGGCCGCATTCCACCCATATGGGTGGGAGAGATATTGCGTAAAATTCGGTGTTTTTTTACACTGCGGCAACTTGTTCAACTTTCACACGGTAAGGAGACGACCATGCAACATTCCATGTTCAACGTTGCGTTCGATCGCTGCTCTGGCAGCGCGAAGACTCGTGCTCTTTATTTGCCGCGTGGAGGGGACAGGTAACACCTGCTTTTTTCATCACCCGCGGTTGTCCCGCAGGGTGATCACCTCTCTCCGGGGGAACCGCACGTTCAACTGGAGAATATTATGTCTATCGAACTCGCCCTGCTGCGCCACGTAGAGACCCTGGTTCAAAAAAGGATCACCCGGCTGGAGCGTCGCGTCAGCTACCTGCACCTTTCGCCAGCCCTGCTCAAAGACATCGGGCTGGAAGGGCAAAATGTGCAGATCGCCCACATCCGTGAGCGGGAGTTTCAAACCGGTTTCCGGCTCGGGAACCGAATAACCTGATGGGAGGGGGCATGGCCCCCGACCTGGTGGATGGCAGGCCTGGGCCTGCCATTTTTCTTTCCTGATGAGCATTGTCTCAATTTAGTTGTCGCACATTGCGCCAAACACTCTATGATCCCCCTCCGTTTCGTATGGGAGTTGATAATGTTCCGCCGCTGCTGTCGTCTCATCCTGCTATGTGGTCTGGCTTTCTGGAGCCTGATGGTTGCGGCTGCGCCGGCGCAACTGGACCAGAGCAACTTCACCCTGGACGAACTGCACTGGCTTGCCACCCATGATGAACTGGTCGTCGGCATGCCTTCGGCGGCCTGGCCACCCTATGTCTATACCGATGGGCGCGGCAACTTCACCGGCCCCCTGGATGAGTTCGCCTCCCAGATTGCAGCCAGGCTGGGGGTGAGCCTTCGCTACCGTGCCTATGCCAACAATGCGGCGGTCCAGCAGGCCTTGCTGGATGGCAAGGTCGACATGTTGATCGGGGTGGCTCCGAGCCCGACCCGCACCCTGCAGATGCAATTTACCTCCGAGCTGATGGCACTGCCCCGGGCCGTGCTGCTGACGGGGGGGAGGGAGAGCCTCTCCCTGGAGGAGGCCTATGGGGTGCGCTGGGTCTGCGTCTTCGGTGTCAGCGCCTGCGATGAGCTGCTGCGCCTTGGGATCTCGAACCTGATCACGGCCGACAGCCGTGACGAGGCGATCTTCATGCTCAAGGAGGGCAAGGCGGATGCCTACCTGGCCGAGCTGCCCATGCTGAACAGGCTGCAAGCCATGGCGGGCATGGCGCTGGCCAGGATCGACTGGATGAGGGATACCTCCCTCGCCATGGCCGTGGCGCCCAGGAATGATGTCTTGCAGGGATTGCTGGAGCGGGCCCTCGAGGATATCTCTCCCCTCGAGCGTCGCGCCATTCTGGAGGCGGGGGATATCCTCGACTATGCCCTGGTGAAAAGGAGCAGGGAGATCGTCTTCAATCCGCAGGAGCAGGCGTGGTTGCAAGCACATCCGGTCATCCGCTACGGGGTTGCCCCGGATTGGCCCGGGATGAGCGAGGTGGACGACAGGGGGCGGCTCAAGGGGCTCATTGCCGATCTGCTGACACTGATGAGCCAGCGTGCCGGGCTCCAGTTCACCCTGGTGCCGACCCGGAGCTGGGCCCAGAGCATGGCGCTCTTCCAGGATCGCAAGCTGGATCTCATCCCGGCCATGACTCCCACCGCGGAGCGTCAGCAGTTTGCCCGGTTTACCCCCAACTACGCGTCGATCAACCGGGTGGTCGTGGCGAGGCAGGGGATGGCCGAGCTCACCGCCGCCAGGGCCCTGAAAGGGCACAGGGTGGGCATGGTGGGGGGCTCGGTGGAGCAGGTCTTGCTGAACGAGGTAGGGGCCATCGCCGTGCCGGTGGCCAGCGATGCCGAATTGCTGCCCCTGCTGGACCAGCAGAAGGTCGACTATGTGCTGATGAGCACCACCACCCTGGAGCAGTCGCTGCAAAAGGGATTCAGCGACCGCTACCAGGTGGTCTTCTCCGGCAGCGACCTGCGGGTACCCATCGCCATGGCGACCCAGTTGCAGGACCCCATGCTGCAGCAGATCCTCACCAAGGTGCTGATCGCCATTCCCCCCGACGAGCTCTCCGCCCTGGAGAAAAAGTGGCTCTCCCTGACCATACAGACGGGACTGGATCCGAAGACGGTGCTGCTCTGGTCCTCCCTCGGTGGCGGCATCTTCCTGCTCTGCCTCTTGCTGTTCATGGGCTGGAACCGGACGTTGCGCCGCCAGATCAGCCAGCGGCGGGAGGCCGAGCGGCGGCTCGAGGAGCAGCTGGTGTTTGTCCAGATGATGCTGGATGCCCTGCCCAACCAGGTGGTGCTGACCAACGAGCGCTATGAAGTGGCAATGACGAACCGGGCGTATCGGCAGATGTTCCTCGGCGGGGAGAACCTGACGGGCTCCTATGAGCGGTTGCTCCAGGATCGATTGCCCGAGTCGATCCGTGCCAGGGTGATGGAGGAGGATGCCAGCGTCTGGGAGAGCGGAGAGGAGCTTCATGGACGGGGCGAGATCCGGTTTGATGACGATCGCCTGCACCAGATGATCTACACCAAGCGGCTCTTTGCGGGGCCCGATGACAAGCGGCTCGGGATCCTGACCGTGCTGACCGACGTGACCGAGCTGGAGCAGGCGCGGTTTGCGGCCCAGGAGGCGCAGACCCGGCTGACCCAGATCACCGACAGCATGCCGGGTCTGGTCTATCAGTATCACTGGCTTGGGCCGGGCAAGGGGCACTTCCTCTACACCTCGCAAGGGGTCAGGGAGATGGTGGGGGTGGAAGAGGACCTGGTCGGCATGGCGGTCACCGGTGCCTCCATCCTGGGGCTGACAGGCAAGGCGCACCAGGACTTCGTGGCCACGGTGGATCGTCATGCCCTGAGCATGCAGCCGCTGGATCTCGAGGTGGAGATCCGGCGCCAGGGGGAGGCGGGCTATTTGCAGATCCGTGGTCATTTCGTTCACCAGGAGGGGCTTGAAGGGGTCATATTGAACGGCGTGGTGCAGGACATCACCAAGCTCAAGCGCCAGGAGCTGGAGCTGCGCCAGGCCAGGCGGGTGGCGGAGGAGGCGACCCAGGCGCGCAGCCGCTTCCTCGCCACCATGAGTCATGAGCTTCGCACTCCCATCTCCGGCATGCACGGCATGCTGGAGCTGCTGCAAATGAGCCCGCTGGATGACGATCAGCGCTACATGTTGCGCAATATCTCGACCTCCACCAACCACCTGCTCTATCTGGTGAACGACATCCTGGACTTCTCCAAGATGGAAGCCGGGCAGTTGCAACTGCACCCCCATCACTGCCGCCTGACCTCGGTGATTTGCGATGTCATCCGGGGACATGCGGCCCTGGCCTATGGCAAAGGGCTCAACGTGACGCTGCGGTGGGGAAAGACGGTGCCGGATCTGGCCTGCATCGACGGGATAAGGGTGGGGCAGGTGATCTCCAATTTGTTGAACAACGCGGTGAAGTTCACCGAGGCGGGGGCGATCGCCATCCAGGTGGATTATGAAGACGACCGGCTGGCCTTCCGGGTCCGGGATACCGGGATCGGCATCGCCCTGGAGCAGCAGCGCACCCTCTTCATCCCGTTCAAGCAGGTGGAGTCCGACACCAACCGCCGATTTGGCGGCACCGGGCTTGGGCTTGCCATCTGTCATCAACTCACCCAGAAAATGGGGGGGAGCCTGACCCTGGAGAGTACCCCCGGAATGGGCACCTGCGTGACTTTCATGCTGACCCTGGCCGAGTGCCAGTGGGAAGCGCCCCCCCTGACCGGCCAGGTATGGTGGTGGTTTGGGGAGGATGAGGGGCTGGAATCGGTGATGGCCAGGCTGGGCGCCAGACTGGTACGCATGGAGGCACACCATTGGCAGCAGCCCCTCGAGGGGCATCTGCTGGCGCAGGAGAATCACCTGGAGCAGGCCCTTGGCAGTGACTGGCTGGCCTGTTTGCAGCGTTCGAACCTCAAGGGCATAGTACTCTCTCCCCATGAGGCCCTGCGGGGGCGCATGGGTGGCGACGCCTGGTGGCGACTGGGACAATCGCCTCTCTACCCGGATCTGTTGCTGGAAACCTGCCAGTCACTGTTCAACCAGCAGGCGAGCCAGTCGAAGGGGATGGAGGGGGAGAAGCTCAAGGGGCGGGTGCTGGTGGCCGATGATCACCCCGTCAACCGGGCATTGCTGACGAGACAGCTCGCTATCCTGGGGCTCGAGTCCGAGGTGGTGGAAGATGGCGAGGAGGCGCTGCGCGCCTGGCAGGGGCAGGACTTCGCCCTGCTGCTGACCGACTGCCACATGCCGGTGATGGATGGCTATGCCCTCACGCGAGCCTTGCGGGATGCCGGGGACAGTGCTCCCATTATCGGGGTGACGGCCGATACCTCTGAGGAGGCGAGCCAACAGATGCGTGATGCCGGCATGAACGACATGCTGTTCAAGCCCTACAGCCTGGATGCCCTGAGCCAGACCCTGGGACGCTGGTTGCCGACTCAGGAAGAACAGCTCGCCTCGGAGGCGCCCCGGCAAGCCAGGGTTCAGCTGCCAGGCATAAGCTGGTTGACCCTGTTCGGGGATGAGGCGGTGGCACGCAGCATGGCCAGCGAATACCTGGAAGCCAACGAGCAGGATGGCGAGGACATGAGGCTGGCGCTGGCCAGCCAGGATACCCAGGCGCTGGTGGAGACGGCACATCGCATCAAGGGGGCCGCGCGCATGGTAGGACAGCAGGCATTGGCAGAGGAGGCGGCCCGGCTGGAGGCGGCGGCCAGATTGAAACAACTGGACAAGCTCGATGACCTGGCCAGGGCGGTACAGGCATTGATGGACTCTATCAGAGGTGAAACGGGGTTATGGCTCGATGAATAGCGCACGGCATGAGTTGGCGATCATGGTGGTGGAGGATCACAACTTCCAGCGCAAGGCCCTGATGCACCAGATCCGCGGACTGGGCTACGGCAACCTGCTGGAGGCGCAGGACGGGGAGGAGGCGCTTGCACAGTGCCAGCACCACAGGGTCGACATCCTGTTCTGTGATCTGCGCATGCCGGGCATGGATGGCATGGCGCTGCTGCGCCGCCTCTCCCTTGGCGGGTTCCGCGGCGGCATTGTGCTGTGCAGCGCCCTGGAGGATGACGTGGTCGATGCCGTGCTGCGCATGAGCCGGGCCTATGGCCTGCAGGTGCTGGGGCGCATCGAGAAACCCGCGTCTCCCCAGCAGATCGCGCAGCTCATCGGTGCCTGGCGGCCCCAGCAGGTACGCAGCCAGGAGGAGGATGGTTATCACCTGACCCTGGATGAGCTGCGCCGGGCGCTGGATCAGGACCAGTTGCTGCCCTGGTATCAACCCAAGGTGGGTTTTCACAACGGGGAGTGGCTCGGCATGGAGGCGCTTGCCCGCTGGCAGCACCCAGAATATGGCCTCATCTCGCCGGCCCGTTTCATCCCGCTGGCGGAGCACAACGGGCTCATCGACCCGCTCACCGAGGTGATCATCGGCAAGGCGCTGCGGGACGGCCACCTGTGGGAGAAGACAGGGCTCTCCCTGAACCTGTCGATGAACCTGTCCACCACTTCCCTCATTGAGGGGGATCTGTGCAACACCCTGCTCAGCCACTGCCAGCGCTGGAGCATCAACCCCGAGCTCATCACCCTCGAAGTAACCGAGAGCGCTTTCGTCAAGGATCTCGGCAAGTCGCTGGAGGTGCTGACCCGCTTGCGGATGCACGGTTTTGGTCTCTCCATCGATGATTTCGGGACCGGCTACTCCTCCATGCAGCAGCTCGCCCTGCTCCCCTTTACCGAGTTGAAACTGGACAGATCCTTCGTGGATCGCTGCTATGAAGATCCCTCTCGCCTAGCCATCATCGAGTCCAGCATCGAGCTGGCTCGCAAGTTGGGCTTGAAATCGGTGGCCGAGGGGGTCGAAGATGAGGCGACCTGGCAATTGCTGGCGAAGCTGGGGTGCGATCAATGCCAGGGCTTCTTCTCCGCCCGTCCCATGCCCCGCGAGGAGCTGCTGGGATGGCATCAGGGTTGGCAGGCTCGTTTGCCCGCGCTCATCAGACGCTAATCCCGGGCAGGATGCCCGACGAATTCCAAGGATGGCCATGAAAATATCAAGCAAGTTGTTGTTGAGCTTCTGTTTTATCAACCTGCTCATCATTCTCTCCTCCGCCCTTGTCTATCATCAGCTCGGCCGGATCGAAGGCTCGCAAGATGCCTTGCTGGCCCAGGCCCTGCCCGCCCTGCAGCGGGACGAGGCGAGCCAGAAAGCCCTGATTGCCACCGTCTCCTCCCTGCGGGCCTATCTCATACTCGGCAAGGATCCGGCACAGGGTGATCGCATCAAGCAGGAGTGGGAAGAGGCCTGGCACGCCATCGAACGCCAGCGTTTCACTCCCGACCTGACCCGGGCACTCAAGGATTTCAAGGGGGCACAGTCACAGGTGTGGGCCCTGGCTCACACCGAAGAGAACCTGCCCGCCCACACCCTGATGCTGCTGGAGGCCGGCCCCCTGGCGGAGTCGGCCCTCGATCAGTTGCAGTCTTTTGCCAATGAAGAGGTGGCGACGCCCCAGGCGACGTTGCCCGGTGACAGGCGCCTGCTGCTCAAGCAGGTGGGGGATGCCTACAACAGCCTGGGCAATGCGCTCTCCGCCCTGCGGGATTTCCTCATCTCGGGGGAGAAGGAGTACCTGGACAAGTACCGGGACTACTACCAGTTTCACCAGCAGCGGGTGGCCGAGCTGAAACAGCAGGAGGCCAACTTCACCGAGGCACAAAAGGGGCTCTGGACGCTCTTTGAAGAGATGTCAGCCCCCTTTGCCGAGCTGGTCGGTCAGGTGATCGAGAAGCGCCAGGCCCCGGACTGGGACAGGGCCAACCACCTGATGGCCACCGAGATAGAGCCCGCCCTGACCCGGCTGGCGGATCAGCTGGCGACCCAGGTGACCCATACCCGTGCCGAGGTGGACAAGATGGCGGGGGAGATGGCGGCCGCCAGTCAGGCCATCCACCGCACCCTGCTGCTGGCCACCACCAGCGTCATCCTGCTGGGCACCCTGGTGGCCCTGCTGTTCAGCCGGCGCCTGACCCGGGACATCGCCAGCCTGGTGAAACGGGCGGGCCTGGTGGCCGATGGCCGCCTCCCCGTCACCCCCTTGCCCGTGCTTCGTCAGGATGAGCTGGGAGGGCTCACGGGCTCCATCAACCGGATGTCGGCACAGTTGCGCGAGCTGGTGGGGGAGATCCAGGGGGCGGTCGGTCAGGTGGAAGGGGCTGGCCGCGAGGTGGGCCAGACCACCAATGCCATCGTGGATGATCTGGCAAGCCAGAATCAGCGGCTCGATGCGGTGGCAGCCGCCATCGAGCAGATGTCGGTCAGTACCCGGGATGTGGCGGGCAACATTGCGGACGCGGCGGGAGCGGCTCGCCAGACCGAGCAACAGGCAAGGGAGGGGGAGCAGGCCCTCGCCCGCATGGGGACCACCATGGCGCAGATTGGTGCCATGATTGCCCAGGCAAACCAGGCGATGACGCAGCTCAGCAGCCAGAGCGAGCAGGTGGGGAGGGTCACCGAAGTGATCGCCACCATCGCCGAGCAGACCAATCTGCTGGCACTCAATGCGGCCATCGAGGCGGCGCGGGCCGGTGAGCAGGGACGGGGATTTGCCGTGGTGGCCGATGAAGTGAGGCAGTTGGCCAGCCGCACCAGCGCATCGACCATGGAGATCAACCAGACCATTGCCAGCATCCAGCAGCAGACCCGGGAGACCGCGGATACCGTGGGCAGCGGTACCCTGCTGGTGGAGCAGGGGCGCGGTGCCGTGGCCTCGGTGACCGAGACCCTGGAGTCGATGGCGACGCTGGTGCAGGATCTCAGCGGCCAGCTTGCCGCCATCGCCACCGCCACCGAGCAGCAGTCAAGGGCGGCGCAGGAGGTGGCGGGCACGGTGGAGGAGATTGCCGGGCTCAGCCATCAGTCCAGCGAGCATGGCCAGCAGGGGGAGCAGATCGCCGCCCGCCTGACCCGGGAGACCGGGAGACTGACATCGGCCATCAGCCGCTTCGAACTGGATGCCTGACGCAAGTGAGAGAAAAACGGGGCAGACCTCTGGGTCTGCCCCGTTTTTTTCGGCCCGACAACCTGGTGGTGGAAGGATGCACGACGCAGGTGCGGTCCTGACCGTTAGGAAGCAGGGGGATGGTGTCTTGTGTACTGCCCTGTGGCTCTTTCTGCCGACAGGACGGGTCACTCCAGGCGGCGGAAGGCCTGGTTTTCGAAGCTGCTGCAGGTCTCCTGGTTGAGCAGGTTGACCAGCAGGATGGCCCGCTTTTCGCCATCCGGCTCCAGATAGATGGCTTCAAACCCGGCGAGGGGGCCGGATTCGATAAGTACCTTGTCTCCCTGGGTCGGCAGACGGGCATAGCTGGCGCGCGCCTCGTCGCTGTCGTCCCGGCTCATGAGCCGGTAGAGCAGCTGGCTGCTGACGGGGGTCCACTCCTTGCCGAAGTGGATGATGCGACTGATGCCCCGGGTCGATTTCAGGGTGACCGGGGTGACCTCTTCCAGATCCACGTAGATGAAGAGATAGTTGGGGAACATGGGCTCGCGCTGGGGCACGCGCTTGCCTCGCCGCAGTTTTTCAATCTCGACCATGGGGTAATAGGATTCAACGCCCTGGGCTGCCAGATGGGCGCGGGCGCGGGCCTCTTCCTTGGGTTTGCAGTAGGCCAGATACCATTTCTTCATTGTTGTTCTGTTTTTCGTGTTGCCGTGCTTCTGGCTATGATAACGGGGGTAAAAAAAAAGGCCACGCTTGACGTGGCCTTTTTTCCAGAGTGAGTGATTACCAACCTTTCACCAGACCGCCCTTGAACAGCTCGGTTCCCTTCTTGAAGACCTCGTCGGTCTGGAAGGACTGGACGAACTCCTTGACCTTCTCGTCGTCCTTGTTGTTCTCGCGAGCAACGATCAGGTTGACGTAGGGGGACTCCTTGTCTTCGACAAACAGGCCGTTCTCGGTCGGGGTCAGACCAATCTGACCGGCGAAGGTGTTGTTGATGATGGCCAGATCCACGTCTTCCAGGGAGCGCGGCAGTTGTGCGGCTTCCAGCTCGACGATCTTGAAGTTGCGCGGGTTGCTGGCGATGTCCAGTACGGTCGCTTCCAGACCGGCACCCTCTTTAAGCTTCAGCAGGCCCTGCTTCTCCAGCAGGATCAGGGAGCGACCCAGGTTGGTCGGATCGTTCGGCACCGCGATCTGGGCACCGTCTTTCAGCTCGGACAGGGCCTTGACCTTCTTGGAGTAACCGGCGATCGGGTAGACGAAGGTGTTGCCGACCGGCACCAGCTTGAAGCCGCGATCACGGATCTGGGCATCCAGGTAGGGCTTGTGCTGGAAGGCGTTGACGTCGACGCTGCCGTCGTTCAGGGCCACGTTCGGGGTGACGTAGTCGGAGAAGGTGACCACTTCGACGGTCAGGCCGTATTTTTCCTTGGCCACCTTGGCCGCGGTCTCAACCAGCTCGGTCTCGGGACCGGCGATGGCGCCCACCTTCAGGGTCTTGTTCTCTTCCTTCTGGCCGCAGCCGACCAGTACCAGGGTTGCCAGCAGCGCAGCTGCTGCGGATTTGATGCCCAATTTCATAAAAACCTCCTGTCAGAAATCGACGATTAACGATGATCACATTGTTTGACCAGGCGCTCACCCGCGCTCTGGATGAGTTGAACCAGCACCACCAGAATGACCACGGTGACCAGCATGACGGTGGGATCGAAACGCTGGTAGCCGTAGCGAATACCCACATCACCGAGACCACCGCCTCCGATGGCACCTGCCATGGCGGAGTAGTTCACCAGGGTGACGAGGGTGATGATGACGCTGTTGAGGATCCCCGGCAGGGCCTCGGGCAGCAACACCTTGGCGATGATTTGCAGGGGCTTGGCCCCCATGGCCTTGGCCGCTTCCAGCAGGCCGTCAGGCACCTCCATCAGGGCCCCTTCCACCAGGCGGGCGATGAAGGGAATGCAGCCCACGGTCAGCGGCACGATGGCGGCGATGGTGCCGATGCTGGTGCCGACGATGAAGCGGGTCAACGGAATGATGGCGACCAGCAGAATGATGAAGGGCACCGAGCGACCGACGTTGACGATGACGCCCAGGACCTTGTTGAGCAGCGGATTGGCCAGGATCTGGCCCGCCTTGGTCACGTGCAGCGCCACGCCGAGCGGCAGGCCGAGCAGGCAGCCGAACAGGGCGGAGGCAAACACCATGATGAGGGTGTCGCCCAGAGCCGAAATCAGCAGATTAATCATTGCTTCGGACATAACCCATTACCTCCAGCTGAATGTGGTTGTCGATGAGGAACTGCTGGGTGGCCTCGCACTGGGCCTCGTCCCCGAACAGTTCCGCCAGCAGGAAGCCGAACTTGACGCCACCGGCGTATTCGATGTCTGCGCTCAGGATGCTGATGTCGATGTTGAAACGGCGGCTCGCCTCGGAAATCAGCGGCGAATCCACCGTGGTCCCGGTAAAGCCGAGCTTCACCAGGGGATAGCTGCCGGGCACCCGGTCGCTACTCATCCGATCCTGATACTCCTGGGGCACTTCCAGGTGGATGGTGGAGTGGATGAAATCCCGGGCCAGCTGGGTCTTGGCATTGCTGAAGAACCAGGCCACTTCCCCCTGCTCAATGAGACGGCCGTCGCTGATGATGGCCACCTCGTCGCAGATCCCCTTCACCACGTCCATTTCGTGGGTGATGAGCAGTATGGTGAGCCCCAGCTTGACGTTGATCTCCTTGAGCAGGGTCAGGATCGAGCGGGTGGTCTGGGGGTCGAGGGCCGAGGTGGCCTCGTCACACAGCAGGACCTTGGGAGCCGGTGCCAGGGCACGGGCGATGGCGACGCGCTGCTTCTGGCCGCCGGAGAGCTCGGACGGATAAGCGTGGGCACGGGCTTCCAGCCCGACCAGGGCCAGCAGTTCGCTGACCCGGCTCTGGATCTTGTCCTTGCTCCAGCCCGCCAGCTCCAGCGGGAAGGCGATGTTGGCGGAGACGGTGCGAGAGGCCAGCAGGTTGAAGTGCTGGAAGATCATGCCGATCTGGCGGCGAGCCTGAGTCAGATCCCGCTCGCTCAGGGCGACCAGGTCCTGGCCATCGACGATGACCTGCCCCTCGGTGGGGCGCTCCAGCAGGTTGACGCAGCGGATGAGGGTACTCTTGCCGGCACCGGAGGCACCGATCACCCCGAAGATCTTGCCTTGGGGCACATGCAGGCTCACGTCACGCAGGGCGTGCACGGCATCACTGCCTTTACCGTAGACTTTGTTGAGACCGATCAACTTAATCATGGATTCTTCCGTGCTAACAGCCTTAAAGCACAGGGCGCTACAGGCGGGTAAATTGGGCAGAGGTTTCACTGGGTAGCTCTGTCATCATGGAGGATGATGCTAAGATGTCCGGATGGCTGTGTCAACGCATGTTTTTACGTCTAGACGTCTAAAAAATGGATAAGGATTCCCGCCATTTGACTATGGTGTGGAGGTATCACCACCAGTATCAATATTAGATTCCGATTTTATGAATCTAGTCCGAATATAAGCTGGTAAATATCTTTTATGTCGTCGATTTGATGCCTCCCTTCGGGCAAGGTGCCGGGTTGTCCGGGCAGCATCGCTGCCGGTTTCCCCTTCCTCCTGCTGTCTCTTTTTCTGCTTTCTTTTCCATCGCCTTGATGCAGAACAATAAATGACCAGTTCGTGGCCGTGTCGACATGCCAGCTCCCTATACTGGCTGCAGGTGGATGCCAGGAGGGAGGCGAGATGCGATTCCAACAGATCAAGGACCTGATGCTCTATCTCGAGGAGCTTCATCATCGGCAAGGGCGCATTTACGGGCGCCAGATCCCCCGGGTGGATGCTGAGCGCAGCAGGATGTTGCTGGCCTATCTGCAAGGGCGGGAGGATGCCGCGGCGGCCCATCTGCACGATTATCGCGAGCAGATGGGAAGCGCGGTGAAGGAGACCTGGCTGGATCAGGGATTTGGCGAGGATCTGCTGGCCGAGGGGGATCGTCTGGCGCTGCCCGCCACAACCCAGCCCGCGGAGATAGTGGCCCTGGTGTCACGCCAGGAGGAGAGGCTCATCGGCGAGCTGGAACGTCTGGCCCGGGAGTGCCCCACGCCCGACACGGCGGCGCTGCTGAAAGCCCTGGCCTCCATGGCCCAATCCCGCCTGACCCGTCTGGTACACGGTGCTCATCGCCTCGACGATCTCTGAGCCCGGATGAGAGAGACCCGGCACGGGCCGGGTCTTCTGATGTTGCTGGCGGTCAGCCCCCTTGCCGGGCCGCGCCATAGAGGGCGGCGCCTATGATGCCGGCCTGGTTGAGGTTCGCGGCCGCCACCAGGGGAGCCCGGGTCTCAATCTTGTCGATGAACTTGTCGAGCTTGGCGGCGCTGCCGCCCCCCAGGATGAAGAGGTCGGGGGAGAACAGAAACTCCAGGCGAGCCAGGTATTTGTTGAAACGTTTGCCCCAGCGGCCCCAGGAAAGATCCTCGCGCTTGCGTACCGCATCGGAGCAATAGTGTTCGGCCACCATGCCTTCCAGCATCAGGTGACCCAGCTCGGTATTGGGCAGCAACTGGCCATTGACGAAGACGGCGGTACCGATGCCGGTGCCGACGGTGATGAGAATGATGACCCCCTGGCGATCCTGCCCGGTGCCAAAGCGCATCTCCGCCAGACCGGCCGCATCGGCGTCGTTCAGCACGTGGCAGGGCAGGCCGGTCACATCGGCAAACAGGTGGGCGGCATCGGTCTCAATCCAGCTCTTGTCGATGTTGGAGGCATTCTTGGCGATGCCGTTGTGGATGGTGGCGGGAAAACCGCACCCCACGGGCCCCTTCCATTCGAAGTGCTCGACCAGCGCCTTGAGGGTGTGTGCCACGGCGGCCGGGGTTGCCGGTTGCGGTGTGGCGATGCGGTGGCGTTCGCCAATCAGCTCCCCGGTTTCGGTGTCGACCAGGCAGCCCTTGATCCCGGACCCCCCAATATCTACTCCCAGCATCTGCATCAGAATCTTCCTTTTATTGTGCCGATGTTCAATGGTCGGCAGAGCATGAAAAAATGGCTGCGATCCGGCAAGGGCCAGATCATTTATGCGTGATCCGGCAGACCTTTTTCGATGCAGCGGATCAGCAATCGCGTCTTTTTATTCTCTTCCTGTTGACGCCTGGCCAGGGTCGCCAGCGCCCACTCGATATGCTCGGCCACCATGGGCGCCGCATCAGGCAGCGCCTGTTGCAGGGCGGCCAGGACCTCGCTGCTGGCCGGCCCGTTGCCAAGGGCCACTGCCAGGTTGCGGCGCCAGCGCTGATAGCCGATGCGGCGGATGGGGCTGCCTTCCGTGTGCTTGAGAAATTCGGCCTCGTTCCAGCGCCACAAGGTCAAGAGGGGCGGGCGATGCAGGTCGGGGCGGGGGCTGAAATCGGGTTCGGGGCTGGCATCGGCATAGCGGTTCCAGGGGCAGATGAGCTGGCAGTCGTCACAGCCATAGATGCGATTGCCCATGAGCGGCCTGAACTCCTCGGGAATGGGGCCGTCATTCTCGATGGTGAGATAGGAGATGCAGCGCCGTCCGTCTACCACATAGGGGGCGATGATGGCACCGGTGGGGCAGATGTTGATGCAGGCCACGCACTTGCCACACAGCTCCTTCTCCACCGGGACATCCACGGGCAGCGGCAGGGCGATTAGCAATTCTCCCAGAAAGAAGAAGGAACCGGCAGACTCGTTGAGCAGCAGCGAGTGCTTGCCTACCCAGCCAAGGCCGGCCTTGGCCGCCAGCGGCCTTTCCAGAATAGGGGCCGAGTCGACGAAGGGGCGCCACTCGCCCAGGGTTTGTCCCGCCGCCCGCAACAGGGTGTCGCACCGCAGCTCTATGCGCTCCCCCAACTGCTTGAGCCGGTTGCGCAGCACCTTGTGGTAGTCGCGGCCGAGGGCATAGCGGCTGATGTAGCCGAGGGTGGGATCGCGCAGGGTGGCGGCAAAGCCCGCCTCGAACGGGAGGTAGTTCATCCGTACCGAGATGACCCGCAAGGTGCCCGGCAACAGCTCGTGGGGGCGGGCCCTCATCATGCCGTGGCGCGCCATGTAGTCCATGGTCCCGTGATAACCGGCATCCAGCCAGGCCTGCAACTTCGGCTCTTCCAGGGTGAGGTCGGTGTCGGCGATGCCGACCTGGTCAAATCCTAGCTCCCTTGCCCAGAGCTTGATATCGTGGGCCAGTTGCGCAAGTTCGGCAGCCGTCATGCAGCATCCCCCCTCTGCTTGCAGGAGTGTGGCAGGCGCAGGGCGGCAATATGGCGTGCCAGTTGCCGGGTCATGGGATGATGAAACGTGGGGGCCGTCATGGTAGAGGTGTTCGGGGACGCTATCCGCAAAAATGAGTGGGAGAGTCTAGCACAACCCCTGTGGCGGGCCGAGCAGATCCGCAGCATGGAACTGCGCTGGGCCGAGCAGGAGGGGTTGCCCCTCTATGTGCTGATGGAGCGGGCCGGGAGTGCGCTGTGCAACTATGCCTGTCACCACTGGCCCGACAGCCGCCAGTGGTGGATCTTCGTCGGCCCTGGCAACAACGGTGGGGATGGCTACGTGCTGGCCCGCCTTGCCCGGCGCATCGGCCTCGAGCCTTTGGTGATTGCCGCCCGGGCTCCCGGCCTGCTGAGGGGAGATGCCAGGCGGGCTGCCGAAGAGTGGCTCGCATCGGGGGGGAGCGTGACCATGGCCGAGGATCTGCTGCCCGCCACGCTGCCGCCGCCGGATCTGGTCATAGACGCACTGCTCGGTACCGGCGTCCAGCTTCCCCTCTCCTCGTCAATGACAAAGATCGTCGCAACAATCAATGGCTTGAACGCGCCCGTGCTGGCGGTGGATCTCCCCTCCGGTCTCAATGCCGACACCGGCCGCGCCATGGGCGCACTGGTGCGTGCCACCCGCACCCTCACCTTCATCGGCATCAAGCAGGGCATGCTCACCGCCGACGGGGTAGACGGAGTCGGCCACCTCGATCGGGATCCCCTGGGAGTGACGCCGGGGGAGGAACGGGTTCCCGCTGCCGAGCGGATCGATTATCCCAGCCTCAAGGGGTTGCTGACCCCGCGCAGGCGCTCGGCTCACAAGGGACACAGCGGCAAGGTACTGCTGACGGGGGGGAACCTCGGCATGCAGGGAGCAATCCTGCTGGCGGGTCAGGCCTGTCTGCGGGCGGGGGCGGGATTGGTACGCCTGCGCCAGCACCCGGATTGCCCGGCGGCCAGCCTGGTTCAACCCGAGCTGATGGGATGCCCGGCGGACATGGATGAAGGGTGGGCATCGGTGCAGGTACTAGGCCCCGGGCTCGGTCAGGATGGGTGGGGCCGGGCCCGGTTCGAACAGGGCATCGGAGCCGCCGTGCCACTGGTATTGGACGCCGATGGATTGAATTGGCTGGCGCAGGCCCCCCGTCATCAGGATAATTGGGTGCTCACGCCCCACCCCGGGGAGGCGGCTCGCCTGCTGGGTTGCTCCATCGCCGAGGTCGAGGGGGACAGGTTTGCGGCCGTCTCGCGACTGCAACAGCGCTACGGTGGTGTGGTGTTGCTCAAGGGGGCGGGGTCGCTCATCTGCGACGGCAGGCGCATTTCCCTGTGCGACGAGGGCAACCCCGGCATGGCCAGTGGCGGCATGGGTGACCTCTTGTCTGGTATAATCGCCGCCCTTCTGGCTCAGGGCTGGTGTGCGGGCATGGCCACCCGACTCGGGGCCGTGATCCACGCAGAGGCCGCCGATCTGGCCGCTGCCGAGGGTGAGAGGGGCATGCTGGCATCGGATCTGCTGCCCTGGATCCGTCGTCTGGTCAATCCGACACAGTAACAAGTAACAAGAAGAACATGGCAAAAACCTTGATGATGACACTGCCGGACGAGGCAGCAACAGTGGCGCTGGGTGGCCGTCTGGCAAAGGCGTGCCAACAGGCCACCACGGTATTTCTGCACGGTGCCCTCGGGGCCGGCAAAACCACTCTGACCCGAGGCTGGGTGCAGGGACTGGGTCATGAGGGCAAGGTCAAGAGCCCGACCTATACCCTGGTGGAGCCCTATGAGCTTGCCCAGTGGCAGGTCTATCACTTCGATCTCTATCGACTGGCGGATCCGGAAGAGCTGGAGTTCATGGGCATTCGCGACTATTTCGCCGCCGATACCCTCTGCCTGGTGGAGTGGCCAGAGAAGGGCGACGGCTGGCTGCCAGCCCCGGATCTCGAGATCACCCTGAGGTATGCAAACGAGCAGCGCGAGGTGCAGATTGATGCCCGCACTGCTATCGGCGAAGCCATTCTGGAACGGTTGTCATCTCAGTGCGCGTGATCCTTGTTTTTGTTCTCTCCCTGATGGCATTGCCCACCTGGGCCAATCAGCTCAAGAGTGTGCGGGTGTGGCCATCACCGGACAACACCCGGGTGGTGCTCGACATGAGCAGCGCCCCCAATTTCAACTACTTCACCCTGACCGGTCCGAACCGTCTGGTCATCGACCTGAAAGGGGCGAGCAACGCCACCAACCTGGCCCGCATCGAGAACAAGAGCGAGCTGGTGCGCAAGATCCGCGAGAGCACGCCGCTGGAGAAGGGCGGCCTGCGACTGGTGCTGGATCTCGGCTCTGCCATCAAGCCGGTGGTCTTCCCGCTGGCGCCGGCAGGTCCCTATGGCCACCGTCTGGTGATCGATCTTCCCTATGAAGAGAAGGGGAGCGCTGCGGCGCAGCCCGCTCCCGTCGGGGGGCACGGCAAGGCCATCGTCATCGCCATCGATCCTGGTCACGGTGGGGAAGACCCGGGCTCCATCGGCCCGCGCCGCACCTACGAGAAACGGGTGACCCTGGCGGTCTCCCAGAAGCTGGCGGCCCTCATCGACCGGGAGCCCGGCATGCGAGCCGTGCTGACCCGCCGTGGCGACTACTTCGTCGATCTCAACAAACGCTCCGAAATCGCCCGCAAGGCCAAGGCAGACCTGCTGGTGTCGGTGCATGCCGACAGCTTCCACAACTCGACTCCTCGCGGCGCCTCCGTCTGGGTGCTGTCGACCAATCGCGCCAACCGCGAGATGGGTAGCTGGCTCGAGAAGCAGGAGAAACAGGGGGAGCTGCTGGGGGGCGTTGGCAAGGTATTGGCCGAATCCGATCCCAACCCCTATCTGGCGCAGACCTTCCTGGATCTCTCCATGGACAAGTCCAGGGCCGAAGGCTATGACGTCAGCCGCCAGATCCTGCGCTCGCTCGGCCGGGTGGCCAGATTGCACAAGAAGGCGCCGGAACATGCGAGCCTGGCGGTGCTGAAGGCGCCGGACATCCCCTCGGTACTGGTGGAGACGGGCTTTATCTCGAACCACGCCGAGGAGAAGCTGCTGGCCACCGCCAGCTATCAGGATCAGCTGGCCCGGGCCATCTTCGAGGGGATCCGCAACTATTACCGCAGTCATCCGACCAAGGGGCCCATGCTCACCGGCAAGGGCCAGGTTGCCGCCCCGCCGCGTCAGGCGCCTGCCAGCAAGCCGGTCGCTGTCAGCAAGCCGGCTGCCCAGCCAACGCAGCAAGTCGTGACCAACCGGATGCCGGCGAGCGAGCCCTATCGCGTCGGTGAGGGCGGTGCCCCGGTCAGCAGTGTCGGCAGCGCCTCCGGTGCCGGCGTGATCAAACCTTACAAGGTCGCAGCCCAGGAGCCGAGTGCGCCGGTTGCCAGCGTGCAGAGCAACGACAAGTCCAACATGATCCGCCACGTGGTCACCCGTGGCCAGAGTCTCTCCCGTCTCGCCGAGAAACATGGGGTGAGTCAGGCGCGACTGGTGGAGATCAACAAGCTCAAGTCACGGGACATCCAGATAGGGCAGGTGCTCTATATTCCGCGAAAATAGCGCGGACTGAAGAACGCCGCCCTTCTCTGCCGATGGCAGGGAGGGGCGGTGAGCGTTGATGGCGCCAGGTCCACCTCTTCCCCTTTTTCATCTGCAGGAGCAAGCGATGCCAATCCGTATATTGCCGCCGATTCTGGCCAACCAGATTGCTGCCGGTGAGGTCGTGGAGCGGCCCTCCTCCGTGGTGAAGGAACTGGTGGAAAACAGCCTGGATGCGGGGGCTGACCGGGTCGAGATCGACATCGACAAGGGAGGCGCCAAGCTTATCCGCATTCGTGACAACGGCTGCGGTGTCGCCAGGGATGAGCTGGTGCTGGCGCTGTCGCGCCACGCCACCTCCAAGGTGGCGACCCTGGACGATCTGGAAGGGATCAACAGCCTGGGCTTTCGCGGGGAGGCGCTCGCCTCCATCAGCTCCGTCTCCCGCCTCACCTTCACCTCCCGTACGGCAGAGCAGAGCGAGGCCTGGCAGGCCCAGGCGGAAGGGCGTGAGATGAGCGTCACCGTCAAGCCGGCGGCCCACCCGGTGGGCACCACGGTGGAGGTGGTGGATCTCTTCTTCAACACCCCGGCGCGGCGCAAGTTCATGCGCAGCGAAAAGACCGAATTTGCCCACATCGACGAACTGGTGCGCCGCATCGCGCTTTCCCGCTTCGACGCTACCCTGATCCTGCGCCACAACGGCAAGGTGGTGCGCCAGTACAAGGCGGCCAACACGGTGGCGGAGCAGGAGCGCCGCCTCGCCGCCGTCTGCGGTTCCCCCTTCATGCACCATGCCCTGGCGGTATCGAGCGAACACAGCGACGTGCGGTTGTGGGGCTGGCTGGCCACCCCGGCAGGAGCCAGGCCGCAGAACGACCTGCAATACACCTATGTCAATGGCCGCATGATGCGGGACAAGCTCATCAATCACGCCATTCGCCAGGCCTATGACGAGCTGCTGCCCGCCGATCGCTTCGCGGCCTATGTGCTCTATATCGAGCTGGATCCCCGCCAGGTGGACGTCAACGTCCATCCGGCCAAGCACGAAGTGCGTTTCCATCAGGCGCGTCTCATCCACGATTTTATCTTCCAGGCGCTGTTTACCGCCCTGCGCCAGGACGGGGCAGGGAGCGCCACCGATGAACCCCTGGCCGAGACCCAGGTCGAGCTGCCGGGCAGCCCGGAGGTCACCTATCCGGGTCAGGCGCCGCGCACCGAGTGGTACGGTGCCGAACACGGCTATCGGGCTCCTGCCCCTGCGCGAGATGGCGACGGCGTGCGGGAAGGCGGTGGTGGCAGGGGAGGACACTACCAGCCTCCCGAACCCCCGAGCCGGGCCGCGATGCGAGGCATGGGCGCCTTGCTCACCACCCTGCCCGAGGTGGCGACGCCGGCATCCCGGCCCGGAGCCGAGAGCGGAGCCGTCGAGACGCCAGTCCGAACGGGGGAGTGGCGCGCCCTGAGCCTGGTCGAGCAGGCCTATCTGCTGATGGAGCGTCAGGGGCAGCTGGCGCTGCTCTCCCTGGTGCGTGCCGAGCGTCTGCTGTTGCGCCACTGGCTGCTGGATGCCTGGGGCCAGGGGCTGGCGGCCCAGCCTCTGTTGCTGCCGGTCTCCTTCAAGCTGCCGAAAAACCTGGTCGCCCTGGTGGAGGAGCGGGAACGCCTGCTCAAACGCATGGGGCTGGAGTTGAAAAGCGGGGGACGCGACACCATGATCCTGACTCGGGTGCCTGCCCTGCTGCGCCAGACCGATCTGGCCCGTCTCTTACCCGAATTGTTGCAGCTGGTCGAGAGTGGATCTGACAGTGATGCCGACGCGCAGGCTGGGGTACTATGCCAGTGGTTGGTGGAACAAGGCATAAGTGCCGAAAAAATATACGATTTTGCCACTGCCACCCGGTTGTTGACGGAACTTGTTGCCGATTTCAGTGACCAACTGGCAGACGTTCGCATGGTGCGCCCGTTGCCGCTGGCGAACGTGCTGGCCGAGTTTGCCGATGGCAACTGACGGCGTCTCGTCGTCTGTTGCATCCATATGACCAGTTTTATGCCGGCTCGCCCGTGAAGGGGCGGCCGAAGGGAGTGTTTAACGTGGCTGACTTGCCGACTGCAATTTTTCTGATGGGGCCGACGGCCTCCGGCAAGACGGATCTCGCCATTGAACTGTGCCAGGCCCTGCCCTGCGACATCATCAGCGTGGACTCCGCGCTCATCTATCGCGGCATGGACATAGGCACCGCCAAGCCGACGCCAGCCGAGCTGGCGCAGGCCCCGCACCGGCTCATCGACATCCTGGATCCCGCCATGAGCTATTCGGCGGCGGATTTTTGCAAGGATGCCCTGCGGGAGATGAAAGAGATCGCCGACCGTGGCCGCATTCCGCTGCTGGTGGGCGGCACCATGCTCTATTTCAAGGCGCTGCTGGAGGGGCTTTCTCCACTGCCTTCCGCCGATCCTGCCGTGCGGGCCGGCATCGAGGAAGAGGCTGCCCGCCTCGGCTGGCAGGCGCTGCACGACGAACTGGTGCGCATCGACCCGGTGGCCGGTGCCCGCATCCACCCCAACGATCCCCAGCGCCTGTGCCGGGCGCTCGAGGTTTACCGCATCAGCGGCAAGACCCTCACCGAGTTGACCCAGGTACAGGGAGAGGGGCTGCCCTACCGGGCGCTGCAGTTTGCCATCGCGCCGAGGGATCGGGCCGTGCTGCACCAGCGCATCGAACAGCGGTTTGACAAGATGCTGGGCAGCGGCTTCGAGCAGGAGGTCAGGGCGCTTTACGAGCGGGGGGATCTCACCCCGGATCTTCCCTCCATTCGCTGCGTGGGATACCGCCAAATGTGGGACTACCTGGCGGGGGAAGTGGAGTATGATGAGATGCGTTATCGCGGCATTGTTGCCACCCGCCAGTTGGCCAAGCGTCAGATGACCTGGTTGCGCGGTTGGCCTGATGTGACCTGGTTGGAATCTGGTGAGTCTGGCAATCTGGCCAGGGTCGTCGCCCAAGCTGGTCCGGCTTGACACTCCTGTATAATCAGGTTGTTATATTGAATATCCGGTGTTTAAAAACAACAAACTATAAGGAAAAGAAAGATGGCTAAGGGGCAATCTCTCCAAGACCCGTTTTTGAATGCGCTGCGCCGTGAGCGTATTCCTGTTTCTATCTATTTGGTGAACGGCATCAAACTGCAGGGTCAGATCGAATCGTTTGACCAGTTTGTCATTCTGCTGAAGAACACCGTGAGCCAGATGGTCTACAAGCACGCCATTTCCACCGTGGTGCCGGCCCGTGCCGTCAACCATCACCAGCACGCCCCGGGCGCCGCCGGTGAAGAGCAGGGTGAAGCCGAGGCGTGATATCCTGCGGCGAGTTCACTCGCCAACTCAGATCCATCATGATACCTGTCAAGGAGCAAGCGCTTGTTTGACCGTTACGAAGCTGGTGAACAGGCCGTTCTGGTACATGTCAACTTCAGCGATGAGGGCGAGCGGGAGGATCTGGACGAGCTCAAGATGCTGGTGAGCTCGGCCGGGGTCAATGCACTGGGGGTGATCACCACCAGTCGCAGCGCACCCAGCGCCAAATTTTTTGTCGGTAGCGGCAAGGCGGAAGAGATCGCGTCCCAGGTCCAGATGCTGGACGCTGACGTGGTCATCTTCAACCATGCCCTGACCCCCGCCCAGGAGCGCAACCTGGAGCGTCTGTTCCAGTGCCGGGTCGTGGACAGGACTGGCCTTATCCTCGATATCTTCGCCCAGCGCGCCCGCACTCACGAAGGCAAGTTGCAGGTCGAACTGGCCCAGTTGCGCCATCTTTCCACTCGTCTGGTGCGAGGCTGGACCCACCTTGAGCGACAAAAGGGGGGGATCGGTCTGCGCGGCCCGGGTGAAACCCAGCTTGAAACCGACCGACGCCTGCTGCGTGAGCGCATCAAGGCCATTTTGCGCCGCCTCGACAAGGTGGCCAAGCAGCGGGAGCAGGGGCGCCGTGCCCGCAACCGCAACGAAGTGCCGACCGTTTCTCTGGTGGGGTATACCAACGCCGGAAAATCCACTTTGTTCAACCAACTTACAGATGCCAGCGTGTATGCTGCCGACCAATTGTTCGCAACCCTGGACCCCACCCTGCGCAAATTGGTGATCCAGGATGTGGGTGATGTGATCCTGGCGGATACAGTTGGATTTATTCGGCACTTGCCCCATGATCTGGTCGCGGCCTTCAAGGCGACCCTGCAGGAGACTCGCGAAGCGGACCTGCTGCTGCACGTGGTGGACTGCGCCGATGAACAGATGCAGGAGAATATCGAGTCGGTCCAGCGTGTGCTGGCCGAGATCGAGGCGGATGACCGTCCCCAACTGATGATCTGCAACAAGATCGACAAGCTGGGGGATCGTCCGGCTGGTCTTGAACGGGATGAGGCTGGACGACCGGTGCGAGTCTGGTTGTCGGCCCAGACTGGCGAGGGCAGTGAATACCTGTTCCAGGCACTGACCGAACTGCTGGCCGGCTCCATGGTGCATCACACCCTGCAACTGCCCCCTTCCGCCGCCAGACTGCGCAGTGCGCTCTATCGGCTGAAAGGTATCGAGCAGGAAGGTTTCAGCGAGGAGGGGGACTTTGTGCTGGAAGTTCGCCTGCAACTGGCTGACTGGAACCGCCTCATGAAACAAGAAGGTGAGAGTTTACAACGCTTTATCAGGCATTGATGGGTCGATGAACATAACTGGTTTGCTGATTTCATCGCCCCTCTGTGGCCCGATAGAGATGATATCCATCCGCATGTATTAATGGAGACGCTGATGGCTTGGAATGAGCCTGGTAACAATGGCAAAGACCGTGACCCCTGGGGGAACAACGGCAAGAATCAGGGCCCCCCTGATCTGGACGAGATGCTTCGCAAGGTGAGCCGTCGTTTTGGCGGTCTGCTCGGTGGTGGCAAATCCGGTGGTGGTGACGTCGGCAAGTTCGGCCTCTCCATTGCCTTGGTGGTGGCCGTGGTGGTGTGGGTCGTCAGCGGCTTCTACACCATTCGCGAAGCCGAGCGGGGCGTGGTGCTGCGCTTTGGCGAATACTCCCACAACGTGGATCCCGGTCTGCGCTGGAAACCGACCTTCATCGACCGGGTGATCCCGGTGGACGTGGAATCGGTCCGTTCCCTGCCGGCGTCCGGTTTCATGCTGACCCAGGATGAGAACGTGGTGCGGGTCGAGATGGACGTGCAGTATCGCGTGGTCGATCCCGAGCAGTACCTGTTCAGCGTGACCAATGCAGACGAGAGCCTGAGCCAGGCCACCGACAGCGCCCTGCGCTACGTGGTGGGTCACACCCGGATGGACGATGTGCTGACCACGGGTCGTGAGAAGGTGCGTCAGGAAACCTGGCAGGTGATCGACAGCATCATCGAGCCCTATCAGATGGGTCTGCAGATCGTGGACGTCAACTTCCTGCCGGCGCGTCCGCCGGAAGAGGTGAAGGATGCGTTTGATGACGCCATCTCCGCCCAGGAAGATGAGCAGCGTTTCATCCGTGAAGCGGAAGCCTATGCCCGTGAAGTGGAGCCCAAGGCTCGTGGCCAGGTCAAACGTCTGGAGCAGGAGGCCGAAGCCTACAAGTCCCAGATCGTGTTGAAGGCCAAGGGTGAAGTCGCTCGCTTCAACGAGCTGCTGCCCCAGTATCAGGCCGCGCCCGAGCTGACCCGTGATCGTATCTACCTCGAAACCATGGAAGAGCTCTATCAGCAGGCCAACAAGGTGGTGGTCGACATGCCGGCCGGCAACAACAGCATGATCTACCTGCCGCTCGACAAGCTCTCTGGCAAGGCGAATGCCGTGCAACCGGCACGTCCTGCGGGCACCCCGGCAGTCGAGGCGGCCCAGCCGTCCAACGAAGGGGCCAACTCCACTCCGACCCCGCTGCGTGGCGGTGATCGTTTCAGCACAGGGAGAAACTGATAGATGAAAAAGCTAGCTATTGGTGTCATCGCTGTGGCCGCCATGGTCTGCTTCTCTTCCATCTTCATCGTCGATGAAGGACAAAAGGGGATCGTGGTGCAGTTTGGCAAGGTGAAACGGGTCGACTCCGGTGAACCGCGCCTGTACGAGCCGGGCCTGCACTTCAAGGTGCCGCTCATCGACCAGGTACGTAAGATGGATGCCCGCATCCAGACTCTGGAAGGCCAGGCGGATCGCTTCGTTACGTCCGAGAAGAAGGACCTCATCATCGACTCCTACGTGAAGTGGAAGATCGAGGACTTCTCCAAGTACTACCTGGCGACCGGTGGTGGCAACAAGATCCAGGCTGAAGACCTGCTCAAGCGCAAGATCAACAACGGCCTGCGTTCCGAGATCGGTAACCGCACCATCAAGGACATCGTCTCCGGCGAGCGCAGTACCGTGATGGAAGATGCCCTGATGAAGATGGCGCGCTCCTCCGAGCTCGGCATCAAGGTGGTGGATGTGCGCATCAAGCAGATCAACCTGCCGGTGGAAGTTTCCAGCTCCATCTATCAGCGGATGCGTGCCGAGCGGACCGCGGTTGCCCGTGAACACCGTTCACAGGGCCGCGAGCAGGCCGAGATCCTGCGTGCCGACATCGACCGCAAGGTGACCGTGATGATCGCCGACGCCGAGAGTAATGCCCGTCAGCTGCGTGGTGAAGGGGATGCCGAGGCCGCCAGGATCTATGCCGACAGCTACAAGAAAGACCCCGAGTTTTTCAGCTTCGTGCGCAGCATGGAGGCCTATCGCAAGAGCTTCGCCGGTGGCAACGACCTCATGGTCCTGAAACCGGACAGCGAGTTCTTCCGCTACCTCAAGTCGCCGCACGGCAACAAGCAGTAAACACGTGTTGATATGACCCAAGGGCCTGATGATTCAGGCCCTTTTGTTTGGCGGTCACAGACCGGCAGGGGAACAGGTATAAGGAGAGGTGATGCTGACATCCATGTTGATGGGGCTGGGGTTGCTGCTGCTCTTCGAAGGATTGGGGCCCTTGCTCGCTCCCAGGGCATGGCAGCAGATGCTGCGCCTGCTCGGGGAGTTGCCGCCGGAACAGCTGCGTCGCATCGGCGGCTGTCTGGTGGTGGCAGGTGGCGTCATCTTGTGGGCGTTGGCCCGTTAGAGCCTGTGTTGATACGGCAGTGGCACGGTGAATTCGGACAATAAAAAAGAGGCCCTCTGGCCTCTTTTTTATTGTCCGCCGGCTGGCATCAGGCGCTGCGCTGCACCGCCATGTGGGCCAGGGTCTCCAGCGCTTGCTTGTGCCGGGAGTCCGGCAGGATGGCGAGGGCGGCGATGGCCTTGTCAGCCTCTTCCCGAGCCCGCTGGCGGGAGTATTCGAGAGCTCCGGTGCGATCCAGGATGCCCAGAATACGCTCCAGGTGATCCATACCGTTGCGGTGCTCGATGGCATCGCGCACCAGTTGACGCTCTTCCGGGGTACCCACTTCCATGGCGCGCAACAGCGGCAGGGTCGGCTTGCCTTCAGCCAGATCGTCACCCACGTTCTTGCCCATCTCCTCGCTCTGGGAGCAGTAGTCCATCACGTCGTCGATGATCTGGAACGCGGTACCCAGGTACTTGCCGTAGTCGGTCATGGCCTGCTCGACGGGCTCGGGCTGATGGGTCAGCACGGCGGCGAGTCGGGTCGCGGCTTCAAACAGCTTGGCGGTCTTGCAGTAGATGACCGTCATGTAGCTCTCTTCCGTGGTATCCGGATCGTTGCAGTTCATCAGCTGCAGCACTTCGCCTTCGGCGATGGTGTTGGTGGCATCGGAGAGGATCTCCATCACCTTCAGGTTGGAGAGTTCGCTCATCATCTGGAAGGAGCGGCTGTAGAGGTAGTCACCCACCAGGACGCTGGCGGCGTTGCCAAACAGGGCGTTGGCGGTTTCCCGGCCGCGGCGCAGGTCGGATTCGTCGACCACGTCGTCGTGCAGCAGGGTGGAGGTGTGAATGAACTCGACGATGGCGGCCAGTTTCAGGTGATCTTCACCCTCATAGCCCAGTGCGCGTGCGGCCATCACGGTCAGCATGGGGCGCATCCGTTTTCCGCCTGCACTGACAATATAGAAACCCAGCTGGTTGATCAGGCTGACATCGGACTGGAGTCTCGCCAGGATCAGTTCATTGACCGCCGTCATGTCGGCGGCACAGAGCGCACGGATAGTCTGTTGGTCCATAAGTCTCGCAACGTGACGGCAGCATTTACTGCGTTTTTAGCAATGGCGGGGATTCTACACGATTTCACAATGGGTTACAGTTAGGCGTTTATTCACGGGGGCAGATATGCGCACAAAATAAACTTTTTGCTAAATTGGCCTTGCCTCGGCAAATCGTTCTGCGTAGAATGCCCGCCCATTGTTATAGGTTTTTGTGCGTGTCTGGCCTTGAGCAAAAGACACGCCTTTACGGAGTTAATCAAATGTACGCGGTATTCCAAAGCGGCGGAAAACAACACCGTGTGGCCGAAGGTCAAATCGTTCGTCTGGAAAAGCTGAACGTTGAGACTGGCGCTACCATCGACTTCAACGAAGTGCTGATGGTTGCTGCAGGCGACACTTTCAAAGTAGGTGCTCCTTTCGTTGAAGGTGGCAAGGTTGTGGCTGAAGTTGTGGCTCACGGCCGTGGCGAGAAAGTGACTATCGTCAAGTTCCGTCGTCGTAAGCACCACCGTAAGCAAGCGGGCCACCGTCAGTGGTTCACTGAAGTCAAAATCACTGGCATCAGCGCTTAATTAGAGGAGTCCGATAGATGGCACACAAAAAAGCTGGCGGTTCATCCCGCAACGGTCGCGATTCTGAAGCTAAACGCCTGGGCGTGAAGCGTTTCGGCGGCGAAACAGTTCTGGCTGGCAGCATCATCGTTCGTCAGCGCGGCACCAAGTTCCACGCTGGTGAGAACGTTGGTCTGGGCAAGGACCACACTCTGTTCGCTACCGCGAACGGTAAAGTGCAGTTCGAAGTTAAAGGTCCGCAGAATCGTAAGTACGTCAGCATCGTTGCTGAGTAATTACGGACCGCAAGGATCCGAAGCCCCGCCAACCTGGCGGGGCTTTTGTTTTTCTGATGAGTTTGACGAAAAAACGGCACGCGGATGAGCCGGCGCAGACAGCCCTCATCGGCCAGATGCGCCTCGCCCGAAGGGGCCCGTATCACTATAATTGCGTATCGGTTTTTCGAATTAAGGTGACGGTTACCTATGAAGTTTGTTGATGAAGTCCAGATTCGAGTCGATGCCGGTGACGGTGGTAACGGTTGTGTGAGCTTCCGCCGCGAGAAGTACATCCCGAACGGCGGCCCGGACGGCGGTGACGGCGGTGATGGTGGCGACGTGTATCTGGTGGCCGATGAAAACCTGAACACCCTGATCGACTACCGTTTCGAGCGCTTCCACGCCGCCGAGCGTGGCGAGAACGGCCAGAGTGCCAACTGTACCGGTCGTCGCGGCAAGGACAAGATCCTGCGCGTGCCGGTGGGAACCCGTGCCACCGATGAAGACACCGGCGAACTGCTGGGGGATTTGACCAGTCACGATCAGAAGCTGCTGGTTGCCAAGGGTGGCTTCCACGGCCTTGGCAACACCCGCTTCAAGAGCTCGGTCAACCGGGCGCCGCGCCAGAAGAGCAACGGCACCCCGGGTGAAGTGCGTACCCTGAGGCTGGAGCTGCTGCTGCTGGCGGATGTCGGCATGCTGGGTCTGCCCAACGCAGGCAAGTCCACCTTCATTCGCGCCGTTTCTGCGGCCCGTCCGAAAGTGGCAGACTACCCCTTCACCACCCTGGTACCGAACCTGGGTGTGGTACGCGGTGAAAACTCCCGTTCCTTCGTCATTGCCGACATTCCTGGCCTCATCGAAGGGGCTGCCGAGGGGGCAGGCCTGGGTATCCGCTTCCTCAAGCACCTGGAGCGTTGCCGCGTCCTGATCCACCTGGTGGACATCTGCCCGGTGGATGGCTCCGATCCTGCCGAGAACGCCGTGACCATCGTCCGGGAGCTGGAAAAATACAGCCCCGAGCTTGCGGGCAAGCCGCGCTGGCTGGTGTTCAACAAGATGGACCTGATCCTGGAAGAAGAGGCTCAGGAAGTGATGGACAGAGTCAAGGCAGCCCTCAACCACGAAGGTCCGGTCTACGCCATCACCGCCATCAGCAAGGAAGGCACCAAGAAGGTGTGCTACGACATCCTGGATCTGCTGGACACCATGCCTCGTCAGCTGGCGGAAGATGCCAGAGACGCCATCGAGAAGGTGGAGTTCAAGTGGGACGACTACCACAAGAACCAGCTTGCCAAGGCGGAAGCCGATGCCCTGGCGGCGTCCAAGGCCTTCGATGATGGCCTGGACGATGACGACTGGGACGATGAGGACGACGACGGCGTCGAAGTCATTTACGTTCGCGATTGAGCATCATGTTCGTGACAAGACCGGAGCCAGACAGGCTCCGGTTTTTTTTATGGGAGGATCGACGGGATCACCCTATAGATATATTTTTCATGTCTCTTATTGCCTGACAGTGGCTGCGGATTATACTGCGCACCTGAATGTAACCTGCATGAAACATTATGCTAACCATTCAAATTGAATCGATATGCATGACTGTTTTGGTTTGTTCTTATGGATGGTTCGCCTGATAAAATATTTATGCTTGAAATGATCAATTAACGGCTTGTTTGTGCAGTTTTTTGGGTTATTCTTGCGCCCGTTTTCCGGGCGAGGGCATGAGTATGCAGGTGGCCCGGCTGAAGGAAAAGTCACATTTAAGGCTGTTTATATGTTGGAAAAGACCCTGGAAGCACCGGCAATCCGTACTCGCCGCAACGTGCTGATGTTTTTGATCCCGTCACTGATCGGGATCCTGCTGTTCATGACCCCGGTCATCTATGACGGCAATGTCACCATTCCCGTCGCCGTGTTGGCGAAGCTGGTTCAAACGGTGTTTGCCGATCATCTGGTGGCCATGGTCAGCGCCATCATCACCACCACCATGCTGATGACCCTGATCGCCTGGCTGTTCAAACCGGCGATCCTGGTGAAACGCCCCTTCCTCAACAGCCTGTTCAACGTCTCCCCCTTCTGGGCGTGCGTGCGGGTGCTGGGCGGGGTCTTCGTGCTGTTGACCTTCTTTGAAGCCGGTCCCGAGGTGCTGCGCTCAGGGGCGACCGGCGGCCTGGTGTTGCACGATCTGCTGCCGGTACTGTTCTCCGTCTTCATCTTTGCGGGCCTGCTGCTGCCCTTGCTGCTGGATTTTGGTCTGCTGGAGTTTGTCGGTACCATGATGACCCGCATCATGCGCCCGGTGTTCCGTCTGCCGGGGCGTTCTGCGGTGGACTGCTTCGCCTCCTGGCTCGGTGATGGCAGCGTCGGGATCCTGCTGACCAGCAAGCAGTATGAAGGCAAGTTTTACACCCAGCGGGAAGCGGCCGTCATCGGTACCACCTTCTCCGCCGTCTCCATCACCTTCTGCCTGGTGGTGATCTCCCAGGTGAAGCTGGAGCACATGTTCGTCCCCTTCTACCTGACCGTCTGCCTGGCCGGTGTGGTGGCCGCCATCGTGGTACCGCGCCTGCCGCCGCTCTCCTGGAAGAAGGATGTCTACAGCGACGGTACTCCCCTGTGCCGCAAGCAGGAGGCAATCCCCCATCAGCACAGCGTTCTGAGCTACGGCTACCATCGTGCCCTGACCAAGGCCGACAGCATGACGGATCTCGGCGCCGTGGCGCGTGAAGGGGTGAAAAACGCCCTGGACATGGTGTTTGGCGTGCTGCCGGTGGTGATGGCCATCGGCACCTGCGCCCTGATGCTGGCCGAGCACACCTCCATCTTCAATTGGCTGGGGGCCCCCTTCGTACCCTTGCTGGAGCTGCTGCAACTGCCGGAGGCGGAAGCTGCTTCCAAGACCATCATGGTGGGCTTCGCCGACATGTTCATCCCGGCGGTGCTGGCCTCCACTATCGAGAGCGACATCACCCGCTTCGTGATCGCCGCCATGTCGGTCACCCAGCTCATCTACATGTCGGAAGTGGGCGCTCTGTTGCTGGGCAGCAAGATCCCGGTCAAGTTGTGGGAGCTGTTTGTCATCTTCCTGCTGCGCACCCTGGTCACCCTGCCGGTGATTGCCGGTGTGGCGCACCTGCTGTTCTAAGGGGCGAAGTGGAACGAAAAACGGTCAACCTGGGTTGACCGTTTTTTTATGGGCGAGTGTCAGCGGAAGGTCAGTGTGATCCTGCCAGCAGGGCCTGGCATTCGACCTCGTCCAACTGCTCGGGGGCGAGGAAGCGTATGGCGTAGTCCCGCCAGATGCCGCTCTCGATGAAGAGGGCAAACAGGGCCGGGTCTATGTGCTGTTCCTGCACCATCTTCACCATGATGGCCAGGGACTGGGAGACCGTCTTGCCAGACTTGTAGGGGCGATCGCTCGCCGTCAGCGCCTCGAAGATGTCTGCAATGGCCATGATGCGGGCGGGAATGCTCATCTGCCCCCCTTGCAACTGGCGCGGATAGCCCGTGCCGTCCATCCGCTCGTGATGGCCCCCCGCAATCTCCGGCACCTTGCGCAAATGGCGGGGGAAGGGAAGCTTCTCCAGCATGCGTATGGTCTGGATGATGTGATCGTTGATCTTGTAGCGCTCCTCTTCGGTGAGGGTGCCACGGCCGATGGCGAGATTGTAACGTTCCCCCCGGTTGTAGAGGTGGGTGGGCACCCGCACCTTGAAGCCCCATGGGTTGTGTCGGGCGAGATTGTCATGCTCGGGGCGAGGGATGAGATGGACCGCCTTGTCGGCGAGCAGCGACTCTCGGCAGGGGAGGGGAGAGGGTGCCTCCTGGTGGCGCTTGCGCTCCTCCTGACTGATGCCGAGCCGATCGTCCAGAGTGCGCAACCAGGTGCGGCTGGCGATGGCATCCAGCCTGGCGAGTTTCTCCGGCGCCATCCACTCGCCCCCCAGATTGCACTCGGCCACGAAGGCGAACTCCTGATCCAGGGTGTGCCAGAGGGGGGTTACAGCCTCGAGGGCGGCCTGCTGCCCGGATGGAGGCAGCAGGGCGCAGAGCGCCTCGATGTGAGCATCCCGCTTGAGCACCTCGAAGCGGGTGCGGATCTCGTGGATCCTGTCGTAAATGGTCTCGAGTTTGGTCGCCTTGTCCACCACGAACTCCGGGGTGGTGACCTTGCCGCAGTCGTGCAGCCAGCTCGCGATATGGATGGCCTCCCACTCCTCTTCGTTGAGCCGGAAATCGGCAAAGGGCCCCGTCTGCTGTGCGCAGGCAGCCTGGGTCAGCATCCTGGCCAGTTCCGGCACCCGCTGGCAGTGGCCGCCGGTGTAGGGGCTCTTGGCATCGATGGCACCGGCGATGAGCTCGATGAAGGCTTCCAGCAGTTGCTTCTGCTCCTCCAGCAGGCGCTGGTTTTCGATGGCGGAGGAGGAGGTGCCCGCCAGCGCCTCGATGAGGCTGATGCGCGAGGCCAGTTCGCGGGCCGAGCAGTCTGGCAGGATCAGCAGCAGGCAGCCGATCAGCTCCTGACGGTGGTTGTGAAGGGGTTCGACCAGCAGTTGGCAGGCGCCGGGGAAGGGGCCCCAGTCGCTGAGGTAGCGGGCCCACTGTGCCTCGTCGAGGGGCAGGCAGAGGCGCTCCGTGTGGTAGAGACCGCCGAGCAGCGCCGCCTGCCACTGTACCTGTTCGCACGCCAGCGGCTGCCCCTGCCAGATGGCGTGAACGGCCTGCATCTCGCTCTCCTGGGCCAGGAAGAGGCAGCCGCCCTCGGCCTGGGCAGCCGCCACCGTCTCGTGCAGGATGCGGCTGAGCAATGAATCGAAGCGATGCTCTGCCGCCAGTGCCCGGCCCATGTTCATGAAATTGCCGAGGGTCAGGCGCATGCTGGACATGGCGCGGGCGAGGTCGTCAATTTCGCGGATTGCCGAATCCGGCCCCGGGCTTTCGCCAAAGTCGAAGTGCTGGATCCGCTCAGCCTCCCCGGTCAATACCAGCAAGGGGGCGGCAGTGCGCCGGGCAGCCAGCCAGATGACCGGCAGCAGGAGCAGCAGACCGGCAAGGGCCCAGGCGAGATTGTGCAGCGCATCCTGGCGCGCCGGGGCGGTGAGCACCTCGGTGGGCACCAGGAGGGCGAGATAAAACGGGGACTCTTCCCCGAGGGAGGAGAGGTTGACCAGCCACTCCTGACCCTGAACCGTTGCCAGGGTCAGCTCGGCGGGGTGATGCAGCAGGGCAGGCCGCGCAGCCATCTCCTGTTGCAGCCTGGTGAGAATGGGGTGATTGAGGGCCGACAGCATGGGCAGGCGGCTCAGTTGCTCGAAGCTTGGAAGGCGCTCGGGATCCGTGGCCAGCAGGGTCCCGACCTCGTCAAACAGCACCAGCTGGCTGTGACCGGGCAGGGGCAACTCGCCGATGAGGGAAGAGAGTCCCTCCACGCCCGCATCGAGCCCGATCACCGCCCGGCGATCGTCGCTCTCCACCGCCAGTGTCATGCCTGGCTCCCGGGTAGTGAAGAAGAGGTAGGGGTGGGTCACTATGATGCCCGTGCTCCAGCGCGCCTCCTTGTACCAGCCCCGATCTCGCGGATCGAAACGGTAGTCCGGCATGGGGCGCCGCTCCAGCAGCCGCAGCCGCTGGTCGAAATAGAGGAACTCTCCCTGTCCCTGATGCAGGCTCTGGACCAGCAGGCGGCTCTCGGGCGGAGGCGCCTCCAGCGCCCCTCTCGCCCGTTCGGTCAGCTTGCGTACCAGAAAGAAATCGCCGTCCTCGTAACCGGCATAGATGGCGCCGTAACTGGTACTGTTGGCCAGCACTTCCGCCAGCTGGGGCAGGAAAGCGAGCCGCGTCTCGAGGTCTGTCATGGCGGACAGCTGGCCGCTGCGCAGCAGATTCAGGGACATGCGGGCCGGTCGCTGGTTCAGCTTGATGGCGAGGGCAAGCTGCTCCCGGTATTGCTGGAAGCTCTGACGTTCGTGCTCCAGCCCCTGCTGCATGCCCTGCTGGAACTGCAGCACGATGAGGGCGCCCCCCAGCAAGGAGAAGAGCAGGATGAAAAGGGTGGCAATGTGTACGTAAAAGGGTCTGCGACTGAGACTTGCGTTTGTCATGGACGGATCCTTGTCCCCTGGCGATCGCCGTATTGGTCACCTAACAGTGTGCTTGCTGGATGACAAAAAGCCTAGGACTCGATCTTGCGCTCTTCAGCCCCAAATCAACAGCCAGCCTTCGCGCTGCGTCCTTGCCCTGTGGTGAGATGATTCGTCCAGATATCTCGTGCTACATTGCTCCCCTGATAAACGCCCTGTGAACCAATGGAGTGTCCCATGTCTGTCGTCCCCTATTCCGTGCTGGATCTGGTGCCCGTTCCCGAAGGTGGTCTGCCGGCCGAGTCGTTTCGCCACTCGCTGGATCTGGCTCGCCATGCGGAGCGCTGGGGTTACCATCGCTACTGGCTGGCGGAGCACCACAACATGCCGGGCATTGCCAGCGCAGCCACAGCGGTGCTGATTGGCCACCTGGCCGGGGGCACCACGACGTTGCGGCTCGGGGCTGGCGGCATCATGTTGCCGAACCACTCCCCCCTGGTCATTGCGGAGCAGTTCGGCACGCTGAGTTCTCTCTATCCGGATCGCATCGATCTCGGCCTGGGCCGCGCCCCTGGCAGTGATCAGCGCACCATGCAGGCGCTGCGCCGCCAGCGCAGCGGCGAGGTGGATGACTTCCCGGCGGATGTGCGCGAGCTGATGAGTTATTTCGGCGACGAGGTCGGTGCCGTGCAGGCGGTGCCGGGTCAGGGACTCCATGTGCCCATCTGGCTGCTGGGCTCCAGCCTCTACAGTGCCCAACTGGCCGCGGCCATGGGGTTGCCGTTCGGCTTTGCCTCCCACTTCGCTCCCGCCATGTTGCTGCAGGCGCTGGAGATCTACCATACCCAATACCGCCCCTCTGCTCGCTGGCCCAAACCCCATGCGGTGGTGTGCGTCAACCTGATCGCCGCCGACACCGACCGTGAGGCCCGCTTCCTGTTCACCACCCTGCAGCAGCAGTTCCTGCGTCTCTACCGGGGGGATGCCGGCAAGCTGCCACTGCCGGTGCAGACGCTGGGGGATGAGTGGTCTCCCCGCGAATTGATGGCGATGGAGCAGACCCTGGCTCGCTCCCTGGTGGGGGAGCCGGATCGGGTACGCCACGGCCTCAAGGCTCTGCTGGCAGAGACCGGAGCGGACGAGCTGATGTTCAACGGTCCCATCGTCGATCATCAGGCGCGCCTGCGCTCCTTCGAGATTGGTGCCGAGCTGATGCAGGGGTTGTAACCCCCCGTGACGTCTGGCTGCCAGCGGCACGCCAAGCCTGGCTGCTCGGGGCGCAAAAGCCACGATTGCGTGGTAGTAAGATTTTGATTTTTAAAGGAAGTCAGGTGAGTGTCGGCCATCTGTCGTGTCGCCTCTCATCCCCTTTCCCTATGCTGGCCCTGTCAATCACCACAAGGAGCGCAAGATGATCGTCAGGAAGTTGAGATTGCAACGGGGATGGTCCCAGGAACAGCTGGCGACCCTCACTGGCCTGAGCGTTCGCACCATTCAGCGAATAGAGCAGGGCCAGCAACCCGGACTGGAATCCCTCAAGGCCCTGGCCGCCGTCTTCGAGCTCGATGTGACCCAACTGCAGGAGAGCGAGATGAAAGGGAATGAGGGCGAAGATCGGGGACGCGTGCAGGTGGCGCGAGATGAGCAGGAGGCGATGAAGTTCGTGGAGGGGCTCAGGGGCTTCTATGGCCACCTCATGAGCTATGTGCTGGTGATAGGGGGGCTGTTTGTCATCAACTACCTGAGCAACCCGGATTATATCTGGGCCTGGTGGCCCATGCTGGGCTGGGGGTTGGGGCTGGCTTCTCACGCCATCAACCTGTTCCAGCCCTTCAAGCTGTTTGGCCCGGAATGGGAGCGACGCCAGGTCGAGAAACGGCTGGGGCGCAGGCTCTGATCCGCTCATCATGAAAAAACGGGCCCGGCATTGCCGGGCCCGCTCTGTTTTCAGCTCCATTTCGCAGGAGAGGGCATTGCTCTCCTCTCAACGGCGGATCATTCCCTTGTTCCGCAGAGAGCCGATCTACTTGGCATAGGCCGGGCAGGGGGTGGCGATCAGGGCGTCGTCCTCGTAGCGCCACAGGGTGAGGCTGTTGCCCCAGACGCACCCGGTGTCGAGTCCCTTGATATCGGATTTGCCGGTGTTGCCCATCAGGGCCGCCCAGTGGCCGAAGACCAGGATGGGGTCATCCACATGGTGCTCGCGCTGCTCGAACCAGGGGCGCAGGCCCGGGGTCGATTCGGTGGGGCCCTTCTTGCATTTGAAGTCGAGGCGCCCGTCGAAGTAGCAAAAGCGCATCCGGGTGAAGCTGTTGATGATGTAGCGGTAACGCTCTATGCCCAGCAGGTTGTCGCTCCAGCTGTCGGGCTGATCGCCATACATGTTGTGCAGCAGCCAGCTGTACTGATCCCCGCGCAGCAGGCTCTCCACCTCCCGGGCACAACTGCGGGCGGTGTGGGCGTCCCAGGCGGGGGAGAGGCCCGCATGCACCATCATGATGGGCAGGTCGGGGTGTTCTGCCAGCAGGGGACGGTGACGCAGCCACTCCAGCAGCTCGTCCCGATCCGGCGCCTCCATCAGCGCCTGCAGCTTGTCTTTCTTCTTGAGCGGGGCGACCCCGTGGGCCACCGCCAGCAGGTGCAGGTCGTGGTTGCCGAGCACGGTGACGGCCTGCTGCCCCAGTGATTTGACGAAACGCAGGGTGTTGAGGGAGTCCGGCCCCCGGGCGACGAGATCGCCGCACAGCCAGAGCGTGTCGTTATCGAAGTCGAACTCGGCAAGATCCAGCAGACGGCGCAAATCGTCGTAGCAGCCCTGGATATCACCGACGAAACAGTTCGCCATGAAACCTCAGTTGATTATGTTGGGGACGGCCAGCGTGAAGGGGGCGATGGGGGCTTCGAATTGTTGCCCCGATTCATCCTGCAGGATGTAGCTGCCTTCCATCACGCCAAGCGGTGTGGCGAGGGGAACGCCACTCTGGTAGGAAAAGGTCTCGCCGGGGGCGATGAAGGGTTGCTCGCCGACCACGCCGGGACCTTCCACTTCCAGCATCTTGCCATTGGCATCCGTAATGAGCCAGCGTCGATGCAGCAGTTGCACCGTGCCCGGACCCAGGTTCTCAATCTCGATGCGATAGAGAAAATGGTAGGGATCTGCGGTTCCCGCCACATAGCTTGGGTGGGGGCGGACCACTATCCGGGCTTGGGTCATGGGATCAGGCCTGTTGCTGGTCGGCCAGCCAGTTGGCGATCGTGACGAACTGCTCGAGGGAGAGATTCTCCGGGCGCAGGTTGCCATCGATGCCAAGCTCGGTCAGCTGGGCGTCGGTGATGAAGTTGGAGAAGCTGTTGCGAATGGTCTTGCGACGCTGGCCGAAGCCTTCGGTGCAGACCCGGTTCAGGCAACGAATGTCTTTCGCGACGATAGTCGGGTTCTTGTGCGGGATCAGACGCACCACGGCGGAATCCACCTTCGGCGCCGGCTTGAAGGCGCCCGGACCCACTTCCAGCACCGGCACTACCTGACAGTAGTACTGGGTCATCACGCTCAGACGGCCATAGGCCTTGCTGCCCGGGCCGGCGGCCAGACGCAGTACCACTTCCTTTTGCAGCATGAAGTGCATGTCCTCCACCCGGTCGGCAAATTCGCACAGGTGGAAGATGAGGGGGGTGGAGATGTTGTAGGGCAGGTTGCCGAAGATGCGCAGCGGCCCCTTGCCTTCCCCCATCAGGGTGCTGAAGTCAAAGCGCATGGCATCGGCTTCGATGACGGTCAGCTTCTCTTTCAGGGTGGGGTGTTCGCGCAGACGTGCGGCAAGATCCCGGTCCAGCTCGACCACGGTCATCTTGTCCATCTGGGCGGCGACCGGCTCGGTGAGCGCGGCCAGACCCGGGCCTATCTCCACCAGATTCTGACCCGGTTGCGGGTTGATGGCGGCCACTATCTGGTCGATCACATACCGGTCGTGCAAGAAGTTCTGACCGAAACGCTTACGGGCCGTGTGGCCCATGTGCACCTTACTGCTCATATCTTTTTTTCTCTACCATCTGGATGGCGTGGTTGATCGCGGTGGTGAGGCTGCCGGGGTCTGCCAGGTTCTTGCCTGCCAGATCCAGCGCGGTGCCGTGGTCCACCGAGGTACGGATGAAGGGAAGTCCGAGGGTGATGTTGACCGAGTTGCCAAAGCCCTTGTACTTGAGCACGGGCAGCCCCTGATCGTGGTACATGGCGAGTACCGCATCCGCATCCTTGAGGTATTTGTCCTGGAACAGGGTATCGGCCGGCAGCGGGCCGACCAGATCGATCCCTTCCTGGCGCAGGGCGACCAGGGCGGGTTCGATGACATCGATCTCTTCACGGCCCAGATGACCCCCTTCCCCGGCATGGGGATTGAGGCCGCAGACATAGATCCGGGGCTGTTCGATGCCGAATTTGCGCTTGAGATCCGCATCCAGGATGCGGATCACCTTGCCAAGGCGATCCTCGGTGATGGCCTTGGCCACATAGGCAAGGGGAATATGGGTGGTCGCGAGGGCCACTCTCAGCCCTTCGGTGGCCAGCAGCATCACCACATCGGCGGTGTCGGACTGCTGGGCGAAGAACTCGGTGTGCCCGCTGAACGAGACGCCCGCCTGGTTGATGATCCCCTTGTGCACCGGCCCGGTCACCACGGCGGCAAATTCGCCGCTCAGGTTGCCGTCGCAGGCGCGCTGCAAGGTAGCCAGCACATAGGCGCCGTTGCCCTCATCCAGCTTGCCTGGCACCACGGGGGCGCCGAGCGGCACGGGGCAGACGGTCAGAGTCCCCGCCCGCTGCGGACGGGTGGGGGCGCTTTCGTCATAGGGTTCAAGCTCGACGGACAGCCCCAGCAGGGCGGCCCGTTCGCGCAACAGGGCGGGATCGGCGATCACCACCAGCTGATGGGGCCAGGCCCGCTGGGCAATCTGCAGTACCAGATCCGGGCCTATGCCAGCCGGTTCACCCGGGGTGATGGCAAGCCGGTGGCAGCTCAGCTGTGCCTCGGCGTGCCCTGGATGTGCCTTGTTCATCTGCTTGTCGCCCATCAATTGGGTTCGATCTGGATGTAGGCTTCGTCGCGCAGCTCATCCAGCCAGGCCTGGGACTCTTCGGCGAAGCGGCGGTTGAAGATGAGCTGGTAGGCGCGTTGCTCCTGGGCCTTGCCGGTGGCGTCCTGGCTGCGGCGATCCTCGAGCTGCACGATGTGCCAGCCGTGGCTGGTGCGGAAGGGTTCGCTGATCTGGCCCGGTTGCAGGCGCCCCAGCATGTCGCGGAATTCCGGCACATAGACGTTGGGATCAGACCAGCCCAGCTCACCACCCTGCACCGCAGAGCCCGGATCCTCGGAGTATTTCTCCGCCATGCTGGCAAAGCTGGCCTTGCCGCTCTTGATGTCGTGCAGGATGCCGTCCAGGGTGCCCTTGGCCTTCTCCTCGCTCAGGATGATGGAGGGCTTGATCAGGATGTGGCGCGCCTTGACCTCGGTCTGCATGACCTGTTGCTGACCCTTGGTGTCGAAGATCTTGATGATGTGCAGACCGGCGCCGGAGCGCAGCGGGCCGACGATGTCACCCTTGCCGGCCCCTTGCACGGCTTCCGCCATCAGGGTGGGCATCTCCTGCGGGCTCAACCAGCCCCAGTCACCCCCTTCCAGCGCCTTGGGACCGTTACTCTCGGCAATGGCCAGCTTGCGGAAGTCGGCCCCCTCTTTCAGGGACGCCAGAATGCGCTCGATCTTGGCCTTGGCAGCGTTGAGCTGCTCGGCATTCGGGTTGTCCGGCAGCGCGACCTGGATATGGCCGATATGATATGACGTCTGTTGCTGGCCCTGTTTGCTCAGGGCCTCGACCACCTGCTTGACCTCCTGATCGGAGATGTTGATGCGACGGCGGACCTGGCTGCGGCGCACCTCGTTCATCAGGATCTCGCGGCGCACCTCCTCACGGTACTGGGCGTAGGTCAGGCCTTCCCGCTCCAGCTGGGCGCGCAGTTGCTCCAGGTTCATCTTGTTGTCGGCGGCGATGCTCTGAATGGCCTGTTCCAGCTGGGTGTCACTGATCTTGAGCCCCTGGCGCTCCGCCAGTTGCAGTTGCAGGCTCTCCTGGATCAGGCGATCCAGCGCCTGCTTGCGCAGGGTGACGTCATCGGGCAGGGACTGGCCGCTCTCCTGGGCGGAGGCCTTGACCTTTTGCACCAGGGCCTCCTGCTGACTGGCCAGCACCACATCCTTGTTGACCACGGCAAGCACCTTGTCCATCAGCTCGGGGGCGGCGAGGGCACCCTGGCTCATGACTCCGAACAGGCCTGCGGTCAGCAGGGAAATCAACGTCTTCTTCATATCCATCTCTCAAGGCGTTTGCCAGACCGATTACTGGTCTCGCAGGTTAAACGGACGAATGTAAGGCAGTGCTTCGGTGTCCAGGGAAGTGCCCTTGGAGCCGGTACCCACGCTACCCAATCCTTTCATTTCAAATTGAATGCCGAGGCTGCGCTCGGACGTCGGGGTCAGGTTCACGTTGTCTGGCGTGTTGACCCATTCCAGGTTGAAGTTGATGCTCCAGCAGCAGGAGTCGTATTTCAGACCCACCTTGCGGTCCACTTTGACGTTCTGGTTGAGCTCCTGATAGTAGCCGCCATAAAGGTGCCAGCGATCGTCCAGCGGGGTGGTCAGCAGCAGGCCGATCTGGTTGAGATCCGTCACCTGCCCCTTGTGGTCGAGGTCGTAGTTGGCATCCCGCACGAAGCGGTGGTTCAACTGGCTGATCAACTTCTCGTGACGGTACTCCAGGGCGCTGTTGGCAGAGCTTATCTGGCGCTGTTCCATATCATATTGTGCCCCCGCATGGGCATACCACTGCTCGTTGATCTTGGCGTCACCCTCGAACGACAGCGGGGAGCGGGTATTGGTACTCAGCTCATCGCTGCTGTAAAGCTTGACCCTGGGCGCCACGAAGTCGAAGGCTTGGGCAACGGCCAACCGGATTCGTTCATCCCCGGCCGGATCATAAATGCGGGTGGTGACCCCCAAGGAGAGCCGGTTGGAGTCGCTGATGCGGTCCAGACCGGCGAAGCGGCGATCGCTGAAGAGGCTGTAGTAGTCCTGGCGCATGGTGGTGGAGTCATAGACACCGATGTTGTCCTGATCCTTGTAGGGCACATAGAGGTACTGGAATTCAGGCTCCAGGGTCTGGTTGGCACCCTCGCCAAACCACTGCTGATCCCGCTCGAAGGTCATGCCGCCCTTGAGACGGAACGAGGGCAGTACCCGGGTGATGGTCCCCTCTTCCAGGGTGACGTCGCCGCCCTCTCTCGGGGTGAAACGATTGGTGAAGGTGCTGCTCATCTGGTCAGGCACCGTCTGGTCGTAACGGGTGTACATCAGCTTGTACTGGCTGTCGAGGAAGTAACCCGCCTCGTCAACGAGGGGGATGGTCAGGGTGGGGGCCGTGTAGACCCGGGTGCCGGTGTAGGCTTCACCCTTGTTCTGCTCGATGGCCTGATCGTTGTTGTAGCCGAAGTTGGTCAGCTCGGTATTCCAGGCCAGATCGTACCAGCTGCCCTGCTGGTAGTAGTTGTGGTTGATGCGCGGCATCAGCTCGTGGGGCTGCTGGGCGCTGGCCAGCAGGATCTGGTAGGTCCGTACCTCGGCATCGAGGTTCCAGTTCTGCTGGTAGTAACCCGCCTTCAGGGATTGCTGCAACTGGTTGTCGACCTGGGTCCCCACCTTGGGGGTGAAGTCGTTGAAGTAGTTGTAGTCCTGGTCCCGTACCTTGGTGTAGTCCACTGACACCCGCATGGCGTTGTCCATGAACATGGAGGTGTGGCGGGCACTGAGCAGGTAACGGTGACCATCAGAGAGATGCTGATTGAGGCTGGCCGTCTCGTCGTACTGCTTGTCGTCTGCCAGGTTCTCGAAGTAGAGGCTCCCCACGTGGGCCGGGTCCGGCATGTAGCGGAACTCGACCTGTTCCATCAGGCCCCGTCTGTCCATGAAGCGGGAGGTGATGGTGGCATCGTAGTTGGGGGCGATGTTCCAGTAGAACGGCTGGGTGATGTCCATGCCGTTCTTAGAGCTTTGGGTATAGCCCGGGTAGAGCAGACCGGTCTTGCGCTCATCCTTGATGGGGAAGTTGATATAAGGGAAGTAGAAGACCGGATAGTCATAGAGCCAGAGGCTGGCGTTCCAGGCTTCCCCGAATACCTCGGACTGATCGATGTCGATGCTGCCGGCCTTCAGGGTCCAGGCCTCCTGGCCCGGTGGGCAGGTGGTGTACTGGGCCCCTTCCAGAGTGATGTTCTGGTTGTTGTTGGTCATGGTCACCTTTTCGGCGAAGCCGCGCACCGGTGAGCCATGGACCTGATATTTGCCCTCTTCCAGCTCGGAGTTCTTGGTGTCCAGGTTGGACTTGAGGGTCTTGTCGCTGGTGACCGTGATCTGGCCATCGTTGTAATAGATGTTGCCGATGGCGATGACATCCCGGCTCTTCTGGTCGAGCTGGGCATAGTCGGAGTCGAACTTGCGCACGCCCTGGCGCACCCTGACGTCACCCTCGTAGACGGCGGTACCGCCCTGCTTGGCCTCCAGGCGATCGGCATCCACCTCGACGGGCTGGGCATTGGCGTCCTGGCCCGCACTGGGCTTCTCTATCTTGGGAACATAGTCATAGCAGAGGCTGTCGAGGATCCCGGTAGCGGGTGGCGCATTGAGTGGCGCTGCCTGGGCCATGAGCGGACTCAGGGCAGGAACAAGGCTGATGGTCAGGGCGATGGGACAGGAGTATCCCAGTGTCCATTTTGTCATGTGAAAGGCTCGCGCAATCCGTAGTAAAAACGGTGGATTCAGGGCATGCATTTTATGTCAGGATCCATCGAGTTGACATTGCATGTCATTGCTTTATGTTAGCCGGCAATGATAAAGCATTATTGCGGCCAGGGCTAACAGCCAAGTGCTGCTTTCCAATTTGGTTCCCGACTCATGCACGATCGCGCTTCCCTGCTTTTGCAATGGGCTCGCCGGATTTCCGGTGACGCCAACCTCTCGTTGACGCTTATTTCCGGTGACGCCAGTTTCCGCCGCTACTTCCGGGGGGGCGGTCTGGTGTGGGTGGATGCTAATCCGAAAACCGAAAAAAATCATGAATTCGTTCGCAATGCGGCCGCCCTGCACGATGCGGGGCTGCTGGCCCCCGAGGTAAAGGGGGTCGACTACGAGCAGGGATTGCTGGCGGTGACGGATCTGGGGGATACCCAGCTTATCGGCTGCCTGAACGAAGCGAGCGTACTGGCCTGGTATGGCAAGGCCATCGCCCTGCTGCCAGGGCTCGGCGCCGTGGCGCTAGAGCTCGAGCCCTTTGATGAGGCCTTCATGGCCCGCGAAAATGCCATCTTCCCCGAGTGGTTGCTGGGACATCACTTGCAACTGGCCCTGAGTGATGAAGAGCAGCAGTTGCTGGCGGAGACCTTCGCCTGCCTCACGGCGAGCAACCTGGCCCAGCCACAAGGAGTGATGCACCGGGACTTCCACAGCCGCAACCTGATGGTGTGCGGCGGGACGAACCCGAAGGAGAGCGACCTCGCCCTTATCGACTTCCAGGACATGGTCATCGGGCCGCTGAGCTATGACCTGGTCTCCCTGCTCAAAGATTGCTACGTGCGCTGGCCGGACGTGGTGATCGAGCAGGGCATGCGACTTGGCTTCGACACCCTGCAAGGGGCCGGTCTGCTCGGCAATCTGGACTATGCCGCGTTTCGTCGCGCAGCCGATCTCACCGGCATGCAGCGCCACCTCAAGGCGGCGGGGATCTTCACCCGCCTCTATCACCGCGATGGCAAGGCCGGCTACCTCAAGGACATTCCCCGTACCCTGGGCTACGTGGTCGATGTCTGTCGCAGCCATGGCGCCGCCTATCCGGTGCTGGCCCGCTTCGGCCAGTGGCTGGAGCAGGTGGTGCTGCCCGGATTGGCGCGCACCGGGGTGACACCATGAAGGCGATGATCCTGGCCGCCGGGCGCGGCGAGCGGATGCGTCCGCTCACCGATCTGCTGCCCAAGCCGCTGCTGGCGGCGGGGGGCAAGCCGCTCATCGTGCACCATATCGAAAAACTCAAGGCAGCCGGCGTGACCACACTTGTCATCAACCACGCCTGGCTCGGACACAAGCTGGTGGCGGCCCTCGGCGATGGCAGTGCGCTCGGGGTCTCCATCCACTGGTCGGCCGAAGAGAGCGCGCTCGAGACCGCCGGCGGCATCGTGCAGGCGCTGCCCCTGCTGGGCAGCGAACCCTTTCTGGTGATCAACGGCGATACCTGGCTCGACCTGGATTATCGCGCTCTGGTGAACCAGCCGCTTGGGGAGGATCTCGCCCACCTCTGGCTGGTGCCCAACCCTCCCCAGCATCCGCAAGGGGACTTCTCCCTGCAAGCGGGTCGGGTGCTGGACACCCCGGCCCTCACCTTCAGCGGCGTCGGCCTCTATCAGCCCGCCGCCTTTGCCGGCTTGCCCTGCGGGGCGCGCAAGCTGGCCCCCCTGCTGCGCGACTGGATGGTGCAGGGACGGGTGGGTGGCAGCCTGCTGGCAGGCGAGTGGCGCGACATCGGCACAGTGGATCGGCTGCGCGAGCTGGACGAGCAACTGCTCGCCGGCACCCATTAACTTCACGAGGTCTTGAACCATGCGTATTTGGGGCAAGGTGCTTGGCACCTTCTTCGGTTTTCTGCTCGGCAACATCTTCGGTGCCCTGCTGGGCCTGTGGATCGGCCATCGCTTCGATCGGGGCATGGGGATCCGCGGGGCCTTCCAGCGGGCACCCAGCCAGCAGCAGCAGGCCGTTTTCTTCCATGCCACCTTCGCCGTCATGGGCCACATCGCCAAGGCGAGCGGCCAGGTCACCGAGCACGAAATACGGGTCGCGTCCAACCTGATGGACAGGATGCGGCTGGCCGGAGAGCAGCGGGTACGGGCCCAGGAGTCATTCCGCCAGGGCAAGGAGGCGGACTTCCCCCTGCGCGAGACCCTGGCGGAGTTTCGCCAGGCGAGCCTGGGGCAGCGCGACATCCTGCGCTTCTTCCTCGAGGTCCAGCTGCAGGCCGCCTTCGCCGACGGTCAGGTGGAGGCGAACGAGCGGGCCATCCTGCAAACCATCGCCGACGAGCTGGGGTTCAGTCGCATCGAGCTTGCCCGCATTCTGGCCATGGCCGAGGCCCAGATGAACTTCTTCCACCGTCAGCAACAGCAGGGCGGTGGCCAGGGGCAGCAATACCGTCAGGAGCCCCCCTCCCGGGATCGCCTCAAGGATGCCTATCAGTTGCTCGGGGTGAACGAGAGCGACAGCGATCAGGAGATCAAGCGCGCCTATCGCAAGGAGATGAGCAAGCATCACCCTGACAAGCTGGCCGCCAAGGGATTGCCCCCCGAGATGATGGAGATGGCCAAGGAGAAGACCCAGGAGATCCAGCAGGCCTGGGAGTGGATCCGCGAGGCCCGCGGTATTCGCTGAGCCCTGTGCCCGCCATAAAAAAATGCCCGTCGATGACGGGCATTTTTGTTTTCAGAGTCTGGTTTTTCTTTTCATGGAAGAAAAATCAGTGGGCATCGACCCAGACAAACTTGAGGACGAAGAGCAGGGCCACCACCAGCACGCAGGGGTTGATCTCGCGCCAGCGGCCGGTGCCCGCCTTCATCACGCAGTAGGAGATGAAGCCGACGGCGATCCCCTCGGTGATGGAGAAGCTGAACGGCATCATCACCGCGGTCATGAAGGCCGGCACCGCTTCGGTCAGGTCTTCCCACTTCACCCGGGTCAGCTCGGAGCACATCAGCACGCCCACGTAGATGAGGGCCCCCGCTGCGGCATACGCCGGCACCATGGCGGCGACCGGAGAGAAGAAGATGGCCAGCAGGAACAGGATGCCCACCACGATGGCGGTCAGACCGGTGCGACCGCCGACGGCGACGCCGGAGCTGCTCTCGATGTAGGCCGTCACGGACGAGGTCCCCATGAAGGCGCCGCCGACGGAGCTGACGCTGTCTACTACCAGGGCCTGCTTCATGCGCGGGAAGTGCCCCTTGTCATCCGCCAGCTTGGCACGGTTGGTCACGCCGATCAGGGTGCCGGAAGAGTCGAACAGGTTGACCAGCATGAAGGAGAAGATGATCCCGGCGAGGCTGATGTCCAGCGATCCCATCAGATCCAGCTGGCCGAAGACCGGGGCAATGCTCGGCGGCACGGAGACGAAGCCCTTGAAGGTGACATCGCCGAACAGCCAGCCCAGGGTGGTGGTGACGACAATGGCGATGAGCACGGCGGAGTGGACGCCGCGGGCGGAGAAGATGCAGATGAGGAAGAATCCCAACAATCCCAGCAGGCAGGGCAGGGAGGTGAGGTTGCCCACGGTCACCATGGTGGCGGGGCTCGCGACCACGATGCCGGCATTGTGCAGGCCGAGCAGGGCGATGAGCAGACCGATGCCGGCGGTGATGCCGACCCGAAGTGTCAGGGGAATGTTGGCGATGAGCCAGTAGCGTACCCGCAGCAGGGTCAGGATCAGCAGGCCCAGCGCACCCCAGAAGATGGTGCCCATGCCGACCTGCCAGGAGTAGCCCATGCCAGCCACCACCACGAAGGCGAAGAAGGCGTTGAGGCCCATGGCGGGAGCCAGGGCGATGGGTAGGTTCGCCAGCAGACCCATCAGGATGCTGCCGACACCGGCGATGAGGCAGGTGGTAACGAACACGGCCTGGGTGTCCATGCCTGCCGCAGAGAGGATCTGCGGGTTGACGAAGACGATGTAGACCATGGTCAGGAAGGTGGTGATGCCGGCGATCACCTCGGTGCGGGCCGTGGTGCCATGACCGCGCAGGGCAAACAGGCGCTCGAGCAATCCCTGCCCGGCAGCCGGGCTGGCGGTCTGCCCGGTAGCGTGATGTGGTTGATTCATGTTGGATTCCAATGGGTGACGTGAAATAGGCAGCAGGGGGCCCGGCCCATCCATGCGGGGCGACGGACCCTGATTCTGGCGGTGAAGTGACCAGACTCGTCCTGATACCGTGACAGCGCGCACATTTTCACACAGGCGGCCAGGTTTACAAACCCCGGATGTGCGAGGCGGATCAATGAATAGAGTAAAAATTCAAACGTTTTCCTCCGGAGGCAGGAAAAAGGGGACCAATAGAGCCCCGTTTCCACATCGGGATCAACGGTTTTTCTGGTAGCGTTCGATAAGCTGGCTCAGCACGGCATCGCTCTGCTCCAGCAAGGGATCGAGGGCCAACCCCATGCGTTGGAGCAGCAGGGTGGCCTGGGTTTCGCTCAAGGGACGGCCATCGAGGAAGTAGGCCTGCTCGGCCAGTTGCTTGTCATGGCGGGGCAGCAGCACCCAGTGCACCCGTCGGGGTTCGATGGCGGCGAGGATCCGGTTGGCGGCCGCGCAGAAGGTATCGATGTGCTGCTTGCCATCCGGCCCCAGGCAGCCGGGTTCGAGCCGGATCTGGATGGTGAGTCTGGTGGTGGAGGCTTGGGTCATGGGTCGCTATCGCTGGGGTAGAGGTGGAGATTGTAAGTCAGAAGAGGCAAAAAAGGGGAGCCCCGGCTCCCCTTGTGACGTCATGCCTGGCGGCGCGGCTGTTGCCTCGCCTTACTTGGCAATGCGCTTGTACTTGGCGCGGCGCGGCTGGATAGCCTCGGCACCGTAGGTCTTCTTCTTCCACTCTTCGTATTCGGTGAAGTTGCCTTCAAAGAATTCGATCTTGCCCTCGTCCTGGTAGTCCAGGATGTGGGTGGCGATGCGGTCGAGGAACCAGCGGTCGTGGGAGATGACCATGGCGCAACCCGGGAACTCCAGCAGGGCGTTCTCGAGGGCGCGCAGGGTTTCGATGTCCAGATCGTTGGTCGGTTCATCCAGCAGCAGCACGTTGCCGCCGGTCTGCAGCAGCTTGGCCAGGTGCAGACGGCCACGTTCACCACCGGAGAGCTCGCCGACCCGCTTCTGCTGGTCGGAACCCTTGAAGTTGAAGCGGCCGATGTAGGCGCGGCTCGGGAACTCGTAGTTGCCGATGCGCAGGATGTCCTGGCCGTCGGCGACTTCCTCGAACACCGTCTTCTTGTCGTTCATCTGGTCGCGGAACTGATCCACGGAAGCCAGCACCACGGTGTCACCCAGGGTGATGGAACCGGAATCCGGCTGCTCCTGACCCGACATCATGCGGAACAGGGTCGATTTACCGGCACCGTTCGGACCGATGATGCCGACGATGGCACCCTTCGGAATGGAGAAAGAGAGATCGTCGATCAGCTGGCGGTCGCCATAGGACTTGCAGAGGTTGGCCACCTCCACCACCTTGTCGCCCAGGCGCGGTCCGGGCGGAATGAACAGCTCGTTGGTCTCGTTGCGCTTCTGGTAGTCGTTGGTGTTGAGCTCTTCGAAGCGAGCCATACGAGCCTTGGATTTGGCCTGACGGCCTTTCGGGTTCTGACGAACCCACTCCAGTTCCTTCTCGATGGACTTGCGACGGGCGGCTTCGGAACTGGCTTCCTGGGCCAGACGGGCATCTTTTTGCTCCAGCCAGGAGGAGTAGTTGCCCTCCCAGGGGATGCCTTCGCCGCGGTCCAGCTCCAGGATCCAGCCCGCCACGTTGTCGAGGAAGTAGCGGTCGTGGGTGATGGCCACGACGGTGCCTTCGTAGTCGTGCAGGAAGCGCTCCAGCCAGGCCACGGATTCCGCATCCAGGTGGTTGGTCGGTTCGTCCAGCAGCAGCATGTCCGGTTTTTCCAGCAGCAGGCGGCACAGGGCCACGCGGCGGCGCTCACCACCGGAGAGGTGCTTGATCTGGGCATCCCAGGCCGGCAGGCGCAGGGCATCGGCCGCGCGCTCCAGCTGGTTTTCCATGTTGTGGCCGCCCTGGGCGGCGATGATGGCTTCCAGCTCGCCCTGTTCGCGGGCCAGCTTGTCAAAATCCGCATCCGGGTCGGCGTAGGCTGCATAGACCTCGTCGAGGCGCGCCATGGCGCGTTTGACGTCGCCGACCGCCTCTTCGACCGCTTCGCGTACGGTCTGCTCCGGATCCAGCTTCGGCTCCTGGGGCAGGTAGCCGATCTTGATGCCGGGCTGCGGACGGGCTTCCCCTTCGATCTCGGTGTCGATACCCGCCATGATGCGCAGCAGGGTCGATTTCCCGGCGCCGTTCAGACCCAGCACGCCTATCTTGGCCCCCGGGAAGAAGGAGAGGGAGATGTTCTTGAGAATATGACGCTTGGGCGGCACGACCTTGCCAACCCTGTTCATGGTGTAAATAAATTGAGCCATTGGCTAATTCTCTTCCTTTCAGCAGTTTAATGTCTTGGCATTAACAAACTGATGTCGTGGTGGGGCCGGGTCGACGGGCCGTCAACCCGGTTCCAAAAAACCCGTCGATTGTAAACCAATGGGAGAGGGGCGGCAAAGCCGGGCGCCGCAGGCCGGGACGGCCGACAGGCGCGAGGGAAGAGGGGCAACCGGGCAAGATCAGCGCGGTGAGCTGCGGCGGGCAGGTTTGTCAGGATCCTGCCCCGAGTAATAGAGCACCCGCTGCACATACTCCTGGGTTTCCTGATAGGGCGGCACACCGCCGTGGCGCAGCACGGCCTGCTCCCCGGCGTTGTAGGCGGCGCTGATCCTCACCCAGTCCGGACCGAACTGCTTCTCCAGCCACTTCAAGTAGATCATGGCGCCACGGATGTTCTGCTGGGCATCGAACGGCCGGGTCACGCCGAAGCGGGCCTGAGTTTCGGGAATGAGCTGCATGACGCCCTGTGCCTGCTTGGGGGAGACGGCGGTGCTGTTCAGATTGGATTCGGCGATGGCGATGGCCAGGGCGAGCTGGGGGTCCACTTTGTGACGCTGGGCGGCCTGGCGGATCATGACAGCCAGCTTTTGCTTGGCTTGTGACTGTCTGGCCAGGTAGCGCTCCTGATCGAAGGGGGTACTGGGGCGCACCCAGGGGGCTTCGCCACCGCCTCCAATGCCGCAGGTACCCAGGGGCGCATTGCCGACCCGCTCGTTGTAGTAACGGGCGGCTTGCTGGTTGCCAAGGCGCATGGCCATGGCCAGGTAGGCGTTGGCGCTGCGGGCATTGCGGATCCCCTGGGGGCCGCGGGCCAGCAGGCGGCCGATGCGGTAATAGGCTTCCGGGTTGCCAAGGTTGGCGGCGGTGCAGTAGTGGGCGATGGCCTGCCGCGGATTGCCCTGTTCCATGGCGGCGCCCTGGCGCAGTGCGCTCATGGCCTTGGGGGCCTGACGAAAGGGATCTGCGTGGGAGGTGGTGGCGAGCAGTATCAGGAGTCCCCAGCCCCAGAGTCGTTTTTTC
>NZ_JBFODD010000046.1:0-29716 GCF_040908115.1 Aeromonas sp. R7-1 | reverse complement strand
GTCGTTTTTTCATGGCAACCTCGTCGTTGGTATCCGCAACATATAGGCCCGATCCGGGGAGGGACGCCAGCCAGCAGATGGAACATCTGGTTATGTGGGTGAGCGGCAGAGATGAAAACGGTATGGAACTTTTGGTGCAGGGGAGGAGCGGCAGGCTCCCGGGTCAGTGACTGCTTTGATAGATTTGTTAATTGAAGTTCAATATGCTGACAGAGTTGTTTTCTAACGCCTTGTATTTGCATGATGTCAGCCAGGCCATCGATGCAATGTCGTCGGGTCTGCCGGGTGAATCGATAGCGCCTCTGATGAGGGCAGGATGTGCATATGGTCGAATCGGTCGATATCTCTGTCGTGGTGCCTGCCAAGGATGAGCGGGATAATCTGGCCCCGCTTGTCGGCGAAATAGATGCCGCCCTTGGGGGCAGGTTCGAGTACGAACTGATCTATGTGGACGATGGCAGTGTGGACGACAGCCATGTGGTACTGCGCGATTTGCAGACGCGTTTCACCAGGCTGAAGGTGCTACGTCATGTCCATGCCGTGGGCCAGAGCATGGCGGTGCTGAGCGGAGTGCGCCACGGGCGTGGCGACTGGCTGGTGGTACTCGACGGCGATGGTCAGAACGATCCCGCCGACATTCCCGCCATGCTGGAGGAGGCGATGCGCCGCTACCAGAGCGATCCATACCAGGTGGGCCTCATCGGCCACCGGGTCAACCGCCGTGACGACTGGGTCAAGCGCCTCTCTTCAAAGCTGGCCAACGGCTTTCGCGACCTGCTGCTGCGCGACGGCATTCCGGATACCGGCTGCGGGCTCAAGGTGGTGCGTCGCGACTGGTATCTGAAACTGCCCGCCTTCAATCACATGCACCGCTACATCCCCGCGCTGATCCAGGCACAAGGGGGGCGCATGGCGCCCTGGCCGGTCAACCACAGGCCACGCCAGGCGGGCATCTCCAAATACGGGGTCTGGAACCGGCTCTGGGTCGGGCTGGTGGACGTGGTCGGGGTCTGGTGGTTGCAGCGTCGATCCAAGGTGGTTGAAATCCGGGAGATGCTGGAGTGATGGACGCCTGGCTGTCTACCCCCATCGACTGGCTGGACTGGACCGGGGTGCATGTCACCGGCTGGAAGCTGATCGGCTACACGGGGGCGCTGATGTTCGGCGGACGCTGGCTGGTGCAGTTTCTGGCGTCCAGGCGGGCGGGACGACCCGTCATCCCGCGCCTGTTCTGGTACATGAGCGTGATCGGCAGCCTGATGACGCTCAGCTACTTCACCTTCTCTCCCAAGCAGGACTCCGTCGGCGTGCTGCAAAACCTCTTCCCCACCTTCACCGCGCTCTACAGCCTCTATCTCGATATCCAGCATCGGGGCTGGCGGCGGGACAAGGCAGTGACCGGGGAGGCCCGTCATGGTGAGTGATCGCACCCTGCTCAATCAGACGTCCCTTGGCTGGTTGCTGCTGATCGCGCTGGTGGTGCTGGGGGCCGGGCTGGGTCTGCGGGACCCCTGGCCGGCGGACGAGCCGCGTTTCGCCCTGATCGCCCGGGAGATGGTGGAAAGTGGCCAGTGGCTCTTCCCCATGCGCGGCGGGGAGCTCTATCCGGACAAGCCGCCGCTGTTTATGTGGGGGATCGCGATCGGTTATGTGTTGACTGGCTCCATCAAGGTGGCCTTTCTGCTGCCCTCCCTGCTGTCTGGCTTGCTGACCATCTTGCTGGTGTGGGATCTGGGGCGCCGCCTGTGGGATCCGGCGACGGGATTTCTGGCGGGCTTGCTGCTGCTCTTTACCGTCCAGTTTACCCTGCAGGCCAAGACGGCCCAGATCGACGGCCTAGTCACCTTCTTCATCACCCTCGGTCTCTATGGTTTTCTGCGCTTCCTCCTCTGTGGTGGCGGGTGGCGCTGGTACTGGCTCGGCTGGTTTGCCGCGGGGCTTGGCGTCATCACCAAGGGGGTGGGAGTACTGGCCCTGCTGGTGCTGCTTCCCGCGCTCTGGACCCACAGGGCACAAATCCGCGCCGCGCCCTTGTCAGCCTGGCTGAAGGCCCTGCTCGGGCCGCTGGCCATGGCCCTGGCGATGGGCCTCTGGCTGGTCCCCATGCTGGAGGCCGTGACCCGAAGCGGAGATCCCCTCCTGCTGGCCTACAGAGATAACATACTGCTGCGCCAGACGGTGACTCGCTATACCAGCGCCTGGCATCACGTCAAACCCTTCTGGTACTACCTCACCTCGGTGATCCCGCCGTTCTGGCTGCCGCTCTCCCTGCTGTTGCCCTGGCTGGTGGTGGCCTGGCGGCGCGCCATCCGGGCGCAGGACAGGCGTATCCTGCTGCTGCTGGGTTATCTGGTGCTGGTGGTGCTGTTTTTCTCCTGCTCGCCGGGCAAGCGGGGCGTCTACATCACGCCCGGTACGCCCGCCCTGGCGCTCCTGACCGCACCCTTCATCGGCACCCTGCTGGTCCGGGTCTGGCCGGGGCGACTGCTGGCCGGGCTCGGCTGGCTGCTGGGGGGGGCAGGGCTGGTGGGGGCTCTGGTGCTGGCATTTAGCGACAGAGTGGCCAGCCGTCTGGGGGAATTGGGGCCGGATCCCTGGCTTCCCCTGCTGGTGCTGGGGGGATCCTTGCTGCTGATCAATGCCTGGCTTCGCCGGGCGCCACTGACCGCCATTCTCAGCTCCCTGGCAGTGGGGTGGCTGATCTACTCCTGCTGGATAAGCGTGCGCCTCAACGAGGTGCGCACCCCTCAGGGAGTCATGGCATTGGCGGCGCAGAGGGTGCCTGCGGGGGATGAGCTGCTGCTGGCGGGCTTCAAAGAGCAACATCTGCTGTTTAGCCTGCAACCAGTGAAACATTACCCTTATCTGATGGGAGACGGGGAGCAGGCCAGGGAAGCTGCCGCCTGGATAGGGGCTGCCCCCGGGCGCTGGGTACTGGGGAGCGCCGACCTGATGGTGAGGTGTTTTGACTCCGCGAAGATGGAAAACCTCGGCAACCGTCACCGCACCGACTGGCTGCTGGCAGGCCCGCAGGCCCTCAAACCCGCCTGTCGTGGGCTCTCCCCCACCATGGTGCCCTTCAGCTATACCCCTTCATCCTGAGCGCAGGGTCGCGAGCCAGGGGACCCTGCCACCTCGTTTGGCTCAGACCCGGTAGTAGTCCCGATACCAGCGGACAAAGCTGTCTACCCCTTCCTTGAGCCCGACACGGGGGCGATAGCCCGTGGCGTCGAACAGCGAGCGGGTGTCGGCCCAGGTGGCGAGCACGTCGCCGGGCTGCATGGGCAGCATGTTGCGGATGGCCCGTTTGCCGAGGGCCGACTCGATGGCATCCACGAAGTCCAGCAGCCTGACCGGGCTGCCGTTGCCGATGTTGAAGAGGCGATAGGGGGCCGGGCTGGCGTCCGGGGCCCCCTGCCAGTGGGCATCGCCCGCGGGGGGGCTGTCTGAGATGCGCACTATCCCCTCGACGATGTCGTCGACATGGGTGAAATCCCGGCTGAGCTGGCCCTGGTTGTAGAGGTCGATGGGGTCGCCGTTCAGGATGGCGCGCACGAACTTGAACAGGGCCATGTCGGGCCGGCCCCAGGGGCCGTAGACGGTGAAAAAGCGCAGCCCGGTGGTGGGCAGGCCGTAGAGATGGGAGTAGGAGTGGGTCATCAGCTCCCCCGCCTTCTTGCTCGCCGCATAGAGGGAGACGGGATGATCCGCCCCATCGGACGGCTTGAACGGCATCTGTTCGTTCAGCCCGTAGACCGAGCTGGAGGAGGCATAGACCAGATGTTGCACCCGGGTCTGGCGACACCCCTCCAGCACGGTAAGGTGGCCGGTGAGGTTGCTGTCGGCGTAGGCGAAGGGGTTGTCCAGGGAGTAGCGCACCCCGGCCTGGGCCCCCAGATGGATCACCCGGTCAAACTGCTCGTGGGCAAAGAGCGAGGCCATGGCCGCGCGGTCCGCGAGATCGAGGTGTTCGAAGCGAAAGCCGGGTAGAGGCGTGAGCAGGGCGAGGCGCGCCTCCTTGAGACTCACCGCGTAGTAGTCGTTGAGGTTGTCTATCCCCACCACCTGATGGCCGTCGCCACAGAGCCTGCGCGCCACATGAAATCCGATAAACCCGGCGGCGCCGGTGACGAGGTACTTCATCGCTCCTCCTGATGAGCCAGGCTGTCGCCACGGCCGATGGCATAGTAGGTGAAACCGCGCTGGCGTAGACGGGCCGGATCATAGAGGTTGCGGCCGTCGAAGATGATGGCCTGCTTCAGGGTCTGGCGAAGCAGGTCGAAATCCGGTGCGCGGAACTGTTGCCACTCGGTGCAGACGAGCAGGGCATCGGCCCCCTGAAGGGCGGCTTCCTGGGTGTCGCACAGGAGCAAATCTGCCCGCTGGCTATAGAGGCGGGCGGCCTCGGTCATGGCCTCGGGGTCGAACGCCTGCACCTTGCCTCCTGCCGCCCAGATCGCCTCCATCAGCACCCTGCTCGGGGCTTCGCGCATGTCGTCGGTATTGGGTTTGAAGGCGAGTCCCCATAACGCGAAGGTGCGCCCCGACAGACTGGCACCAAAATGGTGGTGCAGCCGGGTCATGAGCCTGTGCTTCTGCGCCTCGTTGACCTGCTCCACCGAGCGCAGCAGGGGGGTCTCGCACCCCGCCTCCTTCGCGGTGTGGATCAGCGCCCTGACATCCTTGGGGAAGCAGGATCCGCCATAACCGCAGCCCGGGTAGATGAAGTGGTGGCCGATGCGCGGATCGGCACCGATACCCTTGCGCACCTCCTCGATATCGGCGCCCAGGGCTTCGGCCAGGGTGGCCATCTCGTTCATGAAGGAGATGCGGGTCGCCAGCATGGCGTTGGCGGCGTACTTGGTCAGTTCGGCGCTGCGTGCATCCATCCGCAGGATGCGGTCTCGCTTGCGGTTGAAGGGGGCGTAGAGCTCCTCCAGCAGGGAGAAGGCGTGATCGGAGTCGGTGCCGATGATGATGCGATCCGGCCGCAGGCAGTCGGCGACGGCGGCGCCCTCCTTGAGAAATTCGGGGTTGGAGACCACGTCGAGCGGAAGGTCGAGACCACGGTCGGCGAGGCGCTCCGCAATGTGTCGCCGTACCCGGCTGGCGGTGCCGACAGGCACAGTGCTCTTGTTGACCACCACCTTGCCCCCTTGCATCAGGCGGCCTATGGTGTCCGCCACCGTCATTACCTGATGGAGGTCGGCAGACCCGTCCTCGTCCGGCGGCGTTCCGACCGCGATGAAGATAAGCTCGGCAAACTCCACCGCCCGGGCCGGGTCTGTGGTGAAGATCAGGCGACCGGCCTGATGGTTGCGCTGCACCAGGGGGGCGAGGCCGGGCTCGAAGAGGGGAATGCGCCCCTCTTTCAGGCCCGCGACCTTGTCGGCATCCACATCCACGCAGGCCACCTTGTGACCCATCTCCGCCAGTACGGCGGCCTGAACCAACCCGACATAACCTATTCCGAATACGGTGACTCTCATCCGCTGTTGTTCCGCTGGCAGTGACAAGCGACTCATTCTAGAACGATTCGGGCGCGGGGGCAGCGGCCCGTTTCAGGTTTTTCAGCATCAGGCCGGCGGTGAGTGTGGGACATTTTGGTGCAAGGATTGTAACGCCTGGATGACGCGCACCATTTTGGCGCGTGAAGGGCGGGACTTGTGATCCATCTCACTCAAATTGGAGACTGTCGGCATAACGAAGCCCCGGTTAACGGGGCTCGCTCCGCCCGACGGGCGGCCAACACTCTCTTGCTTCGCGACTGGATACCTGGTTATGGACAACACTTCACGCTCTGCGCACCCGCTCTATGAGGATGTGCTCGCCTTGCTGACCGCAGCAGGCTTCGTTTCCCTCGGCATCTTCCTGTTCCATCAGGTCGGCCTGCTCACCGGTGGCACCGCCGGCCTGGCGCTGCTGCTGCAACAGGTGACCGGCATCAGCTTCGGCCTGCTGTTCTTCGCCATGAACCTGCCTTTCTATGCCCTGGCTTGGCTCAGAATGGGGCCGCGCTTCACCCTCAATACCTTTGCCGCCGTGGCCACCGTCTCCTTCATGACGGATCACCTCAACGCCGTGCTGCAAATCGGCAAGATCGAACCCGTCTATGCGGCGCTGATCGGCGGCACCCTGATCGGCATGGGACTGCTCATCATGTTCCGCCACAAGGCGAGCCTGGGGGGCTTCAACATCCTGGCGCTCTTCATTCAGGACAGATGGGGTGTGCGGGCAGGCAAGCTGCAAATGGGGCTGGATTGCGCCATCGTGGTCGCCTCTTTCTTCGTGGTCTCCCTCTGGCTGCTGGTGCTTTCCGTGGTGGCCGCCATCATCTGTAATCTGGTGTTGACACTCAATCACAAGCCGGGGCGCTACCAGATAGCCTGATGTGCCCAGGGGGATTGCCCTGCTGGTCAGCCCAAGGCTGGATACCGCAAAAAGACAGAGCGCCTGATGGCGCTCTGTTGCTATCTGCCCCTGGGTGTCACACCACCATGGGAACGCCACTCTCGGGGTGGTGGATCACCTGTGCAGGGTAGTCGTAGAGTCGCGCGATGAGCGCCGGGGTCAGCACCTCGCCTGCGTTGCCGTCAGCCATCAGCCTGCCCTGCTCCAGCATCACCAGCCTATCGGCGTAGCGGGCTGCCAGATTGAGGTCGTGCAACACCACCAGCACGGCGGTGTTGCGACCGGCCAGCGCCCGGGCCATGGCGAGCAACTGGTGCTGGTATTTGAGATCCAGCGCCGAGGTGGGCTCGTCCAGCAGCAGCAGCCGCGCTTGCTGCGGTTCCTCCGGGGCCTGCCAGATCTGGGCCAGCACCCGGGCGAACTGCACCCGTTGACGCTCCCCGCCGGAGAGGCCGGGATAGAGGCGGTTCGCCAGATGGTCGACCCCGGCGTGGGTCATGGCGGCGCGGACTATTTCGTCGCGCCGGCTGGCAGGCTCGCTGTGGGGCAGCCGACCCATGGCCACCACCTCTTCGCACAGGAAGGGGAAGCTCAAGGAGGAGCTTTGCGGCAGCACACCGACCCGGTGGGCCAGAGCGTTGCCGGCCCACCCCCTGCGGGTCTGGCCGAACAGGTGGATCTCCCCTTCATGTTCCAGCTCGCCGGTCAGGCACTTGAGCAGTGAGCTTTTGCCCGCCCCGTTGGGGCCGAGCAGGGCGGTCAGGCTGCCGGCATGCAGGTCGAGATCCAGGCTGTCCAGGATAAGCCGGTTGCCACGACTGAGGCGAAGACCCCGGCAACTGAGCAGGGGGGAGGGGGATCCGGGCAAGGTGACGATCTCCTGTTACAGGGTTCGGCGGCTCTTGACCAAGAGCCAGATGAAGAAGGGGGCACCCAGCAGGGCGGTGATGATGCCGACCGGCAGCTCGGCCGGTGCGAGCAGGGTACGCGCCAGCATGTCGGCCCCCAGCAGCAGGCCAGCCCCCAGCAGGGCAGACAGCGGCAACAGGCGGACATGGTTGGGACCGGCCAGCAGCCGTACCAGATGGGGAACCACCAGGCCGACAAAGCCGATCATGCCCGCCACGGCCACCGCCACGCCGACACCGGCAGCGGTGAGCAGGATGAGGCGACGCTTCAGCGTCTGCACGTTCACCCCCAGATGCCGGGCCTCTCCCTCTCCCAGCAGCAGGGCGTTGAGGGGATTGGCATCGCGCATGAACAACAGCAGCAAAGCGGCCAGGGTCAGCAGCGCCAGCGTCACATCGACCGGCTTGCCTGCCGCCAGGGAGCCCATCTGCCACAGGCTCAGGTTGCGCAGCATCTGATCGTCGGCGAGATAGGTGAGCAGTCCGATGACGGCGCCGGAGAGCGCCGTGATGGCCACCCCGGCCAGCAGCATCACGGTGACCGAGGTGCCCCCTTCCCGGGTACCCAGCAGATAGACGAGGGTGGTGGTGAGGGCTCCGCCGAGAAAGGCGAGCAGGGGCAGCAACCCCAGGCCGAGCAGGCTCTGCAGGTGCGAGCCCAACGGGGCGAGCAACACGATGGCCAGGGCCGCGCCGAGTGCCGCCCCGCCCGACACCCCTATGATGCCGGGGTCTGCCAGGGGGTTGCGAAACAGTCCCTGCATGACGGCGCCGCAGAGGCCGAGAATGCCCCCCACGGCGATGCAGAGCAGGGTTCGTGGCAGACGGATCTCCTGCACGATCAATAATTTGTGAGCCTCAATCCCGCTCTGTGGTCCGGCAAACAGGGCGCGCAGGCTCTCGCCAAGGGAGAGGGACATGGGGCCGGTCGCGAGGGACCCGACCAGCAGCAACGCCAGCGCGCAGCCGGTCAGGGCGAGCAGCCAGGGCAGAGGCAGGCGCATCAGGAACCCTGCTTGATCCACTGGGCGATCTGGTTCGCCTGTTGCAGGGAACGAAGGCTGAGGCCCCCTTGCAGGGCATGTCCGTCGATGGCGTGGATGGCCTTGTTCTTGCCTGCCGGGGTGGCTGACAGGGCGGGCACCTGGCTCAGGACGGCGTCGGGATCCTGATACTGCTGCCAGTCGCGGCCGCTCACCAGCACCAGATCAGGTTGCAGCTCGATGAGGGATTCGGTGGAAACGGGCTTGTAGTCGTGGAGCCCAGTCACCGGATTGACGCCGCCCGCCAGGGTGACGAGGGCGCTGGCGGTGGTGTTGCCGCCGGCGATGCTGGTGGGCTGACCCTTGTGCAGCAGCAGGAAGGCGACCTTGAGGGGCTTGTTCTGCTTCGCCTGCGCCGCCAGGGTGTCGCTTTGGGCGGCAATTTCCTCCTTGAGCTTGCTCCCTGCCGCCTGGTCACCCAAGAGATGGGCCAGGGTGTCGATACGCTCGTTGAGGTTGGCCAGCGTAGGGGCTGTGGTCATGACCTCGACCTTGACGTTGGCACGGCGCAACTGATCAAGCGTGCTGTTCGGGCCCATCTCGTCGCTGCCGACCACCAGGGTCGGAGAGAGACTCAGGATCCCTTCGGCGGCGAGGGCACGGTGATAGCCGACCTTGGGCACGCCTCTGGGCTCCGGACTGCTGACATCGGTGGCGACCAGGCTCTGCTCGCCCCCCAGCGCCAGGATGAGTTCCGTGGTGGCCGGGCCTATGCTGACGATACGCTCCCCCGCCATGACGGATGGGGAAGAGAGGGAAAGGGCACAGCCGAGCAGGCTGAATGCGAGGGCAAAACGACGGCCCATGCGAACCTCCGAAGGGTGAATGAAATAGGGTTGCCGCCGAGAATATCAAGTCGCCCATCAAAATGCACTGAGAATGAAAGCGATTATCAATTGCGTTACTTGGGGCGCTTTATTACAGTATCCGCCGCGACACCGAGCACCATCGCCAGATCATCCAGGGAGAACCGATGAGCATTGCACAACGCATTCACGCGCTGCTGGAGCAAGACCCCAGCGCCCACCCATCCACCCTCGCCACCGAGCTGGCCGTCAGCGAGTGGGAGGTGGTACGCCATCTGCCTGCCGCCCTGATGACGCAAGTGCCGGCCGGGGAGGCCGAAGCCCTGCTGGCGGACTTGTCCAACTGGGGTCAGGTGACCACCATCGTCGAATCCGATGGATCCATCTTCGAGGTGAAGGCTCCCTTCCCCAAGGGCAAGAACGCGCGCGGCTACTACAACCTGATGGGGCGGGACGGCGAACTGCACGGCCACCTCAAGCTCGACAACGTGGCGGGCATCGCCCTGGTCAGCAAGCTCTTCATGGGCAAGGAGGGGCACTCCTTCCAGTTCTTCGGCCACAGTGGCCGCTGCATTTTCAAGATCTACCTGGGCCGGGACGAGCAGCGTCAACTGCTGCCTGAGCAGGTGGAGCGTTTCATGGCCCTGCGCCGTCAGTATCAAGAGGAAGTGAAAGCATGAGTGAACGTCAGGAGCGCCTGCAAAACCGCCTGCAACCGGAGATCCGCGAGTTCCGCGACGGTTGCCGTACCCTGCAGCTCGCCACTGTAGATGGCGAAGGCAACCCCAATGCCAGCTATGCCCCCTTCGTGCTGCAGGAAGATGGATACTATGTGCTCATCTCCGAGATAGCTCGCCACGCCCGCAACCTGCAACAGGTGCCCAAGGTATCGCTGATGCTGATCGAGGACGAAACCGGGGCCCGCGAGCTGTTTGCCCGCAAGCGTCTGACCTTCGATGCGGTCGCCGAGGTGGTGGCGCGCGACGACGCACGCTGGGAGAAGGCCGTTGCGGCGCTGGAAGGGCGTTTCGGCGAGATCGTCAAAGGGCTCTCCAACCTCAAGGACTTCGTGCTGTTTCGGCTCAAGCCCGAGCAGGGACTGTTCGTCAAGGGATTCGGTCAGGCATTCCGTGTCTCCGGCGACGAGCTGGTTGACTTCGTTCACCTGGTGGAAGGACACAAACGCATCGACAACGGCGCCGAGCTGACCAGCCCGGCGGATGAACCCGTTTGAGGGGACAGTTAGCGAGATGAGAAACGGGCAGCCTGGGCTGCCCGTTTTGTTGTTATGTCCCGGGTTACTCCTGCCAGCCTGCCTGGTTGGGGAAGGCATCGCGATCGGCCTGGGTGGCGCTTTCGTTGCATTCCCCGCGGATCTTCCAGGAGGTCTGGCTGAGGACGATATAGCCGCTTCGGCAATACTTGCGCGTGGCCAGCATCTGGGTGAGCTGCTCGTCCTGCAGGGCTTCCCGGCGTTCCAGCAGGCTCTTGTCGCGGCGGCTCAGCCGGTTGTCATCTCCCTCCTGCAACCGGGTGGGCAGGACGTCGAGAGGGGCGGCCTCAAAGGTGAAGCGCTTGCTCCCGTCGTCGCTGATATGGGTGTGGAACAGGGGGGCCGGGCCATCGGGTGCTGCCCCCGGCAAGCCGGAGCAGGCGGTGAGCGCCGGTAACAGCAGCGTGAGGGCAACGGCAGAGAGTAGACGCACACAAGACTCCAATCGGGTGTTCACATCAGGACGGGCAGCTTAACACGCCCGCTCGGGTTGAATGGTGGCCAGCAGCTCATCCGTCGTGAGCAGGGTCACGCTTCTGCCTTGAGGCAGGCTCAGATGCCGCCACATGAAGTGGTGGTGCTGGATGATCTGCTCCGCACTCAGGTGCGGCCTGTCCGCCGTGGTATGGGCGTCGGTCACCGCAAAGGCGTCAAAGCCCCTGGCGGCGGCGCTGCGCAACGTGGTATCGACGCAAAAGTCGGTGGCACAGCCGCAGATGAGCAGTCTGTCTACCGACTGCTCTGCCAGCAGGAAGCCGAGCTCGGTGTCGAGGAAGCTGTCACAGGCGGTCTTGCGCACCCGGCTGTCGTGGGGAGACGGGGCCAGATCGGCGTGCAGTTGCCAGCCCGCACTGCCAGGTTCCAGCTCGGAACCCGGTTCGTCGTGTTGCACATAGATGACCCGTCCGTGTTGGCCCCGCACGCGATCGGCCAGACGATTGATGTTGGCGATGACCTGGGCATCCTGATGGCGGGGGTTATCGAACAACCCCTGTTGCATGTCGATGACGAGTAACACATCCATATGAAATCCTTGGGCTATTTTGAGGGTTGCAACCATTGGCTGCAGTCACGGCTTCGGGATTGATGCAGTGCGCCCATATCTTGCTTCATTTCCTTTGCATTTAGCCAGCGTTCCGGCAGGGGAGCGATGTGGACCCTGACGTCTGCGTCTCTCCCGGGGGCTGTCTCGTCACCGGTTTGCGGTACGATGAGTGCCACCTTGAGTGCCGGATTGCGGCTGGCGATGCGACTGGCGATCCCGAGCCCCCCTTCCACGTGGAAGTTGCCGGCGATATGCATGATGCGCCTGCCGGGATGCTTGCCCAGATAATCCACCATGCTTTCGGCCATGGTGTCGTCCCAGCTGGTCTGGGCGGCGAAGCGACGGGCGTTGCCGTCCGCATCCCCATGGTGCATGGAGGCCATGAACTTCTGGCGGTAGCCGTCATCCCCCAGAGTCAGCTCGCGGGCAAGCTGGCTGCGGCGATTGGCCGGCAGTTTGTCGAGCCAGGCCGATCCCTCCTGACCGACGCAGCTCACCAGGGGTTTGGGGGCATTGGCGGCGATCACTGGCAGGTGCTGCGCCTTGGCGAACTCCACCAGAGGGCGGTAATCACTCTGGTAGTTGGGCCAGGCATGGCCATCTCGAATGAGGGCCGATTCGCCGATGCGTCCGGCCAGGTAGGCATCCAGCACCGGCTGATCGGCGCGGCTGAACTGCTCCATGGAGAGCACCAGGGCCCGGCCATCGGCTTGCGACATCTCGTCAAGCCCTGCCAGCAGACGGGCCTGCAACAGATGGATGGCCGGGTGAGTGTGAAGCTCCCCCACCAGCACGATGTCGGCATCCGCCACCCGGGCCACCGCCTGCTCGAAGGTCAGCGCCTGCCCCTGGGCCGTATCGAGCTGTGCGTGATAGAGGGTCTCGGGTGGGGTGTTCTGCGGCGTGGTGGCGCAGGCGGCCAGCAGCAGGGGCAGGGCGAGCAGGGGGAGTCGTCGGATCATGGTTACTCACTCACGAAACAGGGGATGGGAAAAGGCTGCACCATGGGATGGCGGCATGGCGAGCAAAAAGTGGCGCCAGTGTAAGGGGGAATGATGATAAAGTGAAATGAGAATGATTCACTTTATTATTGATCTTTGTCCCTGGCGGGGTAATATGCCTTCCGCTTGATAATAATTCTCAATAAGGACTTTGCAGTGGCGCACAACAACACCCCCTCCCTGATAGCCCTCGCCGTGGCGGCCGGGCTGATCTCCCCCGCTTTCGCCGCAGACAAGAAAGCCGATGAAGTCATGGTCGTCAGCGGCTCACGGATGGAACAGAAGCTGGAAGATGTTTCCGGTCCCATCGCCGTCATTACCTCGGCGCAGATTGAAGAGCAGGTCGTCAGCAACGTCGCCGATCTGTTCCGCTATGAGCCCGGGGTGAGCGTGCAGGGAGGCGCAGGAGATACCCAGACCTTCACCATTCGCGGCATGAGCGAAAACCGGGTCAAGGTGGTGCAGGACGGTGTGCGCCAGAACGATGCCTACAAGAATGGCGGCGTGGGTCAGACCTACTTCGACACCGACATGATCAAGCAGGTGGAAGTGGCCAAAGGGCCGGCCTCTGCCGCTTACGGTTCCGATGCTCTGGGAGGCGTCATTGCCATCACCACCAAGGATGCTGGCGATTTCCTCAAGGGCCGCGACAGCTATCTGGATGCGACCACGGGTTATGCCTCCAGCAGCCACCAGAGAATGGCCGGCATCACGGGGGCGCTGCGCACCGGGGAAGTCGAGAACCTGCTGCGCTACACATGGCGCGATGGCGGTGTCACCCAGAATTATGACGGCGACAAGAACGAGTTCGACATCGTCAGCCAGGCCGTGCTGTTCAAGAGCAAGTGGAATCTCTCCGATGATCAGTTCCTGAAACTGACGGTGGATTACTTCACCGAGGGGCAGGATCCGGATGCCATCGATCTGACCAAGGCGGGCTCCGTCTTCAACCAGCCCATTACCGACAAGGAGACCGACAACCTCTCCCTGGTACTGGATCATGGCCTCGCCCTGAACGCCCCCTGGGCGGATCGCGTGGACAGCAAGATCTACTACAGCCGCGCCAAGCAGACCCTGGATCAGTACGCTTCGTCCAAGTATCCGGTCATGCCGGGCAACCCCTATGTGACCAAGAACTCCCTGGATCACAACGGTTTCGAGCAGGAGAGCCTGGGCGCCCAGGTGAAGTTCAACAAGGCGCTCGCCAGCCAGCGTCTGGCCTGGGGCCTGGAATACGAGCATACCGACAACGAGCGCACCCGCTTCAAGGGGCCGACCGTTCCGGGTGACTTCGTTGGCTACAACGAGCTGAGCTTCCCCTCCACCACTAGCGAGCGCAGTGCGCTCTGGGCCTTTGACGAGATCAAGTTCGGCGAGCGTTGGGTGCTGACCCCGGGCGTGCGTTACGACTACTACAAGATGACCCCGGACGAGGATCCCGCCTACACCGGCGAGAACATGAAGAAGATCTCCGAAGGGGAGTTCTCTCCCAAGCTGGGGCTGGTATTCAAGGCGCATGAGGCGGCGAACCTGTTCGCCCAGTACAGCCACGGCTTCAAGGCGCCCATGTATGACAACGCCTTCTCCACCCTGAACCACCAGGCGTATGGCTATCGCATCGAGCCCAACCCGAACCTCAAGCCAGAGAGCAGCGACGGCATCGATCTGGGGGTGCGCGGCAGCCGTGGCGGGTTCAGCTATGAAGTGGCCACCTTCTACAACAAGTTCGACGACTTCATCGAGCTGACGGCCGTGGGCACCGAAGGCCGTACCGCCCTCTATCAGTACCAGAACCTGGACAAGGCGACCACCAAGGGGGCCGAGGCCAAGGCGGACTACTGGTTGAACGAGCTGGTCAACGTCTGGGGCAACCTGGCCTACATCGAGGGCAAGGATGGCGAGGGCAACTACATCAACAGCCTGAGCCCCCTGAACGGCAGCGTCGGGGTGCGTCTGGAGCAGCCGAACTGGAACATCAACACCGCATTGCGCTTTGCCGACGACATGGACAAGGTGGGCAAGGATGCGCGAGGCAACGACAACATCAAGAGCGCAGGCTGGGGCGTGGTGGATCTCTATGCCCAGTTCAAGCCGGTGCAGGACCTGCAGCTCAACGTGGGGGTATTCAACCTGTTTGACAAGGAGTACGTGAGCTACGAGAGCATCACCGGCCTTGCCGCCACCGCGGATACCAGCAAGCAGACCGAGCCTGGCCGCAACCTCAGTGCACGGGTCAAGTACGTGTTCTGATGGTCGTCGACCAGCATGAAGGAAAAGGGGCCCTCGGGCCCCTTTTGTCATGAAGGTCGGCGTCTGCAAAAAAGAAACCCGCCAGGGGCGGGTGGAAGGATTGCAACACTCATCAGGAAGCGGTGTTACCCAATAGACAGGGGGATGTGACAAAGGTTCAACTTTATTGATATTTATGGTTTTTATCTGTCATGCCGCCTGGGGATCCCCGTCCCGAAATCGGTTATCATTTGTGCCCCTTGTCATGCAGCCCGAGCCTCTATGCCCGCGTTCTCCTGGTTAGCCCTGTTTTTTGGCGCCTTCTACTTCGTTTATGGCGCCTACCTGCCGTTCTGGTCGCTCTGGCTGGAAGGCATCGGGGTGAGTACTGAACAGATAGGGCTGTTGCTGGGGGTGGGCATGGCCATCCGCTTTGCCGGCAACCTAATGGTGATGGGGCGAGTCAAGGGGGCCGGCCAGTTGCTGCCCGTCACCCGGCTGCTCTGTCTGCTGAGTCTGCTGGCCTTCCTCGGTTTCTATCTGGGCCACAGCCTCTGGTGGCTGGTGGTGCTGACCCTCGCGGCCAACTTCATCTACCCGACCCTGATGCCCATGGGAGAGGCGCTTGCCACCCGCATGGTGGTTCAGACCCACCTCGACTACGGCAAGGTGCGGCTGTGCGGCTCCTTTGCCTTTATCGTCGCCTCCACCCTGGTGGGGGCCCTGGTGGGCAACTTTGGCAGCGACTGGGTGCTGCACACCATGGTGGCCGGGTTGCTGATCATGCTGGGGCTCAGCCTGCTGCCGCTGCGACCCGCCCCCCAGGAGCTGCAAGGGGAGCGGGCCAAGGCCTCGCTGCTCGTCACGCTCAGGTCGGCCCCGGTGCGCCGCTTCCTGCTCATCACCGCCCTGCTGCAGGGGAGCCACGCGGCCTACTACGGTTTCAGCGCCATCTACTGGAAGAGCGCCGGCTACAGTGGCACCCTGATCGGGTATCTCTGGGCTCTGGGAGTAGTGGCGGAGATCGCCATGTTCGCCGCGGACAAGCGCTTCCTCCAGCGCTTCGGCGCCCAGACCCTGTTTCTGGTAGGGGCCCTTGGCTGCGTGGTGCGCTGGGTGCTGCTCGGCAGTTCTACCGACCTGGCGGTGCTGGTGCTCGGCCAGCTGCTGCACGGGGTCACCTTCTGCGTCAGTCACCTCGGCGCCATCCGCTTCATGACCCGCCAGTTGCCCGCGGAGCAGCAGATCCCCACCCAGGCGCTCTATGCGGCCCTGGGCCTTGGCATGACGGTGGCGGCCCTGATGGCTATCTGCGGCGTACTGTTCGAGCCGCTGGGAGGCGGCATCTTCTTTATCATGGTGCTGGTAGTGCTGCCGGTCTTCGTGTTGCGGCTGCGTGAAGAGAGCCCTGAACAGGGCAGATGACACAGGTCTGCCGGTCTCTGGCGCGGCAGGCCTCCGACTTATCTGGACAAGGGAAGTAGAGAGATGCACCAAGGATGGCTGCTGATCGGGTTGTCGCTCGCCTATCTGGGCTTGCTGTTCCTCATCGCCTATGTGGCGGACAAGAACAAGCGCCGTCGCCCCAAGGGGCAGCCTCTGCTCTACAGCCTGTCGCTGGCGGTCTATTGCACCTCCTGGACCTTCTTCGGCACCGTGGGCCAGGCCAGCGAATCCCCCTGGTCGCCGGTGCCCATCTACCTGGGCCCCATGCTGGTGTTTCTGTTTGGCTGGCGCCTGCTGGCCCGCCTCATCCTGGTGGCCAAGCGCGAGCACATCACCTCCATCGCCGATTTCATTGCCGCCCGTTATGGCAAGTCCCAGCGCCTGGCCATGGTGATCAGCCTCATCGCCGTCATGGGGATACTTCCCTATCTGGTGCTACAGCTCAAGGCGATCGTCACCGGGCTCGATCTGCTGATGGCCAACAGCACGGGGGTCAGTCCCACCAGCAACATGGCGGAGCTGGCGCTGGGGGTCACCCTGCTGCTGGCCCTGTTCAGCATTCTATTCGGCACCCGCAACCTGGATGCCACCGAGCACCACAGGGGCATGGTGGTGGCCATCGCCTTCGAGTCCGTGGTCAAGCTGCTCGCCTTCATGGCGGTGGGGGGCTTTGCGCTCTGGCTCATCATCGCCAGACCGAGCGAGGCGCGTACTCTGGTGGCGGGCGACTTCCTCGATGCGGTGGTGGCGGTGACGCCGGGCAGTCTGCTGGAGCTCGCCATCTACACCCTGATCGCCATGTGCGCCGTCATCTGCCTGCCGCGCCAGTTTCACGTGACCGTGGTGGAGAACAACCAGGGGCAGGATCTGCACTGGGCCCGCTGGATCTTCCCCCTCTATCTCTTCCTGATGGGGCTCTTCATCTGGCCGCTGGCGCTGGCAGGCAAGCAGTGGGTCGGGGCAGATATGGCCTCGGACACCTATGTGATAAGCCTCCCCATGTCCCTCGGATTCGACGGCATGGCGATGCTGGCATTTCTCGGCGGCACCTCGGCGGCCACCGGCATGGTGATCGTCTGCACCATCGCCCTGGCCATCATGGTGAGCAACGATCTGGTGTTGCCGGTCCTGCTGCGCCGGGTCTGGCAACAGGGGCGGGACGAGCGCCTGATGCGGTTGCTGCTGCAGGTGCGTCGGGGTGCCATCTTGCTGATTTTGCTGGCGGCCTGGGCGCTCTATCTCTGGCTCGGGGATCTCACCAGTCTGTCGCGCATCGGCTATCTCTCGTTCGGGGCCGTGGCCCAGTTCGCACCGGCCCTGCTGCTCGGCCTGTACTGGCGTCATGGCAATCGCAAGGGCGTCTATCTCGGGCTCGCCCTCGGGGTTAGCCTCTGGTTCGTGACCCTGCTGGCGGAGAGCGGACTGCTGGCAGGCTCCCCCCTCGAAGCCCTGCTGGCGCCCCCAGACTGGCCGGCGGTGCGGGATCTGAGCCTGGGGGCCTGGTGCCTCTTCCTGAGTCTTCTGCTCAACCTCGTCGGCTATGTGGCGGGCTCCCTGCTGTCACGGGCGGCGGTGAGCGAGCGGCTGCAGGCCGCCAACTTCGTCGGCAAGACGAGCCGGGACACCTCGGCGCTTTATCATGCGCGGGTCTCGGTGAAGGAGCTGGAGATGCTGGCGGCCCGCTTCGTCGGTTCCAGCCGCGTCAAGCGGGCCTTCGGCCGCTTCGCCGGCGAGCGGGGAGGCACCCTGGCGCCCCAGATGCAGGCCTCCGCCGAGCTCATCGCTCACACGGAGCGACTGCTGGCCGGGGTGTTCGGTACCTCGTCCGCCCGCCTGGTGCTGGCCTCCGCCCTGCAGGGACGCAACATGCAGCTCGAGGAGATCGCCACCATAGTGGACGAGGCCTCCGACATGTTCCGCTTCAACCGCGGCCTGTTGCAGGGGGCAATCGAACACATGGGGCAGGGGATCTCCGTGGTGGACAGGGAGCTCAGGCTGGTGGCCTGGAACCGACGCTACATCGAGCTGTTCTCCTATCCCCCCGGTCTCATTCAGGTGGGCCGTTCCATCGAGGAGATCATCCGCTACAACGCCGGACAGGGGTTGTGCGGTCAGGGAGACATCGAAGCCCAGGTGGCGCGGCGGGTTGCCTTCATGAAGCGTGGTAGCCCCCATGTCTCGGCGCGGGAGCGTCCCGATGGCCGGGTCATCGAGATGCAGGGCAACCCCATGCCTGCGGGGGGCTTTGTCATGACCTTCACCGACATCACCCCGTTCAGGGCGGCGGAGCGGGTGCTGCGGGAAGCGAACGAGCACCTGGAGGCGCGGGTGGCCGAGCGCACCCACGAGCTCTCCGAACTCAACCGCCAACTGCTGCTGGTAAACCAGCAGGTGGAGCGGGCCAACCAGTCCAAGAGCCGATTCCTGGCGGCGGTGAGCCACGACCTGACCCAGCCGCTGAACGCGGCCAAGCTCTTTACCTCCTCCTTGCTGGAGATGCTGCCCCCGGAGGACGAACCGGCCCGCATCGCTCGCCACATCGACGACGCCCTGGGGGCGACCGAGGATCTCATCACGGATCTGCTGGACATCTCGCGCCTTGAGGCGGGCAAGTTCAAGGCGAAGAAGCTCGATTTCGCCCTGAGCGATGTGCTGGACAATCTCAAGGCGGAATTCGGCGTGCTGGCCCAGGCCGGTGGGATCCAGTTCTCCGTGGTGGAGAGCCGCCTTGCGGTCTACAGCGATGTGCGCTTGCTGCGGCGGGTGTTGCAGAACTTCCTCACCAACGCATTTCGCTACAACCCCGGCGGTCGGGTGCTGCTCGGCTGTCGCCGCATGGGGGAGAAGGTGCGCATCGAGGTGTGGGACAACGGCCCCGGCATCCCGGAGGGCAAGCAGGAGGCGATCTTCGACGAGTTTTCCCGCCTCGATCACTCCCGCACCGCCAGGGAGCAGGGGCTTGGCCTCGGGCTCGCCATCGCCCGCGGCATTTCGCTGGTGCTGGGTCATCAGCTCTCCCTGCGCAGCTGGCCCGGAGCGGGGTCCGTCTTTGCCATCACCCTGAACCTCGCGACCCGGCCCGTCATCCCCAGCCAGGTGACGACCCCGGCCCTGCGAGACAGCCAGCTGGAAGGGGTCAGGATCCTTTGCATCGACAACGAGGAGGATATCCTCATCGCCATGGCCTCGCTGCTGGGACGCTGGGGCTGCGAGGTGCGCTGTGCCCAGAGCCTGGAGCAGGCGGAAGAGATCATCGGCGGCGGCTTCCTGCCTGCGCTGGTGCTGTCGGACTATCACCTGGATGACGGCAAGACCGGGTTGCAGGCACTGCACATGATCAGGCTGGCCCACGGCAACGGTATCGGCGGCATCATCATCAGTGCGGATCGCAAGAGCGAGTTGCAGGCACAGATCCGTGAGCACGGCTTTGGCTACGTGAGCAAACCGGTCAAACCTCTCAAGCTGCGCGCCCTGATGAACAGCCTGCTGATGCCGGTTCAGTGACTGGTCTCACAGAATCCAGCATTGGCTGAACATTTTTTTGATGCCATCCAGGCGCCATGATCGCCGATGATGGCGCCTCTTTCGTCGCAATTTACCGAGTTTGGTGATAATTGAGTCTTGTTGGGTGTCACTTTTGGCAGGTGGCGGCCGAGCGACTCTCCTCTATAGTCATTCGGCGATTATTTTTGTCGCAAATCAAGTTGTGCAAAAAGGCAAACCGGATGAAAGTCCGGGACGCAAAGCTTCCGGTCTAAGGGTCTGCGTACCTAGGATAGCGGGGCCACCACAGGTTGTATCGTCCATGGGCCAAGCCATGGTTGCGATGTTGTCTGCGTTACCTGGCAGGTTGCGTTGCCTTTTTCGTTGTTAATTCCAATAACGAAATAAGGAAGTTCAAATATGTTAAGTCCAAAACTTTCCCTGCTGGCGCTTCTGGTCGGGGGGCTTTGCACTACCTCCGCCTTCGCCGCTGCCCCGGGCAAACCCACCATTGGCTCCGGCCCCACCAAGTTTGCCATCGTTGAAGTCAATCAGGCTGCTTCGGCCTACAACCAGCTGGTGACCGTCCACAAGGATGGCGCTCCCGTCAGCGTGACCTGGAACCTCTGGTCCGGTGACGTCGGACAGACCGCCAAGGTACTGCTCGACGGCAAGGAGGTGTGGTCAGGCCCGGCCTCCGCCGCGGGTACCGCCAACTTCAAGGTCACCAAGGGGGGGCGTTACCAGATGCAGGTGGCCCTGTGCAACGCCGATGGCTGCACCCTCTCCGACAAGAAGGAGCTGATGGTCGCCGATACCGACGGCAGCCACCTGGCGCCGCTCAATGCGCCCCTCAAGGAGAACAACAAGCCCTACGCCAACAAGTCCGGCAAGGTGGTGGGGGCCTACTACGTGGAGTGGGGGGTCTATGGTCGCAAGTTCACCGTGGACAAGATCCCGGCCCAGAACCTGACCCATATCCTCTACGGCTTCACCCCCATCTGCGGTGGCAACGGCATCAACGACAGCCTCAAAGAGATCTCCGGCAGCTTCGAGGCGTTGCAGCGCTCCTGTGCGGGCCGCGAAGACTTCAAGGTCTCCATCCATGATCCCTGGGCGGCGATCCAGATGTCCCAGGGCAACCTCAGCGCCTGGGATGAGCCCTACAAGGGCAACTTCGGCAACCTGATGGCTCTCAAGCAGGCCCACCCGAACCTCAAGATCCTGCCGTCTGTCGGCGGATGGACCCTCTCCGATCCCTTCTATTTCCTGGGTGACAAGACCAAGCGCGATACCTTCGTCGCCTCGGTCAAAGAGTTCCTGCAGACCTGGAAATTCTTCGACGGCGTGGACATCGACTGGGAGTTCCCGGGCGGACAGGGGGCCAACCCCAGCCTGGGCGGCCCGAATGACGGCGCCACCTATGTGGTGCTGATGAAGGAGTTGCGAGCCATGCTCGATGAACTGGAAGCCGAGACCGGCCGCCAGTATGAGCTGACCTCGGCCATCAGCGCCGGAGGCGACAAGATCGCCAAGGTGGATTATCAGGCGGCCCAGCAGTACATGGACCACATCTTCCTGATGAGCTACGACTTCAGCGGCGCCTTCGACCTGACGAATCTGGCCCACCAGACCAACCTCTTTGCCTCCAGCTGGGATCCGGCCACCAAGTACACCACCGACAAGGGCGTCAAGGCGCTGCTGGGTCAGGGGGTGACACCGGGCAAGATAGTGGTGGGGGCGGCCATGTATGGCCGTGGCTGGACCGGAGTGAAGAACTACCAGGCCGGCAACCCCTTCACCGGCACCGCCACCGGACCGGTGAGCGGTACCTGGGAAAATGGCGTGGTGGATTACCGCGACATCGTCAACAACCGCATGGGCGCAGGCTGGGAGCAGGGCTATGACGAGTCGGCCGAGGCCCCCTATGTCTTCAAGGCCAGCAGTGGTGACCTCATCACCTTTGACAACGACCGCTCGGTCAAGGCCAAGGGGCAGTACGTGCTGGCGAACCAGCTCGGCGGTCTGTTCGCCTGGGAAATTGATGCGGACAACGGCGACATCCTCAACGCCATGCACGAGGGGCTGGGCCACGGCGAGGGTACGCTGCCGCCGGTCAACAAGCCGCCGGTTGCCAATGCCGGCAGCGATCTGAGTGCCACCGGCCCGGCCGAGGTGACCCTCAACGGCAGTGCCTCCCACGATCCGGAAAACGGGGCGCTGACCTACAGCTGGAAACAGGTCTCCGGACCCCAGGCCAGCCTGCTGGATGCCACCCAGGCCAAGGCCCGTGTGGTACTGGATGCCGTCAGCAGCGACATCAATCTGGTGTTCGAGCTGACCGTGACCGACGATCAGGGGCTCTCGGCCAAGGATCAGGTGGTGGTCACCAACAAGGCGCCGCAGCCGAACCTGCCCCCCGTGGTCAGCGTACCGGCCAGTGCGACCGTCGAGGCCGGCAAGCAGGTGAGCATCAAGGCCACCGCTTCCGACCCCAATGGTGATGCCTTGAGCTATCAGTGGACAGTGCCGGCCGGTCTTAGCGCCACCGGTCTGGACAGCGCGACCCTGGTGGTCACGGGTTCGAACGTGACCAGTGATACGGCCTACGATCTGACCCTGGTGGTCACCGACGGGGCGCTGGATGCCACGGCCGTTACCCGCCTGACCGTCAAGCCGGCCAGTACAGGTGGTGGCTGCGAGGCCAGCGATCCGGATGCGGCCAACCATCCGGCCTGGAGTGCAGGTACCGTCTACAACACCAATGACAAGGTGAGCCACAAGCAACTGGTGTGGCAGGCCAAGTATTGGACCCAGGGCAACGAGCCGAGCCGCACCGCCGATCAGTGGAAACTGGTGAGCCAGGTGCAACTGGGTTGGGATGCCGGAGTGGTCTACAACGGCGGTGATGTCACCAGCCACAACGGCCGCAAGTGGAAGGCCCAGTACTGGACCAAGGGCGATGAGCCCGGCAAGGCCGCCGTCTGGGTCGATCAGGGCGCGGCGAGCTGCAACTGATCTGCCGTGATGAATAATGGGGCCGAGGGCCCCATTTTTGTCTTGCTGCGTGGTCGGGTGTCTCTTCCTGTCAGGGGAAAAGCGCACTCGCTTTGTCAAAAAGGCCCGTCAGGGCCTTTTTTCATGGTTTGTCACCGGTTTACAGCGGTTTTTGCCACAGGCTGAGCAGCAGATCCTGCTCGAGGGCGTCGGGCCCCTGGTGGGTGAAGGCGTGGCGCTGCTCGCCGCTGGCACGCCAGCCGAGGCGACTAGTCTCCAGAATGTGCTCGCGCAGGCCCTGATCCAGCGCCGTACTGAACTGGGCGCGTTGCTGGGCAACACTGACAAGCCCGGTGAGGGCGGGCCAACTCAGGGGATGTTCCATGCTCACCGGATTGAGGCTGACGCGCAATTGCCACTGATGGCGAGGGCCTGGCTGCACGTGGAGCAGATAGCCGCCCGGCGCCAGCCAGCTGACCAGGAGTTCCGTCTTGACCTTGAGGTCGTTGACCAGCAGCACCTGGGCCGTGCCTGGCAGCAGCGGGGCGCGCGCCGGGTCGGCGATGACGAACTGGCCTTCCGGTTGCGCCTTGTTGGCGGCGAAGATGGCATTCTTGGCCAGATCGAAACCGCCGACCTGCCAGCCGGGCAGCCGCTCAGCCAGGGCACGGCAGTAGTACCCCTCGCCACAGCCGAGGTGGACAAGCTCGCGCTCGCCAAGAGGAGCGAGCAGGTTCGCCATGGCGTCCACCAGAGGCAGCTGGTGGCCTTGTTCCAGGAAGCGGCGCTTGGCGCGCAGCAGGGCCCGGCTGTCGCTGTCCTTGGGGTTCTTCTTGCCGGGGATGAGGTCCAGATAGCCTTCCGGTGCGGGATCGAAGTGGTGCTTGTTGTCGCAATAGACCCCGCGGGAGGCGGCATGAAGGTGCAGGGGGCTGCGGCAAAGGGGGCATTGAAGGTGCATAGGAGTTCTCTTGGCGAAGGCCATGACGGCGGGGCGTTCGGGATTATAGGGGAGAGGATCGGAAAAGGCTGCCATGGGCAGCCTTTTTATCCAACGGCGCTGTGCGGGCGCCGTCGGCGGAACCCGGTCAGCGGGTACCAAACACCACTATGGTCTTGCCGTGGGCGGAGATGAGCTCCTGCTCTTCCAGCATCTTGAGGATGCGGCCGACGGTTTCACGGGAGCAGCCGACGATCTGGCCGATCTCCTGGCGGGTGATCTTGATCTGCATGCCATCCGGGTGGGTCATGGCATCCGGCTGTTTGGCCAGGTTGAGCAGGGTCTGGGCAATGCGGCCGGTCACGTCCAGGAAGGCGAGGTTGCCGACCTTCTGGCTTGTGTGCTGCAGGCGCTTGGCCATTTGACCGGATAGACGCATCAGAATGTCCGGGTTGACCTGGATCAGCTGGCGGAACTTCTTGTAGGAGATCTCGGCGACTTCACAGGCGCCTTTGGCACGCACCCAGGCGGAACGCTCCGGATTCTCGTTCTCTTCGAACATCCCCATCTCGCCCAGGAAATCCCCCTGATTCAGGTAGGAGAGGATCATCTCCTTGCCTTCGTCATCCTTGATCAGGACGGCGACGGTGCCCTTGACGATGTAGTAGAGGGTTTCCGCTTTTTCACCGGCGTGGATCAGGGTGCTCTTGGCGGGATACTTATGAATGTGGCAATGCGACAAGAACCACTCAAGGGTGGGATCGCTTTGCGGTTTGCCAATGATCATGAGACTTCCTCTGTAGTGTCATTTTTATGGACTGTGCGTCCAGGCAAGTTGCCAAGCTTGCCATTCCTTACTCTTTGGTCGCAGTAGAATAAGAGCCTTTGCCTGTGCTGACAAGGCTTTGGGGTTTTGCCGTCCACCGGTGAGCCGCCATCTGCTGCGTCGTCCGGGGCATTCTAGGCAAGAAGAGGAGGTCGGATGTTGATTTCGATCTATTTCCCTTTGGGTCGTCGTCCGTTTCGCAGGAGAGGCTTGTCGCCGCAAAACGGGGCTTTATCGTCGGGAACGGGCAAGATCCTGGCGCATGTGCCACTCGACCCCGGCTTGAGGTATGCTATGGGCGTTAGAACCGTCGTCATTGAGAGGAAAGTGAGAGATGAAAGCCAAGGTCAGCTGGGTGGAAGGCATGAAGTTTGTGGGGGAGAGCGAGTCCGGTCATCAGGTGACCCTGGATGGCGCCAACCCGGGTGAAGGTGCCAGCCCGATGGAGATGATCCTGCTGGCTGTCGGCGGTTGCAGCTCCATCGATGTGGTCTCCATCCTGGAGAAGGCCCGTCAGTCAGTGACCGCCTGCCATGTCGAACTGGAAGGGACCCGCGCCGATACCGTTCCCCGGGTATTTGAGCAGATCCACCTCAAGTTCGTGGTGACCGGCAAGGGGCTGGCGGAGAAGCAGGTCGCCCGTGCGGTGGATCTGTCCATGGAAAAATATTGTTCAGTTTCCCTGATGTTGGAAAAAGCGGTAGAAATTACCCATAGTTATCAAATTCTTGAGGGTTGACCGCTAAAGTTTGTCCCGTCGATAACGCCATGACATAAGGAAAGTGCGATGAAAAAAATGATGATGTTGCTTCCCCTGTTCGGTCTGGCCGCCTGCAGCATGCCGCAGCCGACCCAGTATCAATACAGCCAGTATCAGTGTGGGGAAGAGTTGCTGGCCATCACCTATGATGCCCAGGCCGACATGGTGCAGTTCCCTTATGCCGGTGTCTATCACAAGCTGGGGCGCATCGAGTCGCCCAAAGAGACTGCCAGCTATTCCGACGGGGTGACTACCTTCTCCCGTCAGGACAAGCAGGCCACCCTGGTCAAGAGCGGTGTGACCCAGCTGACCTGCGAGTTGAAGTGACCCTGATGCCGTCACGGCGTGCATGGAAAACGGCCTGCGTGAAGCAGGCCGTTTTTGTTGAAAGAGACATCAGTCTGACGGTAGCGAGCCCAGCAACTGGGCGGCCAGTTGCTGGCTAAGCTGGCCACGGGCCTCCTCTGCGACAGGCACGTCGCTGGCGAGCTGGATGGCGCTGCTCCACACCGCTTTCTGGCTATGCCCGTCGAGCAGCACGATGGCCAGGGTCCCCTTGCGGGCATTGGTGGCGGCGTTCAGGCCCGGTGTCATGCCGAGGCGGGAGAAGATCTCGCCATCGCTCATGTCCTGGCTGCCAGCTACCCCGATGGCGACCCAGACGTCGGCCTCATCCAGGGGAACGCTGCGCCAGCCTTTGCCGTCCAGCTGCCGGATGACGGCCTGCTGTACCGGCTCGAGCCAGGGCGCGGCGCTGTTGCCCGCATACTGGAATTGTTCGGCCAGCGCATAGCGTGGTGTCGCCCCGTAGGTCCAATGCTCCGCCGGGCGAACCACCATGGTGCCTGTTTCGACCGTGGGTGCGGCGGGGCCGGAGCTGCAACCCCCCAGCAGGGTTGCCAGCATGAATGAGAGAAGTGCAGCGCGCATCGTTAAGCTCCTTGGCTCAGGTGATCTTGCCCGTTTCGATCAGTTGCTGGATCAGGGGGCGCAGGATCAGTTCCATTGCGAAGCCCATCTTGCCACCCGGCACGACGATGGTGTTCATCCTGGACATGAAGGCGCCGTCAATCATCGACAGCAGGTAGGGGAAGTCCACCTGCTTGATGCCCCGAAACCTGATCACCAGCATACTCTCGTCCAGGCTGGGTATCACCTTGGCGCTGAAGGGGTTGGAAGTATCGACGGTCGGCACCCGCTGGAAGTTGATGTGGGTGCGGGAGAACTGCGGCGTGATGAAGTTGATGTAGTCGTCCATGGAACGCACGATGGAGTCGGTCACCGCCTCGCGGGAGTGGCCGCGTTCCGAGGTGTCGCGAATGAGCTTCTGGATCCACTCCAGGTTGACGATGGGCACCACGCCGATGAGAAAGTCCACGTGCCGCGCCACGTTGTGCTCCCCCGTGACCACGCCGCCATGCAGTCCTTCGTAGAACAGCAGATCCGTCTCGCCGGGCAGATCCTGCCAGGGGGTGAAGGTGCCAGGCATCTGGTTGAAAGGCACTGCCTCGTCGAAGCTGTGCAGATAGCGCCGGTACTGGCCTGTGCCGCTCTGGCCATACTCCTGGAAAAAGGACTCCAGCAGACCGAAATCGTTGGCCTCCGGGCCGAAGTAGCTGATGTGCCGCCCCTGCTCCCGGGCCTTGCGGATCGCCACGTCCATCTCGGGCCTGGTGTAGCGGTGAAAACTGTCCCCCTCGACCACGGCCGCCTTGTATCCAAGCTGGTGGAACATGGAGCGAAAGGCGTTGGTGGAGGTGGAAGTACCGGCACCGGACGAACCGGTGACCGCGATGATGGGATGCTTGGCCGACATAGAATTCTCTCTTCCTTGGGAGTTCCGTTATAAGGGGTGGCCCAAAGTGCGGTCAAGTGCGCCGTCATCCTCCTGCAGCCACCACGCTTCCCGGCAATAGCGGTGAACGAGGGCTGCCCTGTGCTCTGGGTACGTTGGAATAGGTGCTTCTGGATGGCGAACTGGCCATGCGGCCTGATGGTGCGAGTTGGATAGGGGGAGGGCGGGGTGAGCCGCCCGATAAGCCGTGACCGCGCTACGCTTGGGGGAAGTCGTCAGTGGGTGACTTGCTTAAATGAGTCTTTGGGACGACATTGACACTTTCGTGCAGCTCGCTGTAGACAAGCACGGCGCTACCTTGTAGCAATTGTTGCCTGACTGCTTCGACCTTGTCGGTCAGGCTGACATCCTGTTCACCGTATTCGGTGCCTTCTTGCAGCACAAAGTGTTCGAGCAGGTTGGTGAGGGTGTCCGGCTCCAGTTCTTGCCAGGGGATAATCATGATTTCATCTTCACTCAGTGGGTTGCGGATATTGTCGGTGTCTGGTCGGCAAGCGCAAGGGATTTGTCTCGTTTTGGACGAGGGGTGCCATGCAATCCATTGACGCACGCCGACCCTCCAGTCAATTCGAACAGCACCTGTTCGATGCCCGCCGCCGCGCCCTGAGCGCCGGTTTGCGCTGGTACTGGGTCATCAATCTCATCGCCCTCGTATTTCTGCTGACCCGCTTCTACATCTATCGGGATGCACACCTGGTACTGGTCGGCAACCTGCCCTGGTCCTACAAATGGCAGCTCTTTGCCATGATAGGTGTTGGCCTGCTGCTGCCGCTCGGGTGGGGCTGGCTCTCCCGTCAATCCCATGCCATCTGGCTGGTGTCCCTGTGCGTCTGTGCCCTGGCCTGGGGGCTGGCCTGGGCCATGGTGGGTTACACCATCTCGATCGTCGACTTGAAGGGGGGCTTCAGTTTCATTTTCAACATGGTCAGTCTGTTGCTGCTGACCGGTCTCGTCGCCGCGTATTGCGATGTGCGGCTGTTTTACGCACTGGTGTCTGTCCCCCTGCTGTTCTTGTTGGTGAGAGCCTCCTGGAGTCCTGAGCCCTTTGTTCTGGTCAACACCATCGTGGTCGGGGTCTTGCTGGTGGTGCTGGAGACGGGGCGGCGCATGCTCAACGGCTGGTTCGAGCTTGCGGTGTCAAGGGAACACGACAACCTGATGCTGGCAAACAAGATGAATGCCATGGCCAACCGGGATCCCCTGACCGGCATAGCCAACCGTCGCCACTTCGATCAGGCGTGCAAGCGTGCCATTGCGCAAGGCACCACCCAGGATGTACCGCTCACCGTGATCCTGCTCGATGTGGATTTCTTCAAGCGCTACAACGATCGCTATGGTCATCAGGCGGGGGATGAGTGCCTGATCCTGGTGGCCGAGTGCCTGGAGGAGAGTGTGCGGGAGCCCGGCGATCTGGTGGCGCGCTACGGGGGAGAGGAGTTCGTGGTGTTGCTGCAGGAGACGACGCTGGCCGGTGGCCAGGAGGTGGCGGAGCGCATTCGCGCCACTCTGGCGGCCAGGGCTCTGCCCCATGAGGATTCCGACGTAGCCCCCCACCTCACCCTGAGCCAGGGGATAGCCCAGTGGCGAGCCGGGGAGAGCCTCGTCATGCTGCTCGAGCGGGTCGATGGCGCCCTCTATCAGGCCAAGGAAGAGGGGCGCAACGGTTACCGGTTCGCCCCCTGAGTCTGTTCCCGCAACCACTGGCTGATGCGCTCATCCAGCCAGAAGCGGGGGCGCCAGGGAGAGCCGTGCAGGAAGCCCACGTGGCCGCCCTGGCGGCTCAGCTCGTAGCGCACCAGAGGGGAGAGCTGCTCCGCCGCCGGAATGACGGCATCGGTCATGAAGGGATCGTCGGCGGCGTGAATGACGAGGGTCGGGATGGGAATGCGGGCCAGCAGGCTCAGGCCGGAGCAGGTCTGGTAGTAGTGATCGGCGCTTTCGAAACCATGGAGCGGTGCCGTCACCAGCTCGTCGAACTCCCTCAGTGTGGCGATGCGGGTGATCTGGGCCGGCTGCCAGCGCGCCCGTGCCGCGCTCTGGCGCCGGATCTTGCTTTGCAGGTTGGTTCGCATGGTGCGCAGCAGGTAGTTCTGATAGACCCGTGAGAAGCCCTGATTGACCCGATCGGCACAGCTTGCCAGTTGCAGCGGGGCCGACACTACCACCGCCGCCTTCAATGGTGCCGGGCAGGCCCGCGCCAGCAGATTGACCAGCATGTTGCCCCCCAGGGAATAGCCGATGGCGACCAGGGGACGGCCAGGAAAACGCCGCCCCAGCTCGACAATTACCGCCTGGGCGTCCTCGATGGCGCCTGAGTGATAGGCCTGCAGCAGCCGATTCGGCTCGCCACTGCATCCCCGAAAGTGCATCAGCACCGCCTCGTTCCCTTGCCGCTGCAGGTGGGCAAAGAGCCCCTTGGCATAGTGGGAGTGAATGCTCCCCTCCAGTCCGTGGAACACCACCACCAGGGGTTGTTCATCCTGGACGGGTTCGCCGCTCCAGGCCAGATCAACGAAATCGCCGTCCGGAAGTTCGAAGCGCTCCTGGATGAAGCGGGCAGGCGAGCGGCGCAGCCACTTGGGCAAAATGGTTTGCAGATGGGGGTTGCGGGCCCACCAGGGGGCGTGAAAGTGGCTTTCTGTCAACATGCAACGACTCGGAAGAGCAGGGAGGAAAAGGGGGCGGCGAGCCCT
>NZ_JBFODD010000045.1:0-25942 GCF_040908115.1 Aeromonas sp. R7-1 | reverse complement strand
TACTTTCCCGCTGCCGCTCGACTTGCATGTGTTAGGCCTGCCGCCAGCGTTCAATCTGAGCCATGATCAAACTCTTCAATTTAAGTTTGGTTGCCACTCTTTGTTACCAAGGAGTTGGCGGCTCAATGAATTGCTGAATTAACTGCTGCAACTAAAAGTTGCTTTGGTCACTTCATCAGACATTGAAAATCAAAAATTGTTTTTGATGCTCGATGCTGTGAGTGCCCACACAGATTGCTTGATTCAAATTGTTAAAGAGCAGGGTCTGAAACTATAACCCTCACCAGCTTGCTTTGCAAGGTGGACCAGACGCGCACTGCGCCGTGCTGATGGAGGCGCATTATAGGGATATGATTCTCGCTGACAAGCGAAAACTACGTGTTTATTTGAAAAAGACGTTCAGGTGTTTAATCAACAACCAATCAGACTAAAAAACCATCAACGATTCATCTAAATGAGCCTGCACACCTTCTCTATCGCTACCAATCGGTACCCGTTTTCGCCACATCAAGATCTACATGCCAGCCACGCCAGGCACACAAAAATGAAAAGGGCCCCTCGGGGCCCTTCACATCACGCTGCTTGTAGATCAGATGGAGAAACTGGAACCGCAACCGCAGGTCGTCGTGGCGTTGGGGTTGGTCACGGTGAAACGGGAACCTTCCAGGCCTTCGGTGTAATCCACGCTGCCGCCGACCAGGTATTGCAGGCTCATGGGATCGATCACCATGGTGACGCCGCTCTTCTCGACCACGGTATCGCCATCATTGATTTTCTCGTCAAACGTGAAACCGTACTGGAAACCGGAGCAGCCCCCCCCAGTGATGTAGACCCGCAACTTGAGTTCGGGATTCTCTTCTTCGGTGATCAAGGTCTTTACCTTGTTGGCTGCCGCATCCGTCATCTGAATGGGCAAGGGGGCTTCTGCTACTGCACTCATTGCTGACCTCACAACCGTTACATCCACAAACATGGAAACCGCGAAATTATCCAATACCCGACCATTTAGTTCAAGTATTCACCACTCTCTTACTGTGCTGCCGGCAAGGGGGCTGGTTGAGCGCTCAGAGGCTTGAGCACCTCGTTCCACTCAGCAACCAGCTCCTGGGCCGGTTGCCGACCCTCCTTCGGGATGAGGATTCTCACCCTGTCCGGGATGAAGCCTGAGGGAAGCTGCCAATTGCCCTCCAAGAGCTGGAAGTATCGCAACGCGTAGCGTCCCTCCCCCACCTTCATGCCAAGATCCCGGCCACTGAGGATCCTGGGCTTGTCAGCCAGACTGCCTTCGAGCCGGATCTGCACCTGCCCCCGAAACAGCTCCCGCTTCTTGGCGGGTTGAGTGAGCGCCAGACGATAGTGGTAGCGACCCGGCACACTCGTCTCCTGCAATGTCAGATTGTCGATGGATACCCCCACCTGTTCGCCGGTGGGACGCATGATGCGCTCGAAGAAGGCCAGCTGACGTTTCTGCTCCTGTACCTGGGCTTCCTGATCCTTGAGCGTCTGCTGAAGTTGTTCGAAGGCGGCCTTCTGGGTCGCCAGCAGGGTCTCCCTGACGCCGAGATCCGTCTTCAGTTGTGCAATGGCCTTGCTCTGACGCTCCAACGTCTCTTGCTGCACCGTCATCAGGCTGCTCTGAGCCAGCTCCTGTCTGTTCCCGACGACATAACCGATACATGCCCCCACGGCCAGCACCACCAATAACTTCACGATTTGGGACATAAGGCCTCTTCTATATGCCGACATCAACACGGTCAGTTTCTTTTCACTATACGCGACCATGCCGGATTGATACGGATAAACAAAGAGTTAACCGGTCGCGATGCTGCTTTCACCCCGGTTTTGACGCGCAGCAAGCCGTAAAGTTCGCTCCAGGATCTGGGAATAGATGGGACGCCCCCCCAACCATTGCGCCACCAGGGTTGCCCCTATGGTGGTGATCATCATGGGCAGGATCAGCTGATAGTTGTCGGTCATCTCGGTCACCAGCACGATGCCGGTAATGGGGGCACGCACGGTGGCGGCGAAGAGCGCCCCCATGCCGGCGATGGCAAAGGCGCCCGGTTCGATGCCGAGATCGGGAAATGCAGAGTGGAACAGGTGACCAAAGATCACCCCGAACAGGGTGCCCAGCGCCAGGGTCGGCGCAAAGACACCACCAGGGGCCCCCGAGCAAAAGCAGATGAGGGTACCCACCAGTCGCACCGAGAAGATGATGAAGAGCGTCGCCATCGCATAGTCTCCCCCCGTCAGATGCGGGATGAGCTCGATTCCCCCTCCAGTGACCGAAGGGGCGAACAGCGACAGCATGCCAAAGGTTCCAGCTACCCCCATGCCGATGATGACGAAGCGGTGGCGCTTGTTCTGATGCAATGCCAGGTAACCATCCTGACAGGCGAGCACCAGCTTGTTGAAGACGAACCCCAGCACACCAAAGCAGCCCCCCATGAAGAGAAACAGCCAGAGCGCCTTCAAGGCCGGCGCGTCGTAGTGAGGCAGCATGATGACGGGGGATTGCCCTTTCATGTTCTGCAGCATCAGGGTCGCCATGACGGCCGAAATCCCGACCGCCTTGATGGCGAGGAAGGAGTAGCGAAATTGCGGTCGCATCTCTTCCATGACAAACAGTATCCCTGCCAGCGGGGCATTGAAGGCCGCAGCGAGACCACCCGCCGCACCGGCAGCCAGCAGGGCATGGCCATGCTCCTTGGGCAACCGGAAGATATCCGCCACCATCTTGCCGAGGTTACCCCCTATCTGCACCGAGGGCCCCTCCCGCCCCAGCACCATGCCGGAACTCAAGGTACAGACCCCGCCAAAAAACTTCACCGGCAACACCCGCCACCAGCGTACCGGGCGCAGGTCGTCCATGGCCCCTTCAATTTCCGGGATACCGGATCCCCCCGCCTCGGGGGCAAAGGCATGAGTGAGGAAATAGCCAACCAACCCCAGCAGGGCGCTGAAACCAAAGCCGAGCAGGCCGAGCTGCCACCAGGGGCGATCGGCCAGCAAGTCGAGACGCTGCTGGGCCAGCCAGTGAACGCAAGACTCGAACAGTCCGCACACCAGGCCTGCCAGCAGACCGACCAGGGCCGCCAGCAGGAGCACCAGCAGCGGCATCTTGTCCCGTCGTATCAGACGCTGCAAGACTGGAGGACGACGCAGCGAGGCCGCGTCGGCGGAAGGAATGGCTTGTTGCTCCATGGATAATCACGCTCATCTAACGAGGACCAGACACACCTCGGCCTCGGCTGCCCAGCTCTGGGCCTTTCTGCTATAGTCGGCCCGTTTCATGTATCACGGGCGAGAGTCCGGGGCGAGAGCGCAAAGCATACTCCTCCCGCTATCCCCTGCCGAGCCGCAATCGGCAGCCTGCGCCCGGGTAACGACCAAAATCCCATTAAGGATGATCCATGTCAAAATCAGATCAGCTGTTTGAACAGGCCCGCCAGACCATTCCCGGTGGCGTCAACTCACCGGTCCGCGCCTTCAACGGGGTCGGCGGCACACCCCGCTTCATCGATCACGCCGATGGCGCCTACCTCTATGACGTGGACGGCCAGGCCTATGTGGATTACATCGGTTCCTGGGGCCCCATGCTGCTCGGTCACAACCACCCGGCCATCAAGGCCGCTGTCATCAAGGCGGTGGAAAAAGGGCTTAGCTACGGTGCCCCGACCGAGATCGAAGTGCTGATGGCCGAGAAGGTGCGCCAGATCGTCCCCTCCATGGAGCAGGTACGGATGGTCAACTCCGGCACCGAGGCGACCATGAGCGCCATCCGGCTGGCCCGCGGCTATACCGGCCGCGACAAGATAGTCAAATTCGAAGGCTGCTACCACGGCCACGCCGACTCCCTGCTGGTCAAGGCTGGCTCCGGTGCCCTCACCCTGGGTCAGCCCAACAGCCCGGGCGTACCGGCCGATTTCGCCAAACACACGCTCACCTGTGTCTTTAACGATCTGGACTCGGTGCGCGAAGCCTTCACCCAGTACGGCAGCGAGATCGCCTGTATCATCGTCGAGCCGGTCGCTGGCAACATGAACTGCATCCCGCCGGTGCCCGGCTTCCTGGAAGGGCTGCGCGCCATTTGTGACGAGTTCGGCGCCCTGCTGATCCTGGATGAGGTGATGACCGGCTTTCGCGTCTCCCTGCGTGGTGCCCAGGGCCACTACAACATCGACCCGGATCTCACCACCCTCGGCAAGATCATCGGTGCTGGCATGCCGGTGGGCGCCTTCGGCGGCAAGAAGAAGGTGATGCAGCACATCGCCCCGACCGGCCCCGTCTATCAGGCTGGTACCCTCTCCGGCAACCCGGTGGCCATGGCCGCCGGCCTCACCATGCTGGATCTGCTGCTGGAGCCGGGCCTCTATGAGCAGCTGAGCGTCAAGACCGCCCGTGTCGCCGAAGGGCTGAAAGCGGCCGCCGCCAGGCACGGCATCCCGCTTGCCATCAACTACGTGGGCGGCATGTTCGGCTTCTTCTTCACCGACGAGACCGAGATCACCCGCTACGAGCAGGTGACTCGCTGCGATATGGAACGCTTCAAGCGCTTCTATCACCTGATGCTGGAAGAGGGTGTCTATCTGGCACCGAGCGCCTACGAGGCGGGCTTCCTGTCGCTGGCCCACGGCGACAAGGAGATTGAACACACCCTGGCGGCCGCCGAGCGCAGCTTCGCCAAGCTGGCTGGCTGACAAGCAGCAAGATGTGCAGAGGGCCCCGATGGGGCCCTTTTTTGTTTGCTCGTCCCGACAAGGCACCATAGTGGTGCATCCTTAAGTCCCTCACCGGAACCTTGCCACCTGCTGGTGCGCCGCGCCGTACACGGGCTGTCATAAATCGGGCCCACAATTTGCAGGCCCCTGCTTCAGGAGCCCATTGGACCGAGGTGTATATGGCAGAGATGAGCCCCATCGATGTGCTGCGGCGCTATCAGGAGTACGAAACCGAGCTGGCCCCCCTGCTGCTGGGGCTCCTCACCCTCCCCGAGGCGTCTCTCAAGACCTATGCCTTCGTCGAGGAGGTGAAGAGCCTGCCCCCCCAGATCAGGCCTGCCATACTGGCGCCCGTTCCGGCGGCCCAGGGGCAGCTGCGCCTGCTGGTGCAGGGCCATGGCCGGGAGCTGGAGATCAACCTGCACCAGCTGATCGCCTGGCTGATGGGGGACAGAGAGCGGCGGCGCGCCATTCCCTGGTTCAGGGCCGTCTACGTCGTCCTGAGTCTGGCCCTGTTTCTCATCGTCGGCACCCTCATCTGGCACGGGCTGGAACAGCTCTATCTGCTGCTGTGCGGCACCCAGCAGAACCGGCTGGGGGCCTTCAGCGCCATCATCTTCCTCACGCTCGCGCTGGCAGTGTTCGATCTCGGCAAGACCATCCTCGAAGAGGAAGTGCTGCTGCATAAGGACATCTTCCGCCACAGCGCCATCCGGCGCACCATTACCCGCTTTATCGCCGCCATCCTGATCGCGGTCTCCATCGAGGGGTTGCTGCTGCTGTTCAAGGGATCCCTCGGCCAGAGCGAACTGCTCTGGCCTGCGGTGGGGGTGATGGGCTGCGCCGTGGGGTTGCTGCTGGCGCTGGGGCTCTATGTGTTTCTCGGTGCCAGGGCGGAAGCCGCGCTGGTGCAGGCTAACCAGCGATATCCGCAGCCAGCTGCGCGGTGGGGCGACGAGCCGCCCGCCAGGAGGCGTACATGGTCCAGGAGGTATAGATGACGATGAAGGCCACCAGCCATTTGAGCATCTCCATCTCCATGGATTTGACCAGCATGGCCGCCAGCACCACGCCGATGGGGCCGAAGATGGCCACCGCCAGCACGGCCCGCGCATCGAAAGCCCCCTTGCGGATGAAGGTCCCCGCCGAGAAGACGCTGAGAACGGCGGTGGATCCCATCATGATGGGGAAGGCCACCAGCGGGTTCATGCCGAGCAGATAGACCAGGGTCATGCAGGGGGCGAACAGGCCGATACCGACGTTCATCAGGGCTCCGAACAGGAAGTTGCCGGCAAGGGCGATCCCCAGCTTGTAACCGCTCAGCCCCATGGCCTCGCCACCGAGGGGGAAGAGCCCGAGCAGGCCGACAAAGATGAGACCGGCGACCACCAGCAGGGAGACCGCCATGACCAGCCGGATGGTCTGGCGATCAAAGGAGGCCACGTAACGGGCGCCCCAGGCCGCACCGGCCGCCGCAGCCGCCATCATGCTGATGAGGGTCATGGGATCCACGTTGACCACGCCGATGAAGATGAGAGCCTGGGTCACGGTCGGCAGCACGCACTGGCCGTTGAGGGTACCGGGCAGCACCCGATCATCGATCAGCCTGAACTGCTTGTAGCAGGCGGTCTTCACCGCAAAGCTCCCCACCCCCAGGGTATCGAGAAAATTGGCCACAAAGCCGATGGCCGCCACCGGCCAGAAAGGGGTGGCTTCGAGCTGGCCATGACGCCGTTTGTGCCACCAGGCACGGACCAGCATAACGAGAAAGACCAGGGCACAACCGATAAACAAGAGACGCAGAAAAGTGACAAGCATGGGGAGACCTCCAACAACGGGCGGCGATTCTAAGGCAGCGGAGGGAAAAAATCCTGGCCAGGATCATGAGAGGACGGATGCAAACGTTTGGCCCCGACTATTTTGGCTGGCAGAACCCGAATGGGGCTATCCATACTGGTTGGGAGGGCGACAGCCCGGGCTCATCGGGCGTAGTCCTGGTCATTTCGCGACGACCACAGCACCGGTGAGGCGTAAACGAAAGAAGGCGGGGTGACCCGCCTTCTTTTTTCATTCTCCGTCAGGCAATCCAGCGTGGCAGCCGAGGAGCCAGGCGGTCGATCAGGCGATCCGACACGGGAGTGAGCAACAGCAGCGGCAGGCAGATCAGGGAGAGGCAAAGAGCGCCTACATAGACGTCCGTCATCCAGTGCGCACCCGCCAGGATGCGGGGCGCCGAAAACAGGGGCACCATCACCACCGCAACCACCCCGGCCCAGCGCGGCAGATAGCGCAGGGCAAAACCGGCGAAGATCATCAGGAAGAGGGCGTGATCACCGGGGAAGCTGTCACCGGCGGAGTCCTTGGTGGGAATCGCACTGATCTCGGTCAGGCGCAGTGCCCCGTCCACCATCAAGGTGGGGCTGGGACGGCTGACCGGCAACAGATGCCCGAGCTGATTGATCACCAGGGCCCCCAGCAGCATCACGACCCCCATGGCCACCAGACGACGGCGCTCCTGCCCGTCGGCACGGAAGAAGCAACTGGCGAGGATCCCGCCCATGCAGGCCAGCGCGGCCAGATCGAACAGGCGGTTGTTGGTGATGGCCACCAGATCGGCCCAACGGGGGGAGTGGCCAATCCAGCCATTGACCAGCTGGAAGAGGGCGAGATCCCACCCATCCCAGGGGCCGTGCTCAGGCAGGGCGCCCCAACTGAAGGCGATGAGGCCCCCGGCCAGATAGAAAGGAATGAACTTGCTCATGCCGACGTGTCCTTCGAAAAACGCTCATTCTAGGCCAGCCGCAAGATGACTTGCATCACAAAAGTGTAAGAATTCGTGTAACAAAGGTATTCCATCGGATCTTCTTTTGGCGCCGCCGACCAGGTGGGCAAGCGCGCCCCCTCCTTGGCTCTCCCACCGGTTGCGGCTAGTATGGGCGCTCCCTTCGTTCAGGATGATGATGATGCGCAGCTACCTTCGCATGATGTTGTTTGCCCTCGGTTTGCTGGCAGGTGTACAGATCCCCGGGCTGGTCGATCTCTACTTCCAGCGGCTGGATGCCCGGCTGCAGCAGGCTGGTCTGGCGCTGGCCCCCTTCCAGCGCACGGCGGACCAGCACTTCAATGGCGATCTGCAGGCGCTGGTCGCCCATTACGGTGCCAGCCAGGATCCCGTCTTCACCCAGGATGCCACCAGCCTCCAGCAACTGGTGAACCAGCAGCAGCACCTTCAGGGGGAGATCGCCGTGCGGGAGAGCCCCTGGTACCAGCAGCTCTCCCACCTGTTGCTGCGCGCCGATCCCGCCCTCTGGCAGGATACCCTGCACAACTACGGCTATGTGGTCCCCCTCAAACAGGCCGCCATTTTCTGCGGCGTGGCGGCGGGTCTGCTGGCCTCCCTGGCGGGGGATCTGCTGCTCGGCCTCCTGCTGCTGCCATTTCGCTCCCGCCAGCGCGTCCCCCGTCACGGCCTGCGCTGATCCCCTCTCACTGCCAACCGGGGTGCCCGCCCCGGTTGGCGGCTACTCGAAGGGTTCGAGATAGGCTTCTATGGCCTTCTTCAGCCAGGCCAGCACCTTGCCGTGATGGGCGTTCTCCGACAGATAGACTCCGTAATCGCGCCACTGCAGACTGAACTTGTGCTTCAGGGTCAGCAGCTCCCCCTGGCGCAGCTGGCTCTGGATAAGGGGTGAAGGCAGCACCGCCCAGCCCAGACCATCCAGCACCGCATCCCGCATCAGTTCGAAACTCGACAACCCGATATGCTGCCCCCCGATGGGCAGCAGGCTCTTGACCGAAAACGCGTCCACATAGGAGAGAGTGACCTGGGTGTGATCGGTCAGATCCTGCTGCAACACCCGCTTCAGCCCAGCCAGCGGGTGGCTTGGCGCGACCACCATCAGGGTGCGGATCGGGTTGAGCACGTCGATGCAAAGACCGCTGCGCTCCTGTTCCTCGGTGATGAGGCCGAAGGCGGCATCCACGAACCCCTCTTCCACCAGAGCCGGCAGCTCCGGCGGTGAGGCCAGCACCAGGGAGATGCTGGTGCCCGGAAACTGGCGACGCAGCGCCCCCAGCATCTCGCGCCATACCACCTCGGGAATGGCGTCGTCCCGGGCTACCCGCAGCGCCACCTCGGCACCGGAGGCATGGTGCTCGCACTTGAGCTTCAGGCTGTTGGCGGCCTGCAACAGCCGCCGACAGTCGTCCAGCACTTGCTCGCCGATTTCGGTCAGTCGGCTCTGGTTCGCCCCTCGTTCGAAAAGTTCGACGCCAAGCTCCACTTCCAGGGTTGCTATCGCCGAGCTCACGGCGCTGCGACTCTTGCCAAGTCGTCTGGCGGCATTGGCTATCGAACCACTGTCTGCTGTTTCTACAAAGAGCTGTATCTGATTTAGCTTCATGACTTCAAACTGGCGGCAGATTATTCCATCACCACCTTATCCCCTGCCCCGCCCCCAAGGCAAACTAGCAGCGACAGCTTTCTCGACGCTCAGCGATAACCTTGCCCGTTTCGGGTGCCGTTATCCTCTCATCGTCGCAGCAACAGAAGGAAACTGCATGTCATCCCGTCCCCTGCTTTTGGCCCGCCTCTTCCTGACGGGGGCCATCCTGACCGAGGTCGCCGGCACCTCCTCCATGGCCCTGATCCCAAAGAGCGAGAGCGGCTGGATCCACTATCTGCCGATGTGGCTCCTCATCACCCTCTCCTACCTGCTGCTCGCCAAGGCCGCCAGGACAATCTCCATTGGTATCGCGTTTGCGCTGTGGGAAGGGCTGGGGATCGCCCTCATCACCGCCGTCTCCGTCCTGTTCCTCGGCTACGAGCTGAGCATCCAGGAGTGGATCGGACTGGCGCTGGCCATAGTGGGGATTGTCATGGTGACCCTGGGCGAGACCCATGATGCACCAGCCCCCACCCGCCAGAGGAGGGAAGCCCCATGCACCCGTTGATCATCGTACTGAGCGCCGCCATGCTGGATATCGGCGCCAACATGGCAATCAACCGCTCCGTCGGTTTTCGTGACAAGGGGTGGGGCGTCCTCGGCATTCTGCTGGTGCTCTGTGCCTTCACTCTGCTCAGCGAGGCGGTCAGTACCGGCAAGATCGATCTGGCCGTGGCCTATGCCACCTGGGGCGCCATCGGCATCCTGGGCACCGCCCTCGGGGGCCTGCTGCTGTTCGGCGAGCGCCTCAGACCCGTCGGCTGGCTCGGCATGATGGTGATGGCGGTGGCGGTCGCCCTGCTGACCACAGCATGATCCCCTCTCCAACCCCATGAAAAAAGCCGCCCTGTTCCCAGGGCGGCCTTTTCATGGTCAAACCGATCATCCAGATTGCAGCAGGCAGCCTAACGCGCGGCCTCGTACAGCTCCAGCGGCAGGCCGTCGGGGTCGGCGAAGAAGGTAAAGCGCTTGCCGGTCAGCTCGTCCACCCGCACCGGCTCCACTTCCACCCCGTGCAGCTCCAGGTGGGCGATGACCCGGTCGAGATCCGCCACCCGAAACGCCAGGTGGCGCAACCCGCACGCCTCCGGCCGGGAGGGGCGCGGTGGCGGCGCTGGGAAGCTGAACAGCTCCAGCTGGCTGCCGTCCGGCAGCGCCAGATCCAGCTTCCATGACTGGCGCTCTGCCCGCAGGGTCTCGGCAATGATGGGCAACCCCAGCACCTGGTGATAGAAGTGGCGCGAGCGCGGATAGTCGCTGGCGATGATGGCCACGTGATGGATGGCCTCAAACAGAGGATGGGTCATGGCAATCCTTGCAAAACGGGCAGCCTGCGCTGCCCGTCTTCGTCAGTTGAAGAAACCGTTGAACCAGTTGTCCAGGGCATTCGCCGGGTCCGAGACCGGGCTGGCACAGCTCATGGGCTCGGCCAGACCGGCCAGCTTGGCCGGCACCTGGAGACTGCCGGGACAATCGCTGGCCACCCGGGCACCGCTCGAGCGGGAGAAGTTGGCCCAGCTCACCCCTTCGGGCATCTTCAGCCCCAGGCTGTTGACCCCTCGCTGGCTCATGTAGCCGCTGAACAGCTGCAGGGCGCCACTGGCACCGGTCAACCCGGCCGGGGTGTTGTCGTCACGGCCGACCCAGACGCTCACCAGCTCGTTGTTGTCCATCCCGGCAAACCAGGAGTCACGCAGCTCGTTGGTGGTACCGGTCTTGGCGGCCATGGTGGCCCCAGGGAACTTGGCACCGAGCGCCCGGGCCGTCCCCTGGCTCACCGTCTTGGTCATGGCGAACAGAGTCAGCCAGCTTGCCTGGGGATCCGTCACTCGCTTGGCCGCTTCGTCATGCTGGTAGAGCTGGCGCCCCTCGCCATTCACCACGGCCCGGATGGCCGACAGGGGCTGGGTCAACCCCTGGTTGGCAATGGGCAGGTACATCTGGTTCACCTCCATGGGCGAGAGCGCCACCGCCCCCAGCACCAGGGACGGATAGGGCTGGATCTCCTGCTGCACCCCCAGCTTGTGCAGGGTATCCACCACCTTGTCCAGGCCTATCTGCATCCCGAGGTTGACGGTCGGCACGTTGAGGGAGCTGGCGAGCGCCTCCATCAGGGGCACGCTCTGGCGGAACTTGCGGTCGTAGTTCTGCGGCGTCCAGATCTGGCCATCCTGGCCGCGAATCCGGATCGGCTGATCTTTAAGCGGCGTGCCCAGGGTCAGGCCGTTGGAGAGGCCGGTCAGGTAGACCGCAGGCTTCACCAGGGAGCCAATCTGACGGCGGGCATCCAGCGCCCGGTTGAAGCCGGCGTAGCGGGGATCCCGTCCCCCCACCATGGCGACCACCTCGCCCTTGTGCCAGTCGGAGACCACCATGGCCGCCTCCAGCTTCTTCTTGCCACGCTGCTTCTCGATGGTGGCCAGACCCGACTCCACCGCCTGCTCGGCGGCGTGCTGGGCGATGGGATCCAGACTGGTGAAGATCTTGAGGCCGGACTGCTTGAGCAGATCCGGGCCGAAGCGATTCTGGATCTCCCGCTTGAGCAGCCCCATGAAGGCCGGGGTACGGCCATAGCTCATCTGGCCGCGGGCGATGATGCCAAGGGGCTGCTTGCTGGCCAGGTCATACTCGGCCTGGGTCAGGCTGCCGTGATCCGCCAGCAGTTTCAGCACCAGATCCCGGCGCGCCTTGGCCCGGTCGGGGAAGCGCCAGGGATCGTAATAGGAGGGACCCTTCACCATGCCCACCAGCAGGGCCACCTGATCGATGTCCAGCTCGTTGACCGGAATACCGAAGTAGAAGTAGGAGGCGAGCCCGAAGCCGTAGACCCCCTGGGAGAAGTTCTGCCCCAGATAGACCTCATTGAGGTAGGCCTCCAGGATCTCGTCCTTGCTGTAGCGGTAGTCGATGAGCACCGCCATGTAGGCTTCCTGCAGTTTGCGCCACAGGCTGCGCTCACGGGTCAGGAAGAAGTTCTTGGCGAGCTGCTGGGTGAGCGTACTGCCCCCCTGCACGGTGCGCCCCGCCAGCAGGTTGGCTGCCATGGCGCGCATGATGGCCACCGGCGAAACGCCGCCGTGCTGGTAGAAGTCCCTGTCTTCCGTGGTGAGCAGCGTCACCAGCAGGCTGTCCGGCACCTCGGAAAGGCGCACCAGCAGGCGGTCTTCCCGATCCTCGGTGTTGAGGCGATCGAGCAGCACCGGGTCCATCTGGGCATAGCCGAGCTGGCGCTGGTTCTCCAGGGACTGGATCCCCTCGAGGCGCGCCCCGTTGAAGGTGAGGCGCAGGCCACGGGCACCGTCGGCACCGTCGTGGAACTCGAACGGCCGGCGCACCAGCTCGATGCGGTTGCCGCTCACCGCGTACTCACCCGGGGTATGAGGCTGACGCACCTGCTTGTAGCTCAGCATGTTGAGCTCGCGCAGCATCTGGGTCTGGGAGAGCCGCTGGCTGGGATAGAGCTCCAGCGGGCGGCTGTAGACCATCACCGGCAACTGCCACTTCTCGCCGTCGAAGCGCTCGCGCACCTTGGTGTCGAGATAGATCCCAAACACCACCATGAAGGCCGCCACCACCAGAGAGAGCTTGAAGCCCAGCCAGAACAGGGTGCGCCAGATGGTGCGTTTGGGCGCTGCCTTCTTGGGCGTGCGCTTGCGTCGTTGGGTTGCCATAAATCCTCTTGTCGTTCTCCTCGCCATCCCGCTGATGCGAGCGGCCTGCGATGCCTGTTGTGGAGGGGACTGTGCCACCGCCATCTTGTTCTGATCGTACCGACCGATCACTGCCCCGTCGGCTACTCCTGCAATCCCATCTTCTTCTTGGTCACCCGGGTCGGCATCGCCTCCAGCGGGTTGTCCGGCCAGTAGTGACGGGGGTAGCGCCCCTTCATCTCTTTTTTCACCTGCTCATAGGATCCCGCCCAGAAGGCGGCGAGATCCGCGGTGATCTGCAAGGGGCGCTGGGCCGGGGAGAGCAGCTCCACCACCAGGGGCACCCGGCCATCGGCCACGCATGGGGTGGCGCCCAGCCCGAACATCTCCTGGATGCGCACCGGGATCGCTGGCGCCTGACCCGGCTGGTAGCGGATCCGCACCCGGCTGCCGGTCGGTGCGGTGAAGTGGCTCGGCAGCGCCTCGTCCAGCCGCCTTGGCAGGGGCCAGGGCAGAGACTGGCGCAGGATGTCGCTCATGTCGAGCCGCTTCAACTGCTCCAGCCGGGTCATGCCGCTCACCGCCGGCAGCAGCCACTGCTCGAGGTCGGCCAGCAGGCTCTCCTCATCCATGGCGGGCCAGGCTTCGCCGGGCAGCCAGTCGCGGGCGCAGCGCAAGCGGGCCAGCAGCCCCTCGCTGCTCTCGTCCCAGGGCAGCACGTGCAGCCCCTTGCGCCGGATGCCCTGCAGCAGGCAGCGCCCCTTCTGTTCATCGGAGAGATCCGTCAGCGGCCGCTGGCCGAGCACCAGCTCGCCGAGCACCTGCTGGCGCTCCGCACGCACCCGTTCTTCCCGATCGTCCCAGTCGAACCACTGACGCTCGCCGACCAGCTCGGGCAGCTGGCGCACCAGCTCATCCAGCGCCACCGGCTCGGCGATGAAGATGCGGCTGCCGCGCTCGTTCTGACCCATTTCGACGGCCACGATGCCCCCCTGCCCCTGGCAGGGATGCCCTTCTACCAGATCGCAGCTCACCCCGCCACTGAGCTGATAGCGGCTGCCACTGCGCAGCTTGCCGATGCGATCGGGCCAGGCGAGGGCGCACAGCAACCCCAGCCATTGACCCTGCGGGCTGCTTGCCCGCACGCCGAGCCGCTCGAACCAGCGGGCCGCCCCCTGGCGCAGGGCGCCCTGACGGCGGTGGAACAGCACGGACAGGCGCTCCGATCCTCGCAGATCTTCTTCCAGCAGCGCCACCAGGAAAGCCGCATCGGCGACAATCCCTGTCAGACCCTCGGATTCCAGCTCCCGGGCCCGCAGCAACATGCGGGCGAGGCGGGGATGGGTGCCGAAGGCCGCCATGGCACGGCCTGCCGGGGTAAGTTGTTGCTCACCCTCCGGGGCCATGGCGCCCAGGGCCACCAGCAACCGCCGGGCGCTAGCCACGGCGGCAGGGGGCGGCATGTCCAGCAGGGGCAGCGCCTCCACCCGGGCCCCCCACTGGGCGGCGTCCATCAGCAGGCCGGTGAGCTCTTGCGTCAGGATGTCGGGGGGACTCTGCTCGGCGAGGCGCTCCTGCACCTCGCAGCTCCAGAGCCGGTAGCAGACGCCGGGGCCAAGCCGCCCTGCCCGCCCCGCCCGCTGGGTGGCGGAGGCTTTGGCGATGGGCCGGGTCTCCAGCCGGGTAACGCCGCTCTTGATATCGAAGGTGGCGCGCCGCTCCAGTCCGCTGTCGATGACCACGGAGATCCCCTCGATGGTGAGGGAGGTCTCCGCCACGTTGGTGGTGAGCACCAGCTTGCGACGACCCGCAGGCGCAGGCTCGATGGCCGCTTGCTGGGCCGCGAGGTCAAGACGGCCATAGAGGGGAGCCAGGGTCACATCCCCTGGCAACCGCCCTTCCAGCCACTGTGCCAGCCGCTCTATCTCCCCCTGTCCCGGCAGGAACACCAGGGCACTGCCAGCCTGACTGGCGAGCGCCTCCAGCACCACGGCGCCAACCTGGGGCTCCAGCCACTGCTGGCGATTGGCGGGGCGATAGTGGTACTCGATGGGAAAGCCGCGCCCCTCGGAACGCACCACGGGGGCACCTGGCAGCAGGCGCTCCAGGGCCATGCCATCCAGGGTGGCGGACATCACCAGCAGCTTGAGATCATCGCGCAACCCCTGCTGGCTTTCGATGGCGAAGGCCAGCGCGGTATCGGCGTGCAGGCTGCGCTCGTGGAACTCGTCAAAGATGACGAGCGACACGCCAGTGAGCTCAGGATCCTGCTGCAGCATCCGGGTCAGCACCCCCTCGGTCACGATCTCGAGCCGGGTCTGGCTGCTGGTGCGGCTCTCCCCGCGCACTCGCAGGCCGATCCGCTCGCCCACCTTCTCCCCCAGCTGACGCGCGAGGAAGCTCGCGATGTTGCGCGCCGCGAGGCGCCTGGGCTCCAGCATGATGATGCGCCCGGGCAGCCGGTGCTGGCGCACCAACTCCAGGGGCAGCAGGGTCGATTTGCCCGCACCGGGGGGCGCCTGCAGGATCACGCTGGTATGGTTGTCGAGGGCTGCAAAGAGTTCGGGCAACACCGGGACGATGGGGAGGGAAGACAAAGCGATGGGCACCTTCTGTGACACTTCTGAAAAGGGGTCCATTCTGCCACAGCCTCCCGGCCATCGTAAGCGCCCCTGCCGGGCAGGGGCAGGAAGCGTCAGGTGCAACACGGCAAGACATCCCGGGAGCGGCTGCCATAGAATGGCCCTTATCCGATGCCCATCACGAGGACCAACACGCCGCATGCCCAAACTCTTCTTTGCCCTGCCCCTGCCAGAGCTTGCCCCCGAGCTTGCGACCTGGCGAGACCAGCGCCCCTGGCCCGGCCAGCCGGTGCCCGAGAGCAACCTGCACCTGACCCTGGCCTTTCTCGGGGAGGCCGACGAAACGACCCAGGCTCGTCTTATCGCGGCCGCCGAGCGACAGCACTGCCCCCCTTTCAGCGTCCATCTGGATCAGACCGGCTGGTTTCAGCGCGCCAAAGCCGCCTGGGTGGGGCCCGGTGAGTGGCCGAACGAGCTGACCGTGCTCGCGAGGGCACTGCGCCGCCACGGTGAAAAACTCGGGCTGGGCAACGGCGAGCAGGGCTATCGCCCCCACGTCACCCTGTCGCGCAAGGCGGGCGAGGCCCCCGGCGAGCTGCCTGCGCCGGATTTTCTGCTCAGGGCCGATCGCTTCTGCCTCTATCAATCCGTCAGCACGCCGGACGGTGTCCACTATGAACCGCTCGCCTGCTGGCCCCTGCGGGCCCGCGTCAAAGAACCGCACCGCGAGGAGCTCACCCCATGATCTTCGATCCCCCCCTGCAGTCCGGGCAGCTGATCTCCCGCTACAAGCGCTTCCTGACGGATGTGGCGCTCGACAACGGCGAGGTGATCACCATCCACTGCGCCAATACCGGTGCCATGACCGGCTGCGCCCTGCCGGGCACCCGGGTCTGGTACTCCACATCCGACAACCCCAAGCGCAAGCTGCCAAACAGTTGGGAAATCGCCGAGAGCCCGGCGGGTCACTTCATCTGCGTCAACACGGCCCGTGCCAACCAGATCGCCCGGGAGCTCATCGAACAGGGCGCTCTCGCCCCCCTGGCAGGCTATACCAGGCTACGCACCGAAGTGAAATACGGGGAAGAGAACAGCCGCATCGACCTGCTGCTGGAAGATGACCACAGGCCGGATTGTTACATCGAGGTGAAATCCGTCACCCTGCTCGACGAGCGGGAGCAACCCGGCATGGGGTACTTCCCCGATGCGGTCACCACCCGCGGCGCCAAGCACTTGCGTGAATTGATGGCCATGAAGGCGGCAGGGCACCGGGCCGTGCTGCTGTTCATGGTATTGCACTCCGGCATCGCGAGAATGCGCCCTGCAGCCCATATCGATCCGCACTATAGTCAGCTTGTTGAACAGGCGATGGCGGCAGGGGTTGAAATTTTATGCTATCGCCCCCATGTTGGGGTGCAGGGCATGGTGGCTCAGGATTTTATCCCATTTGAATCTGACCATATGCTACCCGAGGGCAGAGAATAAATGCAGAAGTGGGTAACATTATTGATAAGGCTTGTTTGCCTCCCGTTGACCCTTCTGCTATAGATGTCGCCCTCAATTTATGGATGGCACGGGTAGCGTGCTGAATTAGGAGACAGGGCATGCCAACAGGCGAAAACAGGAAATCTCTGGGCCCCCTGGCCATTGCGGGTGTAGAGCCTTACCAGATGAAAGCCGGTGAGGAGTACATGAATGACCAACAGAAGGTACATTTTCGCAAGATCCTGGGAGCCTGGCGCAACCAACTGATGCAGGAAGTTGACCGCACCGTCGACCACATGAAGGATGAGGCTGCCAACTTCCCGGATCCCGTGGATCGCGCCGCGCAAGAAGAAGAGTTTGCTCTCGAACTGCGCACCCGCGACCGTGAACGCAAGCTGATCAAGAAGATCGAGAAAACCTTGCTGCTGCTCGAAGAAGATGACTTCGGTTACTGCGAGCATTGCGGCATCGAGATCGGCATCCGCCGTCTGGAAGCCCGTCCGACCGCAGACCTCTGCGTGGACTGCAAGACGCTGGCCGAGATCAAGGAAAAACAGATGGCTGGCTGATGCCGCCCATCCACAGAAACGAAAAGGGAGCCCAGGCTCCCTTTTTTATTGAGCTTTTGGTCGGGCCGTCCCAGAATGCAGCCTCAATGCATCGCCTACCCGAATTGCCATGGTCATGACATCCCCCCCCTCCCGACGCCCCTATGTGGGCCGCTTCGCCCCCTCACCGTCCGGTCCGCTCCACTTCGGATCCCTGGTCGCCGCCCTTGGCAGCTTCTTGCAGGCCAGGGCGCAGCAGGGCCGCTGGCTGGTGCGCATCGAAGACATCGACCCCCCGCGGGAGATGCCGGGAGCGGCTGACCTTATCCTCACCACCCTGGAGGCACACGGTCTTGGCTGGGATGGGGAGGTGATGTTCCAGAGCGCGCGCCATGGCCGCTATGACGAGATCATCGATCAGCTCTATCGGGCCGGGGATCTCTACTGGTGCCGCTGTACCCGGCGCGAAATCATGGCCGCAGGGGGGTTCTACAACGGCCATTGCCGCGCCCTGGGGCTGACCGCCGAGGGGTGTGCCGCCCGTTTGCGCCAGCACCACCCGGTCTATCGGTTCGAGGATGCGCTTCAGGGAGAGATCTCCGTCCCCGCGGCGCTGGCGGAGGAGGACTTCATCGTGCGCCGCCGGGACGGGCTCTACGCCTACAACCTGGCGGTGGTAGTGGATGACATGGACAGCGGCATCACCGAGATCGTCCGCGGCGCCGATCTGCTGGAGCCCACGGTGCGCCAGATAACCCTCTACCAGACTCTGGGGGCTGCCGTCCCCGATTGGGTGCACCTGCCACTGGCGGTGCAAGCGGATGGCAACAAGCTCTCCAAGCAGAACCATGCGCCGGCGCTGTCGCAGGACGAGGTACGACCGGCCCTGTGGCAGGCACTGCATTTTCTCGGTCAGTGCCCGCCGCCCGAGCTGATGGCGAGCCGGATCGACGAGATCATAGGCTGGGGCATCGCCCACTGGCAGCTGGCCCGGGTGCCCCGCCAGCAGAAGATCCCGCAAGGGCAAAGCTAGCCCCGGCTGCATTTCTTGCCCCAAAAGGACCAATCAAGGGGAAGCAGGCCACACCGTTTCTCATTTGGTTGGGGCTGAGCTATGATAGGCCGCTATTTTTTTGGCCTCCCGTCAATTTGAAGTCATAACGAGGTGTACCATTTTTTCCCAGATCGCAAACTTTTGCCGCAAAGTGCTCGGCAAGGAAGACGGCGAGCAGTCGGTGGAGTCCCCCATTCCGGCCCGTGTCGCCGGACAGCGCCGTACCTTGAGCCGTGACCAGCACCCGATTTCGCGCAAAGAGATCAGCGAGAATGCCCTCAAGGTGCTCTATCGCCTGAACAAGGGGGGCTATGAGGCCTACCTGGTCGGCGGCGGCGTCCGTGACCTGCTGCTCGGGAAGACCCCCAAGGATTTCGACATCGCCACCGATGCGACGCCGGAGCAGATCAAGGCGCTATTCAGCAACTGCCGCCTCATCGGCCGCCGTTTCCGCCTGGCCCACATCGTCTTTGGTCGTGACGTGATCGAAGTGGCCACCTTCCGGGGTCACCACCATCAGGTCAATACCAGCAAGCATGTGTCGGCCCAGTCCGATGAAGGCATGCTGCTGCGGGACAACGTCTACGGCACCATCGAAGAGGATGCCGAGCGTCGCGACTTTACCGTCAACGCCCTCTACTACAGCGCCAAGGATTTCACCCTGCACGATTTCGAGGGCGGGCTGGAAGACCTGGCCGCGCGCAGACTGGAGCTCATCGGCGACCCCGAGACCCGCTACCGGGAAGATCCGGTGCGCATGCTGCGCGCCGTGCGCTTCGCCGCCAAGCTGGACATGACCATCAGCCCGCGTACCGCCGCCCCCATCCGGGAGCTGGCCCCGCTGCTGCAGGACATCCCGGCCGCCCGCCTGTTCGAGGAGACCCTCAAGCTGTTCCTGGCGGGGGACGGTCTGGCCACCTACAAGCTGCTGCGGGAATACGGGCTGTTCCAGCCGCTGTTCCCCCAGGTAGCCGCCCTGTTCACCCCCCACGGCAACTCGCCCTACGAGCAGTTCATCGAGCAGGCGCTGATGGACACCGATACCCGGGTCCGTGAAGAGAAGCGCGTCACCCCCGCCTTCCTCTACGCCACCCTGCTGTGGGGCGCCGTCGAGGCCCGCGGCCGCGTGCTGGAAAACGAGAGCGGTCTGCCCTGGTACGATGCCTTCATGCTGGCTATCAACGAGGTGCTCGACAACCAGGTGCGGATCATCGCCGTGCCGCGCCGCTTCACCACGGACGTGCGCGACATCTGGGCCCTGCAGCAGCGCCTGACCCGCCGCCAGGGCAAGCACCCCGAGCGCGCCATGGAGCACCCGAAATTCCGTGCGGCCTTCGACTTCCTGTTGCTGCGCAACCGGGTCGAGCGCGGCCTCGGCGAGTTGGCGAGCTGGTGGGAGCGCTATGTGGCCTCCAACCCGGACGTGCGCCCGCAACTGCAACGGGAGGCGACCCGCCGCCCGGCGAGCGGCGAGCGCGCCGACTCCCGCAGCGGTGATGGCGAGAAACGCAGCGGCAATGGCCGCAACCGCCGTCGCCCCCGTCGCCGCAAGCCGAAGTCTGCAGAGTAAGGATCCGCCGATGATCGAGGTCTTCGTCGCCATCGGCTCCAACCTGGCCGACCCCCTCGGCCAGGCTCGTCGCGCCATCGCCGCGCTGGCAACCCTGCCCGAGTCAGAGCTGCGGCAGACCTCCCACCTTTACGGCAGCCGCCCCATGGGCCCTGCGGATCAGCCGGACTACGTCAATGCCGTGGCGCGCCTTGCCACCCGCCTCAGCCCTCTGGCGCTGCTGGACGAGCTGCAGCGCATCGAGCAGGCACAGGGGCGAGTGCGCAAGGATGAGCGCTGGGGCCCCCGGACCCTGGATCTCGATCTGCTGCTGTACGGCGACGAGGTCATCCGGCATGAGCGCCTGACGGTGCCTCACTATGGCATGAAGGAGCGGGAGTTCGTCCTGCTGCCCCTTGCCGAGATAGCCCCCTCCCTGGTGCTGCCCTGCGGCACCCCGCTCACCGAACTGGTTGCCCGCTGCCCGCGCAATGGACTCGCGATCCTGGCCGGTGCGGCAGGCGAGTAGAGAAGAGTAGGAACAACGTAATGAGCAAGATCACCACTACCCACCTGCAGAAGATGAAGCAGGACGGACAGAAAATCACCGCCATCACCGCCTATGACGCCACCTTCGCCAAGCTGTTCGACGACGAGGGCGCCCAGGTGCTGCTCATCGGCGACTCCCTCGGCATGGTATTGCAGGGCGGAGACGACACCCTGGCGGTCAGCATGGACGAGATGGTCTATCACACCCGCTGCGTGGTGCGCGGCACCACCAATGCCCTGGTGGTGACCGACATGCCGTTCATGAGCTACGCCACCCCGGAGCAGACCTACCAGAACGCGGCGCGCCTGATGGCGGCCGGTGCCCGCATGGTGAAGATGGAAGGGGGGGACTGGCTGTGTGACTCCATCCGCCACCTCACCCGTAACGGGGTGCCGGTGTGCGGCCATCTCGGCCTGACCCCGCAATCCGTCCACGTGTTTGGCGGCTTCAAGGTGCAGGGGCGCGACGAGTTCCACGCCCAGGAGATCTACCGCCAGGCGCTGGAGCTGCAAGCGGCTGGCATCCAGTTGCTGGTACTCGAGTGCGTGCCCGTCTCTCTGGCAGAGCGCATCACCAAGGCGCTGCGCATTCCGGTGATCGGCATCGGTGCCGGCCCTGCCACCGACGGCCAGATCCTGGTGATGCACGATGCCTTCGGCATCACCTCCGGTTATGTGCCCAAGTTCACCAAGAACTTCCTGGCCGAGACCGGTGACATACGTGCCGCCATTCGTCTCTACGTGCAGCAGGTGAGCGAGGGAACCTTCCCCGGCCCCGAGCACTGCTTCAACTGACTTTCTGTCGTCATGCGAGCGGGGGCCTGTGCCCCCGTCTCGCCCTCCCCCCTGACGACCCCCTCTTTTATTGATTCATCTGAAGGTGAACTGACGATGTTGGTTGTGAACAATCCCACCGCGCTGCGCGAGCAGATCGGTCAATGGCATCGCGAAGGCCGCGCCATCGCATTCGTGCCCACCATGGGCAATCTGCATCAGGGTCATCTCACCCTGGTCGAGGAGGCCCGCCGCCATGGCGACAAGGTGGTGGTCAGCATCTTTGTGAACCCCTTGCAGTTCGACAAGGCCGAGGATCTCGCCAACTACCCCCGCACCCTGGAGCAGGATTGCGCCGCCCTGGAGGCCGCCGGTGTGGACCTGGTCTTCACCCCGACGCCGGAGATCATGTATCCCCAGGGGCTCGCCAGCCAGACCTTCGTCGAGGTGCCCGGCATCTCCAGCCTGCTGGAAGGGGCGCTGCGTCCGGGGCATTTTCGCGGGGTCAGCACCGTGGTCACCAAGCTGTTCAATCTGGTACAGCCGAACGTGGCCTGCTTTGGCGAGAAGGATTACCAGCAGCTCGCGCTCATTCGCAAGATGGTGGCCGACATGGCCATGCCCATCGAGATCGTGGGCGTGCCGACCGTGCGGGCCGAAGACGGGCTGGCCCTCTCTTCGCGCAACGGCTATCTGACCGCTGCCGAACGGGCCATCGCCCCCGAGCTCGCGCGCACCATGAACTGGATTGCCGAGCAGATTGAAGCGGGGAACAGTCACCTCCCCTCCCTGGTTGCCCAGGCCAGCCAACGCCTCGACAACGCGGGATTCAGGACGGATGCCATCGACATCGTCGATGCCGACACCCTGGAATCCGCCAGCGCCGAGAGCCAGCGCCTGGTGATCCTGATGGCCGCCTATCTGGGCAAGGCCCGCCTCATCGACAACCGGGTCGTCGCCCTGCGGGGTTGAGACACGGCAAGGAGACCACGATGTCCAAGAAGGTTTACTGCATCGCCCAGTTCCAGCCCAAGCCGGGCCAGGAGCAGGCCCTGTTCCGCGTCCTGCAAGGGCTCGAACCCGACACCCTGCGTGAAGATGGCTGCCTGCAGTACATCGTCACCCGCCATATCCAGAGCCCCTTTGCTGAGGGGGAGAGCTTCCCCATCGTCTTCAACGAGATCTGGCGCGACATGGCGAGCTTCGAGGCCCACTGCCAGCGCGCCGGTATCAAGGCCTTCTTCGAGCGCTACTGCCTCGCGGATGATGGCCTCGCGGCCAAGTGGAACGTCTGCGTCTACAGCGACGAGCCCTCAGACTACGATGCCCCGGCCCTCTGAGACCGACATGTGCAAATAAAAAGGCGCCCGAGGGCGCCTTTTTGCTGGCAGGTGCTGCGCCTCAGTGGCGCAGACCGGTGCCGCGGGAGATGAGCCACCAGGCCATCCCGTAGAGCACCAGGATGAAGCCGATGATGATGAGATAGGCGGTGCCGAGGGGCACGTCGGAGATCCCGAGGAAGCCGTAGCGGAACGCGTTCACCATGTAGATGATGGGGTTCACCTGGGAAACCCCCTGCCAGAACGGCGGCAGCAGGGTGATGGAGTAGAAGACGCCCCCCAGATAGGTCAGGGGAGTCAGGATGAAGGTCGGGATGATGCTGATGTCATCGAACGACTTCGCGAACACCGCGTTGATGAGCCCCCCCAGGGAGAAGAGGATGGAGGTGAGCAGCACGGTCACGCAGACGCTGAACAGGTGATGGATCTGCAGCGGCACGAAGAACAGCGACACCAGGGTGACGATGAGGCCGACACAGAGGCCGCGCGCCACGCCACCGCCCACATACCCCGCGATGATGATGTAGTTGGGCACCGGCGCCACCAGCAGCTCCTCCACGTTGCGCTGGAACTTGGCGCTGTAGAAGGAGGAGGCGACGTTGGAGTAGGAGTTGGTGATGACCGACATCATGATGAGGCCGGGCACGATGAACTCCATGTAGCTGAAGCCACCCATGTCACCGATGCGCGAGCCGATGAGGTTGCCGAAGATGACGAAGTAGAGGCTCATGGTGATGGCGGGCGGCACCAGGGTCTGGATCCAGATCCGGGTGAAGCGGCTCACTTCCTTGGCCAGAATGCTCTTGAAGGCGATGTAATAGGTCATGGGGTTCATGCTTTGCGACCCTCCTCTACCAGATTGACGAACAGCTCTTCCAGCCGGTTCGCCTTGTTGCGCATGCTGAGCACCTTCACCCCCTGGGCGGAGAGCTGCTCGAACAGGCTGTTGAGGGACTGGCTCTTCTCCAGCTCCACTTCCAGGGTGTTCTCATCCTGCATCCGGCCGTTGAACTCGGGCAAGGCCGGTACGGTGGAACCCGGCACCAGATCCAGCAGGAAGGTCTCGCGACCCAGCTTGCCGAGCAGGCTCTTCATGCTGGTGTTCTCGATGAGACGGCCCTTGTCGATGATGCCGATGTTGCGGCACAGCATCTCGGCCTCTTCCAGGTAGTGGGTGGTCAGGATGATGGTCACCCCCTGCTCGTTGAGATCCTTGAGGAAACTCCACATGGAACGGCGGATCTCGATGTCCACCCCGGCGGTCGGCTCATCCAGGATCAGCAGCTTGGGCTCATGCATCAGGGCGCGGGCAATCATCAACCGGCGCTTCATGCCACCGGAGAGAGTGCGGGCCGCCATGTCGCGCTTGTCCCACAGATCGAGCTGGCGCAGGTACTTCTCGGCGCGCACCTTGGCCTCGGCCCGCGGCACTCCATAGAAACCGGCCTGGTGAGTCACTATCTGGCTCACCTTCTCGAACTGGCTGAAGTTGAACTCCTGGGGCACCAGACCGAGCTGGGACTTGGCCAGCTCCAGATCGGTATCGATGTCATGACCGAATACCTTCACCTTGCCGGCACTCTTGTTGACCAGTGAGCTGATCACGCCGATGGTGGTGGATTTGCCCGCCCCGTTGGGACCGAGCAGGGCGAAGAAATCCCCCTGTTTGACGGTGAGATCGATGCCCTTGAGGGCTTCGACGCCCCCCTGATAGGTCTTCTTCAGACCGCTGATTTCCAATGCGTTCATTGCAACCCCTGTGATGGATGAGCCCATCTCGAGACAGAAAAGGCGGCTGTGACGCCGCCTGAAGACAGTCGATGGCGGGCCGGCCAGCCTGCCTTGCTACTTCGGACCCGGCTTACTCTTGCGGTACCACCTTGCCGATGAAAGGCAGGTTACGGTACTTCTGGGCGTAGTCAATGCCACAGCCCACCACGAACTCGTCCGGGATGGAGAAGCCAAGCCAGTCCACCGGCACCTGAACCTCGCGGCGGGACGGTTTGTCCAGCAGGGTGCAGATGGCCAGGGATTTCGGCTCGCGCAGGGAGAGGATCTCGCGCACCTTGTTGAGGGTGTAACCGGTGTCGATGATGTCCTCCACGATCACCACGTCCTTGCCTTTGATGTCGTCATCCAGATCCTTGAGGATGCGCACGTCACGGGTGCTGTGCATGCCGGAGCCATAGCTGGAGGCAGTCATAAAGTCCAGGGTGATGGGCAACTGGCACTGACGGCAGAGATCCGCCAGGAAGACGCAGGAGCCGCGCAACAGGCCGATCATGACCACTTCCTCGGAGCCCTGGTAACGGGCGGTAATCTCTTCACCCAGCGTGGCGATCCGGGCTGCAACCTCGGCCTCGGGGATCATCACCTCGACAATGTGTTTCATCACATACTCCAATAATGACCAAAGGGTTATTGGCCGTTCATTAACGTCAAAACCGAGGATTCTACCACTCCAACCAGTGGGCGTCAGGCATACGTGATGCTTTTATCGGCTTATTTTAATTGATAGAGTTAGCAAGCCTTCGGGCATTATCGGTGACAATACTATAAACACCATAATCAATAACTATTAGATGAAAAAACTATGGAACCACGCGCAGAAATAAGACGTCGAACCCGGCTTTCGCCGGAGGCTCGCCGTGATCAATTGATGGAGTGTGCCGTCGAGGTATTTTCCCGTCGCGGCATCGGCCGTGCGGGGCATGCCGAAATAGCCGAACAGGCAAAGGTCTCGGTTGCGACCGTTTTTAACTATTTCAATACTCGTGAAGATCTGGTCGATGAAGTGCTGACAGAAATCGAAGCCTTCGTACAGCAGATCCTCGAACAGGCCTACAACGGTCAGGGCTCCGCCAGGGAGAGCATTCACCGCCACGTGAAGCTGTTCGTTGACGCCGCCTATGACAAGCCCGATCACGCCAGCATCTGGCTGGAGTGGAGCTCCTCGGTGCGGGAAGAAGTGTGGCCTCGCTACACCCGGCTGCTGGACAAGGCGCTGGAGCGCATTGCCCCCCACCTGCAACGGGCCATCGACAACGGCGAGATCCAGAGCGTGCTGTCGGCGCAGGATCTGGCCCGCTCCCTGACCGGTTTTGGCTATGTGATGATGCAGATGATCAATCAGCCGCAGCGTCCGAGCCGGGAAGAGGTGACTGATTTCCTGTTCAAGTACGTGACGGCCCCCATCCAGGCCAGCTGACTCGCGCAGATGTTGACAAAGCGGCGCCGGGCTTTAC
>NZ_JBFODD010000044.1:0-54571 GCF_040908115.1 Aeromonas sp. R7-1 | reverse complement strand
TGAATCGCCCCTGGTTTTCTAGACACTTTGTTGCTGAAAAATAAACTGCCTTTCAAACTCTACCGGCGACAGCCCATCATTGGAACCATGACGCCTGATTGGGTTGTAAAACATCTCGATATAATCAAACACATCGCTGCGGGCTTCGTCTCTTGTCGCGTAAATCCTGCGCTTGATCCGCTCCCGTTTGAGCAACTGAAAGAAGCTCTCGGCGACCGCGTTGTCGTGACAGTTACCCCGTCGGCTCATGCTGCAACGCAGGTTGTGGGCCTTCAGAAAGTCCTGCCATTCACCACCGGTAAACTGGCTGCCCTGATCCGAATGCACCAGTACCGGCTGCTTGGGTTTACGCCGCCAGACGGCCATCAATAACGCATCAACCGCCAAGTCTGCCGTCATGCGTGACTTCATCGCCCAGCCGACGATCTGGCGAGAGAACAGGTCGAGCACCACCGCCAGGTACAGCCACCCTTCTTGAGTGCGAATGTAGGTAATGTCAGTCACCCAGGTGATGTTGGGGGCTGGCACCTTAAACTGACGTGCCAGCGTGTTTGGGGCAGCTTGCGTGCTCTTGCCTCCATAATGCCCCTTGCGGCGTTGATAGCCCGTTTGCGAACGCAGTCCCTCCCGCTTCATTAATTTGGCCACACGGTGCTTGCCGCAGGCTTCCCCTGCGTCACGAAGGTCGCGATGGATCTTGCGATAACCGTAGACAGCACCACTTTCCAGCCAGGATTGCTTGACCAATCCGGTCAGTCGTTCGTCCTCCTGCTGTCGTGGCGATGTGGGCTGTTTCAACCACGCGTAGAAGCCACTTCGGTGAACCCCCAGGGTTTGGCACAGGGTAACGACACTGTACCGGTCGAGTCGGGAGGTTATGAACGCGTACCTTTCCTTGACTCGCTGGCAAAGTACGCGGCGGCCTCCTTTAGAATATTGCGCTCCTCGGTGACCTGGCGCAGTTCAGTTTTCAGGCGGCGGATCTCGGCTTGCAAGGCAGACTCTTCTATTTGCTGGTCAGCAGGCTTACCGTACTGCTTGAGCCATGCATACAGGCTGTGGCTGGATACCCCGATGGCACGTGCAACGTCAGCCACCGGCCGCCCGCGCTCGGTGATTTGTTTAACGGCTTCGATTTTGAATGTTTCTGGATAACGCTGACGGGTCATAACACCTCCAATAGTTGCCTCATTTTAAGGCTGTGAGGTGTCTAGGGAACTGGGAGCGATTCAGCGGCATTGGTAAATCTACGCTAACATTCCAAATGGCTAATAGATATGCAGTAGATAATCCAGACGCCACAGTTATTATTATCGATTTAAGCCCTCAATGTGATGTATCTAGAATGATGCTAGGTGGAGGGCATTTAAATGGTGAGCAGAAAATATTAGATTTAATGCAACAAAGAAATAGACCTACAGTCTATAGCTATCTTGATGACTGTATAAATGATTTGCCAGCAGGACAAGGCTGGCCTGACACAGAAGAATTCATTTTAAATCCTAACACTCTAAGATCCCCTGAAGCAGAGCCATTACCAGATAATATTAAGTTAGTATGTGGTGATTTTGATTTAGAACGTATTACATATAGCCTAGATAATTTAAATCAACCACAAGCTAGAGGTGGTAGAGTTCCAACTGGAGCATTCTACTCTGCGTTTCTTTTACCTAGAACCTTTATTCGTAAAATGGTAGAGGATATAGAAGATTTATATGACAACGCTATTATTTTCATCGATACAGACCCATATTACTCTGTAGTAACAACGCATTTAGGGCTGCTTGGTGCTGACAATTTAATATGTGCATATTCACCATCGTCACAAGCTAGCCAATTTGCTGTATACCGTAGCTTAGAGTTTTTATATGCTCCAACATCTAGCCTTACTGCTGATGTTGACTTCCATTTAGCACACTATCCTCAACCTTGGTACGATAGTAAGAATAATGAAATCGAGCTGCCAGAAATTAAAGTTACGTCCTTGGATCTCATTATTAGCAATATGAATACGCCACAAGGTGGCCGAGGCGATCTTCCATATGCCCGTCCACAGCGATTGCATCGACAGGCATTCGATCACGTTGCAGATAGAGTTGCTGAGACACTAGATAATATTGGTGCTAGATTTAATTATGAGCATGACTATATGTGGGACCTAAAGCGACTTGGATTAATTTGTGATTATAATGGTATGGATTTGACTGCAATTGAACTCAGAGCCAGCTATCCTCAGCCGGGTGAAGACGATCCTTATTATGTCAATGCAACTGGCGGAACACCAATTCAATTGGAAGCCTATAAGGCTAGGCTTAAAGATATAACTGATCATTTATAAATTTTAAGGTGTGATGAGTTATTAAAAATATCATCACACCTTTATTAACAACCCTTCACAACTAGAAAACTTGTGGCTTCAATTGTGGAGTAAACTCTGAATTATAAATTTTAATTTTTTGATCTCTGCATAACATCAATCAGATTACCATAGTCATCTTTGGTTCTTAATGGGAATGCTTTTCCTGTATCTACTAAGTGTTGCGTACCTTCACAGTATAGAGTTTTGCATATATCCGAGAAGCTATAAAGATCTTGGGTTTTGACAAAGCGGCTTCAAGTGGCAATCAACTAAGTTATCGATTAAAGTAAACGCACTCCAAACCGTTCAGATAGCAGGACTCAGAGCTATAACTTGAATAAATGGTCATTAAATGACCACTCCGCATGTGCTATAGCGTTTCCTACATCATTAAATATTCCCTAATAATGCCGCTTCGATAACTGCTTGTAGCTTCTCCACTCCTATCCCACCACCGTACCGATCATAACTGATGGCTCCATTGGTATGACCAAGAATGGCCGCCGCATACTGTAGCGGCACACCATGATCCTTTAGCAATGTCGCCACGGTATGCCGCAGGCTGTGGAAATCTTTATCTACCGGACGATGACGGCTGAACCACTGACCCCAGAGATGGCTGTAACCATCTTGCCGATGTGGTAGCTCTGGGAACAACCGCCCCCCTGCCCTACCCTTCACGAACTCGATAAAGCCCGCCGCAATCAGCGATGAATGGATCGGCACAAGGCGGGCACTGTTAGCCGTCTTGAGCTTCTGGTCTGGGCGGCTGTCCCTAATGTTCAGGCACCATACCCCATCGACCTGCTGCACATCATCGGCATAGAGCTGGCAGATCTCGTTTGCCCTGGCTCCGGCATACATCCCGAGCAAAGCTATCCATTTGCGGTAAGCCTGCTGCTGCCGTGCCCACGCGATGAACTGGCGGCGTTCCTCTGCTGTGTACCCACTTCGAGTATTGACCTCCTTGACCCGTTGTAGCTTGAGCCCAGCGAAGTGATTGACGATCCCCTCGTGGTGGTTCGATAACCAGACGAAAAGCAGAGAGAGCTTTTGGAGATACTTGTTGATAGTCGTCGGGCTCTTCCCTGAGTTCAGCAGCTCGTCCTTGAACTTGACCACATCGGCCTTGCTGTATGCGGTGGGAGATCTATCCCCCAGCATCTTGATGAAGTAGCCGATGTAGTTCTTCTGATTGCTGAGTTCTTTGGGCGACCAAGAGACGGCTTTCTCTTTCAGATAGCGGTCACATAGGGCTGATAGGAGGGGTACAAGAGACTGAAGTTCCTGCTCAGATTGCAGGGGTTCAGGATCGTTTTGGAATTGCTTACAGGGGGATGAGATAGCACTAGATCGTACACAGGCAAGCAACTGGGCCACTTTGTTTCGTGCGACTAGTTTGTCTCGAGTTTGCAGAGATTTTTTGATCTCTTTCCGACGACCGCAGGGAAGAGTGGTGACTTTCCGGTAGTACCAGATGCCGTGACGGCTAAGACAAAGATTCACTTAGATCCCCCATAATCATCCACACAAAGTGGATCACCAAGAGAGCTAAATGCTGTAACTTATTGATCTACAGAAACAAGTGGTGGCCCTACCAGCCACATCCCGGCACTCGAGTCCCCCGCCTTGGCTGCTACCTTCCGGTCCTGACCAGGTCGACGGGTTATCAATGCGAGAGGACCAATAGGACCACCGGCGAGGAGAATAGGCAAACTGGCCCCTCAATGCAACGGCTTTCTGCCGCAGCGCGAGCTGTTCGCCTTATTTTTCAACAATCTGGCCAAGGGTTCAGCTAAAGAGCATGAATTTGGCACCCACCAGCAACATGAGCAGGGCAAAGGCCTGCTTGAGCCGCCGGGGTGACATTCTGTGTGCCAGTCTGGCGCCCAGACGGGCAAACTGGGTGCTGGTGAGCACGATGCCAAGCAGGGCCGGCAGATAGATGAATCCGACGCTCCACTCGGGCAGATCGGCGTCTCCCCAACCCGCATAGAGGTAGCTGAGGCTGCCTGCCAGGGCGATGGGCATGCTGCAGGCGGCGGAGGCGGCCACGGCGTTGCGCATGGGCACCGAATTCCAGGTGAGGTAAGGCACGGTCAGCGAGCCGCCACCGATGCCGAACAAGGCCGACATCCAGCCGATGACGGTGCCCGCGATCCCGGTACCAAGGGGGCCCGGCATGTGTCGCTCCGCTTTTGGCCTCAGATTGAGCCCCATCTGCAGGGCCATGGTCCAGGCGAAGCAGCCGATGATGATGTTGAGGGTGCTGGCGCTCAGCAGGTTGGCGGTCATGCCGCCGAGCCAGGCACCGACCAGCATGCCGGCGCCCAGGCGCCGAATCATCCCCCAGTCCACCGCTCCTGCCTCCTGGTGCGCACGCAGGGAGCTGAAACCGGTGAAGATCATGGTGGGCAACGAGGTGCCGAGGGCCAGATGGGTGATGATCTCCGGCGCCACGCCCTGTGCGTGAAAACTCAGGACCAGCACGGGAACGATGATGAGGCCGCCGCCGATACCGAACAGCCCGGCCAGCATGCCCGCGAAGGCGCCCAACACCAGATAGCCCACAAACAGCATAAACATTCCTTCAATAACGAAACAGCGGTCAACTTGACCGCCATTATCCATAAAAAAGAGATGGCATCTTGCCATCTCTTTATTGTGCCGATTAATGCAGGGGAATGGTACCGTCCATCACCTTGTAGAACGCCAGCACGGCGCAGCCGAGCAGGGCTGCCGTCATCCCCTGCTCCAGCCGATTGAGGCTGCGCAGGCCGTGGTGCTGGCGCGCCTTCCAGTAGATGAAGATCCCCGGGCTGTAGAGCAGCGCCACCAGCAAGAGGTACTCCACTCCGGCGGCATAGACCAGCCAGCAGCCATAGACGGTGGCCACCAGGGCCAGCAGCAGGTCGCGCTTGCGCTGATGGGGCTGGCCCGCGTAGGTCTCCCCTTTCAACGCCAGCTTGAGGCCGTAAGCACCGGAGAAGACATAGGGCACCAGGGCAGCCGAGGTGGCGATGTTCACCAACGCCAGATAGGTGCTGTTCTGGAAGTAGATGATGATGAGGAAGATCTGCACCAGGCAGGTGGAGCACCAGAGCGACACCTTGGGGGAGCCGTTCTTGTTCTCCTTGGCGAACCAGGCCGGGAAGACCCCGGTCTTGCCCGCGATGTAGGGCACTTCCGCCGCCAGCACGGTCCAGCTCAGCAGGGCCCCCATCACCGAGATCACCAGGCCGATGTTGATGAGCCAGGCGCCCCAGGGGCCGACCACGGCTTCCAGGATCATGGCGGTGGAGGGGTTCTTGAGGGCCGCCAGTTGCGGCTGGTTCATGACCCCCAGGGAGAACAGGGTCACCATGACGTAGAGCGCCAGGGCGCCGAGCAGCGCCAGCACGGTGGCGCGGCCCACGTCCTTGCGATGGCGGGCACGGGCGGAGACCACCACGGCCCCCTCGATGCCGATGAAGACCCACAGGGTCACCTTCATGGTGGACTTCACTTGATCCATCACGGAGCCGAGCTCGGGACTCCCCTGCCCCCAGAGATCCAGGGTGAAGGTCTCCATGTTGAAAGCGAGCAGGATGGCCACGCAGAAGACGATGAGGGGCACCATCTTGGCGATGGTGGTGACGATGTTCACCAGCGCCGCCACCTGGATGCCGCGCAGCACCAGGGCATGCACCGACCAAATGAGCAGGGAAGCGAGCGCGATGGCGACCGGGGTATTGCCGTCACCGAAGATGACATTGTCCGGCGTGTCGAAGAAGTAGCTCAGCGCACTGAACACCACGATGGCGTAGGAGACGTTGGCCAGCAGCTGGCACAGCCAGTAACCCCAGGCGGCGTTGAAGCCGACGAAATCCCCGAACCCTGCCTTGGCGTAGCTGAAGATGCCGCCATCGAGATCCGGTCGACGCATGGAGAGATTCTGGTAGACCAGGGCGAGGCAGATCATGCCGATCCCCGTGATGGCCCATCCCAGGGCGACGGCCCCGGCACTGGCGTGCGCTGCGATGTTTTGCGGCAGACTGAAAACCCCGGCACCGACCATGGAGCCGATCACCAGCGAAATGAGGGCACCCAGCCCCAGTTTCTTGTCCATCTCAAACCTGTTTTATTAGGCGGCGGCTGAGCATCCGTATTCATACAGCGCGCGACATGGGAGGGGCTAAAAATCCGTACCCCGTGAAAAAGGCGGCAACTATATTGCATGACTATTCCGGCCGCAATCCCTCTTGCCGTCAATCATGAGCCGCCTTGACCGCGCGCAATTTTACAGCACTGACCCGGGGTGCCTGTGAGCTGGTTCAAATTAAGAAAGACCCGTTGATATTTCACGACTTTTCATGATGCCGCCCCGCTTTTCAAAAGCCGGACCTGCATGGCTATGCACCCTTGCACTGAGGCCTTTCCCCTGCAAAAACGCCCCTGCTGGAGGGGCGTCAGAGAGGGTATATGCAGGGGGGACTAGAGCCTCAAGCCGCCGTCCAGCTCGATCATCCGCCCCGACAGATAGTCGTTGGCAAGGATGAACTGCACCGTCTGGGCCAGCTGCGCCGCCTGCCCCAGGGTGCCCACCGGGATGGCCTGTTGCATGCGGGCCATGGCTTCGGGCTTCATCGCCGCCGTCATGTCGGTGGCAAAGACGCCGGGGGCGATGCCCATCACCCGGATGCCGTGACGGGCCAGCTCCTTCCCCCAGGTGACCACCAGAGAGGCCACCCCCGCCTTGCTGGCGGCATAGTTGCTCTGGCCCATGTTGCCGGCGCGGGCGATGGAGGAGATGTTGATGATGACGCCCCCCTCCCCGCCGGTGGCCATCAGCGCCGCCCCCTCGCGCCCGCACAGGAAGGTGCCGGTGAGGTTGACGTCGATGACGCTCTGCCACTGGGCCAGGCTCATCTTCTCCGCCAGTGCCCCCTCCTTCACCTTGATCAGCATGCCGTCGCGCAGGATGCCGGCACAGTTGACGAGACCGTGCAGGGCCCCGAACTGATCCTTGATGGCGGCGAAGGTCGCCTCGACCTCCGGCTCGCTTGCCACGTTGCAGACGAACAGGGCGCAGCGGCCGTCACGGCTGCGCACTTCCGCCTCGGTCACCTCCAGATCGGTGCGGTTGACGTCGATGAGCGCAAGCACGGCCCCCTGCTCCGCCAGACTCAGGGCGATGGCGCGGCCCAGCCCCCTGCCTGCCCCCGTGATAGCAATGACTTTCCGTGTGATATCCATAAATGCTCCTGGTGAGATGGCCGGTGACTGTCGAGTCAAAGACTATCGGGTAAATAGGTAGATAGCGGCCCTTAACCCGGCGCTGTCTTGTCCCGATAGAGCTCGAGGATGCTGGAGAAATCCTTGTTCTCCTGGCCCAGGCTCCCGTGCAGGTTGAAGAGGTTGCGGGCCAGGGCCCCCATGGGCACGGCGCTGTGGGCATGTTCCGCCAACGCCATGGCGAGCCCCAAATCCTTGACCATCAGCCGGGTCATAAAGCCCCCTGTATACCCACGCGACGCCGGCACATTTTCCATCACCCCGGGCCAGGGGTTGTAGCGCTCCAAGCTCCAGTTGTTGCCCGAACTCTTGCCCATGATGGTGGAGAGCACGGCGGGATCCAGCCCCTCCTTGACCCCGAGCGCCAGCGCCTCGGCGGTGCCCGCCATGTGGATGGCGAGCAGCATGTTGTTGCACATCTTGGCGATCTGGCCAGCACCGAGGGCCCCGGCGTGAAACAGGTTCTGCCCCATGCAAGCGAGCACGGGTCTGGCCGCTTCAAAATCCGCTTGTTCGCCGCCGACGATGAAGGTGAGCGTGCCCGCCGCCGCACCGGCCACGCCCCCCGAGACGGGGGCATCGAGAAAACGGATGCCGCTCGCCTGCGCCGCCGCCCCCACCTGACGGGCCGAGGCCACGTCGATGGTGGAGCAGTCGATGACCAGGGCGCCGGGCAACAGGGCCGCCAGCAGATCCTGACCGCCCCGCTCACCGGCACCCTCCCCCAGCCAGAGGCTGCGCACATGCTCCCCCGCCGGCAGCATGCTGATCACCAGCTCGCAGCCGCTCACCGCTTCCCTGGCATTCCCGGCGGCAATGCAGCCAGCCTCAATGGCCCGGCTCAGGCTCTCGGGCACCAGATCAAACACCTGCACCGCGTGCCCCACCCTGGCCAGGTTGGCGGCCATGGGGCCCCCCATGTTGCCAAGCCCGATAAACCCAATCCTTGTCATGGTGTGCTCCTTGTGTGTGATCCCGCGTCAGCGGAGGCGCAAGGGGTTGTCCCCCTCGGGCCAGCGATAGAAGGCATCCAGCCAGGCCTCGCCCGCCTGCGGGGCCTGCCAGCGAGGGCATTTGTCCTTGTCGATGAGCAGAGTCCGCACCCCTTCCACGAAGTCCCCTCTGAGCACGCAATTGACCGAGAGGGTCAGCTCGTCGGCAAACACCTCGGCCAGGGACTGGCGCCGTGCCTGCCAGAACTGGCGCCAGAGAATGGCGCGGCTGATGGGGCTGCCGCGAAGGCAGGTCTCCCGTCCCTGAGCCAGCGCCGGTTCGTCCAGCTCGGCGCCCTCGAGGCGTGCCAGCACCCGGTGCAGGGAGCGGCCGGTCAACAGCGCATCGATGCGGGCCTGGTGGGGCAGCAGTACGGGAGGCGGCAATGCCTGGCCAAGGGATCGCTGCAAACCGGTGAGCAGCGCCTCGATCTGCTCGCCGGGGTCGCCTGCGGACCAGTCGAGGGCGGCAAGGCGCGCCGGCAGCTCGGCCCGCTCGCGGCTCCCCATGGCGTGATCCGCGAGCCCCAGGCCGATGGCGTCCGCCCCGTTGAAGCGGGCACCGGTGAGGCCGAGCCAGAGTCCGAGCCGTCCCGGCATCCGGCTCAAAAACCAGCTGGCCCCCACATCCGGATAGAGGCCGATGGTCACCTCCGGCATGGCGAACAGACTCTTCTCCGTCACCACCCGGAACCCGGCCCCGGCAAAGAGGCCGAGGCCGCCCCCCATGCAGATGCCGTCCGCCACGCAGACAAGGGGCTTGCCGTAGCAGTGGATGTGGTGATCGAGCTGGTACTCCTGCAGGAAGAAGTCGCGGGCATAGCCAAACAGTGCCGACTCGCTCCCCTCCTGCTTGCGGTAATAAAAAGAGCGGATGTCGCCACCGGCGCAGAATGCCTTCTCGCCGGCCCCTTGCAACAACACGCAGACGATGGCCGGATCCTGCTCCCAGCGGGTCAACGCCCCCTGCAACAACTGGATCATCTCAAGGCTCAGGGCGTTGAGGGAGGCGGGGCTGTCCAGAGTCAGCATGCCGATGTGGCGGCCATCCGCCGTGGGGTGGGTCTCGATGCGCACGGGCTCACTCATGGTCGGCCCCCGCAGACCGGGTATCTGCCCCTGCGACATGGCGGGTCGCCATCAATACCTCATTCATCCTTCACTCCCTCACTCTTTCGGCCTGGATTGGTCATAACGCCAGCGCGGGGCCCGCTTCTCCAGGAAGGCCGCCACCCCTTCGCGCTGGTTGGCATCGTCAAACAGGGCAAGAAAGAGGCTGCGCTCGAGCGGCAGCGCCGCGTCCCTGTGGGTGCTTCGCCCCTGATTGATGAGCTGTTTGCAGGCGCGCAGGGCGCTCGGGCTCTGGCGCTCCACCAGCTGGGCCATCTGCTGCGCCGCCTCCCAGGCGTGCCCCTCGGTCACCACCTCCTCCACCAGCCCCATCTCGTAGGCCAGGGTGGCGCTCACCTTCTCGCCGCAGAGGATCATCCGCTTGGCCCAGCCCGGCCCCACCAGCTCGGTGAGGCGCTGGGTGCCGCCGGCGCAGGGCAGCAAGCCCACCGAGGCCTCCGGCAGGCCCAGCTTGGCCTGCTGCTCGGCGATGCGGATGTCGCAGGCCAGCGCGACCTCGAGGCCGCCTCCCATGGCATAGCCGTTGATGGCGGCGATGCTGACCCCGTGAAAGCGAGCCAGCGCCTCGAAGGCGTGACCAAAGGCCTCAGCCACCTCGCGGGCATGCGCCAGGCTGCCGTCGGCGAACATCTTGAGATCGGCGCCGGCGCAGAAGAATTTCTCTCCGGCACCGCGGATCACCAGGGCCACCACGTCGGGGCGACCATCCAGCTCCACCATCATCTGCAAGAAGGCTTTCAGGCTGGCGAGCGTCCAGGTGTTGGCGGGTGGGTGATCGAGGGTGATGTAGGCCACGTGGCCGTGATATTCGAGCCTGATCCTTGTCATTGCGTTGTCCTTGTCAAAAAACCTGCCCCATGATGACAGGGTTGAATGGAGCCAACCTGCACCTGGCTCACAAAGCCTGAGGACGTGCCGACTGCGTCCTCAGAGCAGGCCCCTCCCGCTACTCCAGCGACAGGCCAGGGTCGGCCAGCAGGCGGCGGGCGATGATGAGCCGCATCACTTCATTCGTCCCCTCCAGAATGCGGTGCACCCGGGTGTCGCGCAGATAGCGCTCGAGCGGATACTCGCGGATATAACCATAGCCGCCAAAGAGTTGCAGGGCGTCGTCGCAGATGCGGTGACCCACGTCGGTGGCAAAACGCTTGGCCATGGCGCACCAGGCGCTCTTGTCCGGGCTGCCCCCATCGAGTTTGGCGGCCGCCTGGCGCACCAGCAGGCGGGCGGCGGCGAGCTCGGTGGCCATGTCGGCCAGGCGAAACTGCACGCTCTGGAATTCGCTGATCGGGTGTCCAAATTGCTGGCGCTGCTGCACATGGGCCAGGGCATCGTTGAGAGCCTGCTGGGCTGTGCCCAGCGAACAGCTGGCGATGTTGATGCGCCCCCCATCGAGCGCCTGCATGGCGAACTTGAACCCTTCCCCCTCCTCCCCCAGCCGGAAGCGAGCGGGAATGCGCACGGCATTGAAGTTCACCTCCCGGGTCGGCTGGCTGTTCCAGCCCATCTTTTCCTCCGCCTTGCCGTAGCTCACGCCGGGGGTCTGGGCCGGTACCATGAAGGCAGAGATCCCCTTGGCCCCCTCGCCACCGGTGCGGGCCATCACCACCAGCACGTCGGTGCTGCCGGCGCCCGAGATGAACACCTTGCTGCCGTCGAGAAGGTAATCTTCGCCATCGCGCACGGCGCGGGTCTTGAGGGCCGCAGCGTCGGAGCCCGCCCCCGGCTCGGTGAGGCAGTAGGAGCCCAGCAACTCGCCGCTGGCGAGCCTCGGTACCCACTCCTCGGCCACCTCGGCAAGCAGCCAGCTGCCCAGCATCCAGCTCACCATGTTGTGGATGGTGAGATAGGCGGTGGTGGAGGTGCAGCCCATGGCGAGGCGCTCGAAGATAAGGCTGGCATCGAGCCGGCTCAGGCCCAGGCCGTCATACTGCTCCGGGGTATAGAGGCCGCACAGGCCCAGCGCCGCCGCCTGCTTGATGGTGGGGATGGGGAACTCGTGCTCCCTGTCCCAGCGCGCGGCATGGGGTTTGAGCGCCAGATCGGCGAAGGCGCCGGCCGACTCGACACAGGCCCGTTGGGATTCGGTCAGGGTAAAATCCATCTTGTTCGCTTCCTTTGTACTTGTTCCGTCGATCCGTTGCTACCAATGGGGGCGCCCGGGCAACCTGCCATTAGCGCAGTTGAATGGTCATATTGGGGCCGCTGGGAATGTCTTCATCGAACCAGCGTTCGGTGACCGTCTTGGTCTCGGTGTAAAAACGCACCGCCTGCTTGCCGTAGGCGTGTAGATCCCCGTAGAAGGAGCCGCGCCAGCCGGTAAAGGAGAAGAACGGCAGCGGCACCGGGATGGGTACATTGATCCCCACCTGGCCCACCGCCACCTCATGGCGAAACTTGCGGGCGGCGGCGCCACAGCCGGTGAAGAGGGAGGTGCCGTTGCCGTAGGGGTTGGCGTTGATGAGGGCAAGCGCCTCATCCAGGCTCCCCACCTCGAGACAGGCCAGCACGGGCCCGAAGATCTCCTCCCGGTAGATGCGCATCTCGGGGGTCACGCCGCGAAACAGAGTCGGTCCCACCCAATTGCCCACCGGGTAGCCGGGCACGTCGCAAAAACGGCCGTCCAGCAGGCACTCGGCTCCCTCGGCAATCCCCGCCTCGATAAGCCCCTCCACCCTGACTTTCGCCTCCGGGCTGATGAGGGGGCCATAAGCCGCCTCGGGATCGTGCCAGACGCCGGGTTTCACCTTGGCGAACTCGGCGGCGAGCTCGGGGATCCACTCCCGGGCGCTCCCCACGAACACCGCCACGCTGATGGCCATGCAGCGCTGACCGGCGGCGCCGACTCCGGCTCCCACCAGGTTGCCGAGCACCTGCGCCTTGTTGGCATCCGGCATGATCACCATGTGATTCTTGGCGCCGACAAAACACTGGGCCCGCTTGAGTTGCGACGTGGCGCTGCGATAGACGTGGCCGCCGACCCGGGCCGAGCCCACGAAACTGACTGCCTTGACATCGGGATGGGCCAGCAGCGCATCCACCTGCTCGGCGCCGCCATGCACCACCGACAGAATGCCCCTGGGGGCCCCCGCCTCGGTAAACAGCTCGGCCAGGCGCATGGGGGTGAGAGGATCCTGCTCGGAGGGCTTGAGCACAAAGCCGTTGCCGCAGGCCACCGCCAGCGGGAACATCCAGAGCGGGATCATGGCCGGAAAGTTGAACGGCGTGATGCCGACGCAGACCCCGAGGGGCTGCACCCAGGAGTGGCCATCCACCCGGCGCGCCACGTTGCCCATGGTCTCCCCCAGGGTCTGGCTGGCAATGGCACAGGCCTGCTCCACCACCTCGATGCCCCGCCAGACGTCGCCCTTGGCATCCGCCAGGTTCTTGCCGGTTTCCTGGGCCAGCAGGGTCGCCAGCTCGTCGTGATGCACTTTCAACAGATGCTGGTAGTTGAACATCACCCGAGCCCGCTCGGGGGCCGGCACCTCCCGCCACAGCAGGTAGGCGTCGTGGGCGGTACGTACCGCATGCTCGATCTCGGCCGGGGTAGCCTTAGGCACCCGCGCCAGCAGACTCTGATCCGCCGGGTTGGTCACCTCTATCCACTCGTCGCTTGCGGACGGACACGCCTCGCCACCGATGTAGAGCGGCAGATCCCCGTACTGGGTGTGATGCTGGCTCATGCCCCCCTCCTAGCCCGTTGGCAGGCGATGGCAGGCCACTGCAGGCCGGCCACATCAATCTTGCTGTTGCACATCCTGTTCACTCCTTGCGCTCCTCTGCCCGGGTAGCCCCTTGCGGCGGGCTGCCATCGAATTTACCTTAGACTAACAATCAATTTACGTTTACGCTAACGTAAACTTGAATCACGAATGGACTGACCAGTCATCACCCTGATGGCAGGGGAAATCGGCAGTCCACTGCACCAAGGAGAGCACGGATGCATGCCCTGATGGATGAAACCCTCCAGGCCCTGACCGAACAGGTCGAGGCTTTCTGCCAGAAAGTGATCGCACCGCGCGCCAGCGAGATCGATCAGAGCAACGCTTTCCCCCGGGATCTCTGGCCCCGCATGGGTGAGCTGGGGCTGCACGGCATCACGGTGGCGGAGGAATATGACGGGGTGAACCTCGGCTATCTGGCCCATGTGCTGGTGATGGAGCAGGTGAGCCGCGCCAGCGCCTCGGTCGGCCTCTCCTACGGCGCCCACTCCAACCTCTGCATCAACCAGATCCACCGCCACGGCACCCCTGATCAGAAGGCGAGATACCTGCCTGATCTGGTCAGCGGCAAACACGTGGGGGCGCTGGCCATGAGCGAGCCGGGTGCCGGCTCCGACGTGGTGAGCATGCGCCTCACCGCAGTGCGCGAGGGGGATCACTTCGTGCTGAACGGCAACAAGATGTGGATCACCAATGGGCCCGATGCCAACACCTTCGTCATCTATGCCAAGACCGATGCCGCCGCCGGGCCCAAAGGGATTTCCGCCTTTATCGTCGAGGCGGGGACTCCCGGTTTTTCCACCGCCCAGAAGCTCGACAAGCTCGGCATGCGCGGCTCCAGTACTTGCGAGCTGGTGTTCGACAACTGCCGGGTGCCGCAGGAGAACCTGCTGGGCCCCCTGCACGGCGGGGTCAAGGTGTTGATGAGCGGTCTGGACTACGAGCGGGTGGTGCTGGCGGCCGGCCCCCTTGGCATCATGCAGGCCTGCATGGACGTAGTGCTCCCCTATGTGCGCGAGCGCAAGCAGTTTGGCCAGGCCATCGGCGAGTTTCAGCTGGTGCAGGGCAAGCTCGCCGACATGTATACCCGCCTCGCCAGCAGCCGGGCGCTGGTCTACTCGGTGGCGAGCGCCTGCGATCAGGGCCGCACCAGCCGCAAGGATTGCGCCGCCGCCATCCTGTTTGCCGCCGAGAACGCCACCCAGATGGCCCTCGATGCCATCCAGCTGCTCGGCGGCAACGGCTACATCAACGAATACCCCACAGGCCGCCTGCTGCGGGACGCCAAACTCTACGAAATCGGCGCCGGCACCTCGGAGATCCGCCGCTGGCTCATCGGCCGCGAGCTGATGGGAGATAACACATGAGCAGGATCCACTCCCGTCTCGACACCGCGAGCCCCGACTATGAGGCAAATCGGGCCGCCATGCAGGCCCTGGTCGACGATCTCAATGCCCGCCTGGAGGAGATAGCCTTGGGCGGCGGCGCGGCCAACAACGCCCGCCATCAGGCCCGCGGCAAGCTGCTACCCCGGGAGCGCATCGACCAGCTGCTGGACCCGGGCTCCCCCTTTCTCGAGCTCTCGGCCCTGGCGGGCTGGCAGGTCTATGACGAACCGGTGCCCGCCGCCGGCCTCATCACCGGCATCGGCCGGGTCTCGGGACGCCTGTGCATGCTGGTGGTGAATGACGCCACCGTGAAGGGCGGCACCTACTACCCCCTCACGGTGAAAAAGCACCTGCGTGCCCAGGCCATCGCCGAGCGGCTGCGCCTCCCCTGCCTCTATCTGGTGGATTCCGGCGGCGCCTTCCTGCCCATGCAGGACGAGGTGTTCCCCGACCGGGAGCATTTTGGCCGCATCTTCTACAACCAGGCTCGCATGTCGGCCCAGAGCATCCCCCAGCTGGCGGTGGTGATGGGGCTCTGTACCGCCGGGGGCGCCTATGTGCCCGCCATGGCGGACGAGTCCATCATGGTCAGGGAGCAGGCCACCCTCTTTCTGGCGGGCCCGCCCCTGGTCAAGGCCGCCACCGGTGAGGAGATCAGCGCAGAAGCCTTGGGGGGCGCCGAGGTGCACTGCGTCCACTCCGGGGTGGCGGATCACATGGCCCGGGACGATGCCCATGCCCTGGCCATCGCCCGCACCCTGGTAAGCAACCTGGGGGACAACCAGACGGCGGCGCCACCCGCCCCATCCGCTCCCTCCTATGATGAGCCGCACTACCCCATCGAGGAGCTCTACGGCCTGGTGGGCACCAGTCTCAAGCGCCCCTATGACGCACGAGAATTGATCGCCCGACTGGTGGATGGCTCTGTGTTTGACGAGTTCAAGGCGTTGTTCGGCACTACCTTGGTGACGGGTTTTTCCCGCATTGAGGGCATGCAGGTGGGGATCCTCGCCAACAACGGCGTGCTGCACAGCGACAGCGCCCAGAAGGGAGCCCACTTCATCCAGCTCTGCAACCAGCGGGGGATCCCGCTGCTGTTTCTGCAAAACATCACCGGCTTTATGGTGGGGAGTACGGCGGAGAAAGAGGGGATCGCCAAGCACGGCGCCAAGCTGGTGACCGCCGTGGCCTGCAGCCGGGTGCCCAAGATCACCCTGATCGTCGGCGGCAGCTTCGGTGCCGGCAACTACGGCATGTGCGGGCGCGCCTATGAACCGGATTTTCTCTTCAGCTGGCCCAACAGCCGCATCTCCGTCATGGGGGGCGAGCAGGCGGCCGGGGTGCTGGTGCAGGTGCGCCGGGACAAGCTGGCCGCCGAGGGCAAGACTCTGGGCGAGCCGGAGGCGGCCGCCATTCGCGCCCCGGTGATCGCGCAGTACGAGCGCCAGGGTCACCCCTATTACGCCAGTGCTCGCCTGTGGGATGACGGCGTCATCGACCCGGCCCAGAGCCGCACCGTGCTGGCCCTGGCGCTGGCGGCCTGCCAGGGGGCCGAGCCGGGCCCCCGGCAGTACGGCATCTTCCGGATGTAAGGAGTTCATATGTCAGACCCGCTCTTCAACGATCCCCTTGCCCATTTTCGCCTGGAGCGCCACGGCCCGGTGATCGAGCTGGTGCTCGCTCGCCCGGCCCGCCACAACGCCCTCGATGCCGACCTGATGCAGGGGCTGCTCGACTGTCTCGACGAGCTGGCCCACGGCCAGCCGCTGGCCGACCGCCCCCACGTGCTGCTACTGCGCGCCGAGGGGCCGCATTTTTGCGCGGGCGCCGATCTCGAGTGGATGCGCAAGATGGCCGGGGAGGCGTTCGACCCCCGCGCCTTTGACAAGAATCGCGAGGACGCCCGGGTGCTGGCCCACCTGATGCAGGCACTGGACGAGCTGCCCTTCCCCACGGTGGCCCTGGTGCAGGGGGCCGCCTACGGTGGAGCCTTGGGACTTATCTGCGCCTGCGACATCGTGCTGGCCAGCGAAAATGCCCGCTTCTGCCTCTCCGAGGTGACCCTGGGACTGGTGCCTGCGGTGATCAGCCCCTACGTGGTGCGCGCCATGGGGATGCGCCAGGCCCGCCGCTACATGCTGAGCGCGGAGCCTTTCGATGCCATCACCGCCTGCCGACTCAACGTGGTGCACAGGCTCAGCCAGCCTGATCAGTTGCTGGCGGAGGGACGCGCCATGGCCCTGCGGTTGTGTCGCAACGGCCCCCAGGCGATGAAGGAGACCAAGCGGCTGCTGGCCGCCCTCGAAGGGCGCCCAGGCCACCAGCACGAAGAGCAGACCGTCGAGACCATCGCCCGGGTACGGGTCGGCCTCGAGGCCCAGGAGGGGATCCAGGCCTTCTTCGACAAACGCCCCCCAACCTGGCGCCCCCGTTTCAAGGACGAAGCATGACTCAATACCACCCCATCAAGCCCCTGCTGATCGCCAGCTGTGGTCAATATCACTGGAGTGTGGATCAACACGCTTCGCACTTGTGCACCTTGAACAGCAGGGAGGTAGCATGACCAACCACACTCCCATCAAGCGCCTGCTGATCGCCAATCGAGGTGAAATCGCCGTGCGCATCATCAAGACAGCACGGCGCCTCGGCATTCACACCATCGCCCTCTACTCCGACGCCGACGCCCGCGCCATGCATGTGCGCGAAGCCGACGAGGCCTGGCATCTGGGGCCGGCCCCCGCCCGGGAGAGCTACCTCGACACCGGCAAGGTGCTCAAGATTGCCAAAGAGGCGAATGCCGACGCCATCCACCCGGGCTACGGTTTCCTCTCCGAGAACAGCGACTTTGCCACCGCCTGCGAGCAGCGGGGCCTGCGCTTTGTCGGCCCAAGCGGCGGCGCCATCCTCGCCATGGGGGACAAGTCGGGGGCCAAGGGGCTGATGCAGGCAGCCGGCGTCCCCGTGCTGCCCGGTTATCACGGCGCGGATCAGCACCCCGACTTTTTGCGCGATCAGGCGAGCCAGGTGGGCTTCCCGCTCCTTATCAAGGCGGCCAGCGGCGGCGGTGGCAAGGGGATGCGGCGGGTCGATCAGCTGGCCGACTTTGACGCGGCCCTGGCGGCGGTCAAGCGGGAGGCGAGTGCCGCCTTTGGCGACGACCATGTGCTGCTGGAGCGCTATCTCCCCTGCGCCCGCCACGTGGAGGTGCAGGTGTTTGCCGATGCCCTCGGCAACGCCATCTATCTGGGGGATCGGGACTGCTCCTTGCAGCGCCGCCACCAGAAGGTGATCGAGGAGGCCCCCGCCCCCGACATCTCCCCTGCCCTGCGCCGCGCCATGGGCGAGGCGGCCGTGGCGGCGGCAAAGGCCATCGCCTATCGGGGGGCGGGCACCATCGAGTTTCTGCTCTGCAAGGAGGCGTTCTTCTTTATGGAGATGAACACCCGGTTGCAGGTGGAGCATCCGGTTACCGAAGCCATCACCGGCCAGGATCTGGTGGCCTGGCAGTTGGCGGTGGCCGAGGGCAAACCGCTGCCCCTCACCCAGGAGCAGGTGGTGCTGCGCGGCCACGCGGTGGAGGCGCGCCTCTACGCCGAGGACGTGGCCGCCGGTTTTCTGCCCGCGAGCGGCCCCATCCACTGGCTCACCTGGCCCAAGGGGGTGCGCATCGACACCGGCGTCAGCGCCGGCGATGAGGTGAGCCCCTATTACGACCCCATGATCGCTAAGCTCGTCGCCCACGCACCGAGCCGCAGCGAAGCTTTTGCCACCCTGGCCGATGCCCTGGCAGCCCTGGATCTCGGCCCTCTGGTGCACAACGGCCCGCTCCTGCAACGCCTGTGCGAAGCGCCAGAGGTGCTGGCGATGCGCCACCACACCCAGTGGCCCATTCCCACCGACACCCTGCCCGTTCCGGCGCTCGCCTGGCCCCTCGCCACCCTCTGGCTCGCCACTTGCAAGCGCGATGCCTCCCCCTGGCAGCAGGCCGCAGGCTTTCGGCTGGGCCCCACCCGCCGCTTTTGCGCCACGGTGCGCATCGGCGAGGAGGCCCGCACTCTCACCCTCGCCGAGCGAGGGGGCGCCCTGCTCTGGCAGGGCGAGCAGATCCCGTTCGAACTCGGGGCTGATCAGATCCGCCTGTGCCAGGGTGGACATTGGCAGCGCTATCCGGTGCAGCCCCTCGGCGAGGGCGCCTGTTTGCTGCACCTGGCGGGCAGGCGCATCCGCTTCTCGCTCGATGATCAGCATCATCAGCTCCACCATGATCACGACACGAGCCATGTCCCGGGCATCCTGGCCCCCATGCACGGCATCGTGGTGGCGCTGCAGGTCGAGGCCGGCCAGCCGGTCAGCAAGGGGCAACCCCTGCTGGTGCTGGAGGCAATGAAGATGGAGCACGTCCTCAAGGCCGACCGGGACGGGGTGATTGAGGCCCTGCAGTGCCGCCAGGGGGAACAGGTGAGCCAGGGCGCCGTGCTGATGCGCTTTGCCAAGGACCATACCGCGCAGGAGGAGCGCTCATGAGCCACACGCACGAGAACCGGGACGACAAGGTCAGCCTGGTGGAGATGGGGCCGCGGGACGGCCTGCAAAATGAGACCGCCACCCTCTCCCTGGCGCAGCGGCTGGCGCTCATCGCCCGCCTGGCCGAGAGCGGGTTGCAGCGCATCGAGGTGGGGGCCTTCGTGTCGCCCAAGAAGGTGCCTCAGATGGCGGATTCCGCCGCACTCTTCAACGCCCTGCCGCGCAGGGGGCCGACCCGCTATGGCGCCCTGGTGCCCAATCTGCAGGGTCTGCAGGCCGCCATCGCCGCACGCGCCGACGAGATAGGCCTCTTCACCGCCTGCTCGGACGGCTTCACCCGGGCCAACATCGGCATCAGCGTGGAGGAGTCCCTGGTGCGCTTCGCCCCCCTGGTGCAGGAAGCGCGCAGCCTCGGCATCAAGGTGCGCGGCTACCTCTCCACCGTCATCGCCTGCCCGTTCGACGGCCCGACCCGCCCGAAACGGGTCGCCGCCCTGGCCGAGCGGCTGCTGGATCTGGGCTGCCACGAGATATCCCTCGGCGACACCATCGGCGTCGGCACCCCGGGCACCGTGGCTCCCATGCTGGATGCGGTGCTGCACGAGATCCCGGCGGGCCGGCTTGCGGTTCATTTTCACGACACCTATGGCCAGGGGCTGGCCAACCTGCTGCCGGCGCTGGAGCGCGGGATCCGCACCATCGACTGCTCGGTGGCCGGGCTCGGCGGCTGCCCCTATGCCCCCGGCGCCTCCGGCAATGTGGCGTCGGAAGAGGTGGTCTATCTGCTGCACGGCCTTGGCATGAGCACCGGCGTCGACCTCGACCAGCTGGCCGCCACCGGCCAGTGGGTCAGCGAGCTGCTGGGGCGCCCCAACGGCTCACGGGTCGGCCAGGCCCTGCACGGGAGGGGACTGCGCCTCGCACAAGAGCGCGAGCAGCGCACCCCGGGAGGCCATCATGCATCATGAACCCGGCCCTTGCCGCTGTGCCAGGACCCCGCCAGCTCATCAGGAGGGCGCACCATGAGAGCCAGACACGCCAGTGGCAAGGAGAGGACCTACAGCATCTCGGAGCTGGCCCAGGAGTTCGACATCACCCCCCGCACCATCCGCTATTACGAGGACGAGGGGCTCATCACCCCGACCCGGGAGGGGCAGACCCGCATCTACAGCCACAAGGACAGGATCCGCCTGAAATTGACCCTGCGCGGCAAGCGCCTCGGGTTCAGCCTGGCGGAGATCCGCGAACTGTTCGACATGTACGACACCGACCGCTCCAGCCGGATGCAGCTTCACTCCATGATCCAGCTCATCGAAGCCAGACGCCACTCCCTGCGCCAGCAGCTGGAGGACATCCAGATGGTGATGGCCGAGCTCGATGCCGCCGAGCAGCGCTGCATCCACTCCCTCGGCGGCTTGAAAACCGACGGGGATTGACAGACTCTGGGGGTATCTCGCCCCCGGTATCCCGGTTTTCCAGTGGATATTCGCAGTGGCAGGCCCTGACCCGGCAACCCCCTTGTTCCCCACATCGCCCATCGCGACATGCCGGACAGACTGGGCGGTTTGGGCAAGCGGCGAGGTGGGGCAAACGGGGGAAATCCGGCCTTGATCGCACAATAATTCCCCAGCCCGGTCAGAGTGCGGCGCACCTCATGAGTCCTTCCCATGAACCGGGCACGATTAATTGCTACCATATGCGCATCAAATGGAGACCACCATGCTCAAGCCTCTGCCCGCTCGTCTGCTGCGCTATGCCCTCTATCTTCTCGCGCTCCTGCTCATCGGCATCACCATCCTGCTCTGGCAGGCGCCGACCCTCATCCAGCGCCATCTCCCCGGCTGGCTTGCCACCCATTACGGTCTGCACCTCTCCCTTGGCAAGATAGAGGTGGGGATCCGCTCCCCCTCCCTCGTGCTGGGGCCCAGCGCCCTGCTCGATGACCAGCAGCAAGCACTGGTGTCATTTGAAGAGCTGAAGCTCATTCCCGCCTTGAAAGCGAGCTGGCAGCAGCGCGCCCTGGTACTGGAAGAGGCCACCCTGACCGCCCCCAGGGCAGATCTGGTGCGCCTCGAGGATCTCAAGGGGGAGGCGCGCTTCAACCTGACCGATGCACTGGCCTCCCTGCTCTCCCCTGCGCCGGAGCAAACGCCGCCAGCTAGCGCCGAGCCCGTGCTGGTGACCATCGGCAAGCTGTCCGTCGAGCAGGGCCGGCTCAGCTACCGGGACAGCCGCAAGCAGAGCTGCCCGGGGTGGGTCCCGCCCCTCACCCTGGACAAGCTCGCCCTGCACCTGCCCGGCTTTTCCAGCGCAGAGGGGGTGCTCAACCCCTATCGCCTGAGCGCTACCGTCAACGAGAAGAGCCCCCTCAAGGCCGAAGGGGAGTTCGACATGATGAGCGGTGCCGGCAAGGGCCACCTCAGCCTTGGCAAGGTGGCCATCGCCCCCTTCGCCCCCCTCTGGGCCCCCTATCTCAAGGCGACCCTCGCCAAAGGGGAGGCCAGCGCCGAGCTCGCCTATCGCCTCACCCAGGGCAAGCAGGGACTGGACTGGCAGTTGTCAAAGGGCAAGCTGACCCTGGCCAACTGGCAGCTCACACGCAACAAGGGGGAGGAATTTGCCCGCTTCAAGCAGTTGGCGCTGACCGGGATCCGCATTGATGGCAACAAGCAGCGCCTTGAGCTCGATGCCGCCATCCTCAAGAGCCCGGCCATCACCGCCGTCCTCGACCACCAGCAACAACTGGATCTCGCGGACCTGCTGATCCCCCAGAAGACCCCCAAGGGGGGCAAACAACCGGCTACCCCCACCAAGCCCTGGCAATGGGCCCTCAAGCAGACCCGCATCGACCAGGGCAGCCTCACCCTGACCGAAGCCACCAGCGGCAAGCCCCTGAAACGGGCCATCTCCGCCCTCGCCCTCACCCTGGGGCCCCTTGGCAGCCAGACCGCCCAACCCAGCCCCCTCACCCTCAACGCAGCCCTCGACACCAGGACGACGGTGGCGTTTGACGGCACCCTGGGGCTGACCCCCTTCACCCTGAACGGCGCCATCCGCCAGCAGGGGCTGCCGCTGACCCTGGCTCAACCCTACCTGCAGGATCTGCTGCGCATCAGCGTGCGGGACGGCGAGCTTGCCAGCCGCACCAGGCTGGACCTGGTCACCGACCGCCAGGGGGCCATCAGCAAGCTGGAGATAAGCGGTGGACTCGAGGTCGCCGGGCTCAACGTGCTGGATCGGGCCGACAACCAGCGCCTGCTCCAGATAGAGAATCTGCAATTGAGCGGCCTGCACTATGATGGCCTGAGCCAGCAACTGCGCATCGCCGACATCCTGCTCAGCAAACCCTATGCCCGTATCGAGATCAACGAAGAGGGGATCACCAACGTGCAGCAACTGCTGCTACCGCAACCCGCCGCGAACGCCAGGGAGAGCGCCCCCGCCCCGCACATCGTCATCGATCAGATCCGTACCGCCCAAGGCAACCTGCGCTTCGCCGATCGCAGCCTGAGCCCGGAGTTCGTGGTGGACATCGCCTCCCTCGACGGCCAGAGCCGCCATATCAGCAACACCCCGGGGCAGCGCTCCGAGCTCGCCTTCAACGGCAAGGTGGACCGCTATGCCCCCGTCACCATCCGGGGGGGCGCCAACCTGCTCATCGAGGATCCCGTGCTGGACGTGGCCGTGGCCTTCAACAATCTGGAGCTCACCACCTTTACTCCCTACTCCAGCACCTATGCAGGCTATGCCATCGACAAGGGGCAGCTCTCCATGAAGCTCAACTACAAGCTGCAGGGCAACCGGCTGGAGGGGGACAACGACATCACCATCAAGAAGCTGCAACTCGGGGAGAAGGTCAAGAGCGAGCAGGCCAAGGATCTGCCCCTCGGCCTCGCCATCGCCCTGCTGAGCGATTCGAACGGCGTCATCAAGATGAACCTCAAGGTGAAGGGCAATCTGGATCAGCCTGATTTCAGCCTGGGCAACATCTTCTGGGACGTGCTCGGCAATACCCTCGGCAAGGCCATCACCTCCCCCTTCTCCCTGCTTGCGTCCCTGACGGGGGGCACCAAGGATCTCGACGAGCTCCCCTTCCTGCCTGGCGATCCCGCCCTGACCCCGACCCAGCAGACCAAGCTGACCACCCTCGCCCAGGCCCTCAAGGAGAGACCCAAGCTCAGCATGAACATCCGCGGCAAGGTCAACTTCAACGAAGAGCGCCCCATCCTCCAGCGCCAGAAGCTTGAACGGCTGCTGGCCAAGATCACCGGCAGCCCGGTGGATTTGACGCTGCTGGAGCAGGATCCCGCCATGCAGTCCGCACTGGCAGAGGCCTATGAAGCCAAGTTCAACGAAGATCTCGGGGATCTGGCCGACCGCTTGCGACTCGATGAAGGGAGCGAGGCCCTGCGCGCCCAGGCGGTGCTCCTGCTGCGGGATCAGCAGCTCATCACCGCCAAGTCCCTGCGAAACCTCGCCATGCGCCGCGCCCAGAACACCAAGGAGTATCTGGTGGATACCCAGGGCATCGCGCCGGAGCGCCTCTTCGTGCTCGACAGCCAGGTGAAAGAGACGGACAAGGAAGCCAAGGTGGTGCTGACCCTGGACAACTGATCCGACCCCCGCCCGATACCCCTCTTGTTTGCCCCGACGGCATATGGCCCGAGGGGCTCCCGCCCCCGACCGGATAACGCCTTCCTGGCCATTTAAGGTGCCCACCCAGGTATCGGGCGGCGTCAGTTGCTCGGCCCTTTCTCGTCCCTTTCTTTCCCGCCGGGGCGAGCGGGCGGTGGCTGGCCCCGCGCTTTGCCCCTGCTGTTCCCTTTGTGCCTAACGGCGGCGACATCATGGTGGAGCTGCCTTATCCCTGTTTGCTTGCCTGCTTGCAGCGGGATGATCAGGATGGTGGCTCTCTACTTCGGGTAGCGTCTCTCCACGAAGGAACAAGGGAAGCGGACCCTGTCCCTTGCTGAGTCTTTCACCGTGGCGGGAACGAGGTGGGCTCTCCTTATCCCTGGCTACCGGTCTGACCGAGCAGAGGCAGGAGGTGGCCTTGGCTGCTTGCCTCCCCTTCTCTAACCTCCCCCTGACCCCTGCCATCAGGATTTGTCTCTCGCTAGCCGTCCCGAACAATCCAGTTATCCGGCATGTCGGCATGTCGGCATGTCGGCATGTCGGCATGTCGGCATGTCAAAATAGATGGCCCGATCAGATATACAGTGTCTAATCGGGCCAATCCTGAACACCCTCTCGCGCACGCCACAGGGCCAACCCCGCGCCCCCTTCCATTTCGAAGTGTCTTTACTGGGCCCATGGCCCATCCCGCCTCTGGCTTTCTGACAAGGGCAGCCTCTGAGCCCACCCGTTGATCTTGCGCCCCTTTCGCCCGTGGCAGTCAACACGGCGCGCCTGCGGGTTTCTCAGGCGCCCCGCCCTTGTGTAAGGAACACGGTGGCGAGCGCGGGGTTGACGAGAAAATGGGGAGCGCAACGGACACTGCGATGGCAAGCGATACGGGAGGTCCATGGGTCACAAACAGGAGGGAAACACTCTGGTCTGATGGCATATGAACTCATTTTTCAATCAAGCCGCCATAACGCGACCATCCGGGGCGTGTTTCCCTCACCAATCCCAGTCACCACCATCGTTGCCGACTTTCATACCAAGGTGCCTTTTATACAAAATCGCAACGTTGAAAACGTTTTTCGTTCACCACTCGTCTACCTGAATGGCACGAATGGTTGGCCACTTAAACTTTCGTGTTCTTTTTTTACCATTTCTGTGTGTCCCCCCCTTGCCCGGGACCCTGAGCCTGCCTAAAATCGCGCGTCTTTTATCAACCCCACCTCTATTGTTGGAGAACACCACGTGAGCGAAAAATTGGCCAACCCTGCCCCTCTGGGTCTGATGGGTTTCGGTATGACCACCATTCTGCTGAACATTCATAACGCAGGTTTCTTCCCCATCAGCGCCATGATCCTGGCCATGGGTCTGTGCTATGGCGGTCTGGCCCAGATCATCGCCGGCATCATGGAGTACAAGCGTGGCAACACCTTCGGTGTCACCGCCTTCATCTCCTACGGCACCTTCTGGTGGAGCCTGGTGTTCCTGCTGGTGATGCCGACCATGGGTCTGGCCGAGGCCACTCCCCACGCCTACATGGGCTGGTACCTGCTGATGTGGGGCATGTTCACCCTGTTCATGCTGATCGGGACCGTCAACTTCCCCCGCGTGAAGCAGTTCGTGTTCGCCTCCCTGACCGTGCTGTTCTTCCTGCTGGCCGCCCGTGACTTCACCGGCAGCACCCTGATCGGCACCATCGCCGGTTTCGAAGGCATCATCTGCGGCGCCAGCGCCATCTACCTGGCCATGGCCACCGTGATCAACGAGCAGTTCGGTCGCACCGTGCTGCCCATCGGCGAGCAGAAGAAAGCCGCTCCCGCCCAGCTCAAAGCCGCTGCCTAAGCACCCGGCCAACATAGCTGTCATGAAAAAGGCACCCTCAGGGGTGCCTTTTGTGTTTCTGCCGCCCGGACACAGTGCCGGTCAGCCCTGCGCTCCGGGATCTCCCGCCAGCAACCGGGTGGCCGGGTAGCGGCCTGCGGGATCCTGGCCGTAGAAGCGGGCGAACTGGTCATAGACCGCGGGGTAGACGGCGCGCAGACGCAACGGATCGGTGAAGAAGCTCTCGCTGCACACCGCGAAGAATTCGGCGGGATGCGAGGCGGCGTAGGGGTCTATCTCGGTCACCTCCTCTCTGGTCAACTGATCGTTCATCTCGTCAAACGCACCTTGCAGCGCCCGGGTCCATTGCTGGGGATCCATACCCCGCGGCAAGGGCGGTGCACCGTCCGCATCCCCTCCCAGCATGTCGAGCTTGTGGGCAAGCTCATGGATCACCAGGTTGAATCCGTCCCAGTCCCCGTCCTGCTGCAATTCGCTCCAGGCCAGCACCAGCGGCCCCTGGGGCCAGGATTCACCGGCGTTCTCCTCTTCAAATTCGCTCACCAGCCCGAACTCGTCCTGCACCTCCTGACGACGGGTCACGGGCTCGGGGATGATGATCACCTCGTGGAACCCTCGATACCAATCGAACCCCAGGTGCAGGATGGGCAGCACTGCCTGCAGGGCCAGCACCCCCTGCTGGCGGGGCGTCAGTTCCACCCCGATCTGGGTGAGGGTCTTGCGCGAGAGAAAATGGCGCGCCAGCTCCATCAGCCTCTGCGCCTCTTCTTCTTCAAGCCCCTGCAAGATGGGCACCGCCGCCAGCGCCTCGCGCCACTCCTGCTCTTCGGGGAGACGGGGCTCCCGGGGAGATGCACCACCCAATACCTCTTTCAACCTGGACCAGAACACACGGACTCCTCTTGCCAATCAGACAGCTTTCACAAAACGTTTCGGACGCTCGCAATACCCTTGCGCCAGATAAAATCGGTGCGCCCCTTCGCGCTTGAGGCTGCTGGAGAGCTCCAGCTGGCCGCACCCCAGGGCTGCCGCCCGCTGCTCTGCCGCCGCCAGCAGCAGGGCCCCGATGCCCCCGCCCCTTGCACCCTCATCGACAACCAGCGCCGAGATCAGGCCCCAGGCTGGTGCAAGGTGCATGGGTTGCAAGTGGTGCCACACCAGCACCCCCACCGGGCTCCCCTCGCACAGGGCCACCAGGACCTCCCGCGCCGGATCGGGCTGGGCCAGCCTGGCGCTGACCGCCCCGTCAGGGTTGGGGTAGCCCAGCTGGGCAAACAACCCCGTCAATCCGGCCCCATCTTCCTCCCCGGCGAGGCGAATGATGTATCTGTTTTCCCTTGTTGCCACTCCTGGCCTCCTATTTGCATTACCTCAATCAGCCCTCTGGGCATGGCAAAGCGGCAGATGATGGGTATGTACCGAATCTTGTCCAGTTCCATTCACCATTTGTTAATGTCAATTCACAAATTAACAAAGTCACAACACTTTTCACTAGGAAGGCCCTGAACAAACCGATATGTTAAATCCCGCGGACTAACCAGTCGAAAGTCCCGCACAATCCTGAGTGACCCCCTTGGTCACCGCATATTTCAATGTTAAGGGAGCGAGGCATATAGACCTCGCCAAGACAGCGCAACAAAGGAGTTGTTGTACATGAATGAGATCGTCAATGCCATCAATGGCGTGATTTGGAGCCCAGCGCTCATCTATCTGTGTCTGGGGGTAGGCCTCTACTTCTCCCTGCGCAGCCGTTTCCTGCAACTGCGTCATATCAAGGAAATGGTGCGCCTGATGTTCGATGGCAAGAGTACGGATGCGGGCGTCTCCTCCTTCCAGGCCCTGGCCATGACCCTGGCCGGTCGCGTCGGTACCGGCAACATCGCCGGTGTGGCCACCGCCATCACCTTCGGCGGCCCGGGCGCCCTGTTCTGGATGTGGATGGTTGCCTTCCTCGGCGCCAGCTCCGCCTTCGTGGAGTCCACCCTGGGCCAGGTCTACAAGGAGAAGATCAACGGTGAATACCGCGGCGGTCCGGCCTTCTACATCGAGAAGGGGCTCGGCATGAAGTGGTACGCCTGGACCTTCGCCATCGCCACCATCTTCGCCTGCGGTGTGCTGCTGCCGGGCGTACAGGCGAACTCCATCGGCTCCAGCCTGCAGACCGCCTTTGCCATCGACCCCAACGTGACCGCCGCCGGTCTGGCGCTGCTGCTCGGTTTCATCATCTTCGGCGGCGTCAAGCGCATCGCCAACTTCGCCAGTACCGTGGTGCCCTTCATGGCGCTGGGTTACATCATCGTCGCCTGCGTCATCATTGCCCTGAACATCGGCCAGCTGCCGGGCGTGATCCTGCTCATCTGGAAGAGTGCCTTCGGGATGGACGCCGGCTTCGGCGCCATTCTGGGTCTGGCCATCATGTGGGGTGTCAAGCGCGGGGTCTACTCCAACGAAGCCGCCCAGGGCACGGGTCCGCACGCCTCCTCCGCCGCCGCGGTGAGCCACCCGGCCAAGCAGGGTCTGGTGCAGGCGTTCTCCGTCTACATCGACACCCTGTTCGTCTGCTCCGCCACCGGCTTCATGCTGCTCATCACCGGCCTGTACAACGTGCAGGGTCCGGACGGTGCCGCCCTCTACACCGGCATCGCCGGCGTGGCCGCCGGCCCAGGCTATGTGCAGACCGCCATGGAAAGCATGATGCCAGGCTTTGGCAACTACTTCGTCGCCATCGCCCTGTTCTTCTTCGCCTTCACCACCATCGTGGCCTACTACTACATCGCCGAAACCAACATCGCTTTTGTCAATCGCAAGATTAACCGCCCCTGGCTCACCTTCCTGCTCAAGCTGGCACTGATGGCATCCACCGTCTACGGCACCGTCAAGACCGCTGATCTGGCCTGGGGTCTGGGTGACATCGGCGTCGGCCTGATGGCCTGGCTCAACATCGGCGCCATTTTGATGCTGCAAAAACCCGCCTTCGCCTGTCTGAAAGACTATGAGGCCCAGAAGGCAATGGGACTGGATCCCGTGTTCCACCCGGAAAAGCTCGGCATCAAGAACGCCGACTACTGGACCGGCCGCCGTTCCGAGCAAAACCTGGAGCAGGAGCAATCCGGTCACCCCTTCGAACCGGACCGTCAGTCCACCTGAAGCGTTGACCCCTAAACAGATAACAAAATGGCAGCCTAGGCTGCCATTTTTATTTGTGCTCTCTTGAGAGTGAGCGCCGCTTCAGAGCGCGTTGCGGCGGGGTCCGAACGGCAGGCGCCAGCGAAACAGGCTGTTGAGGGTCGCCCGCCACTGGTTGGGGCGCCCCAGGATCTGCCTCTGCAACCGGGTCTCTTCCTTGAGCATTGTCTCGTCACTGCGAGCCCAGGCCTGGGTGTAGAGCTGCTTGATCCCCGCCAGTGCATCCGGCGACTTGGTGATGAGAGTCCGGGCAAAGGCCCGCGCCTCTTCCAGGGGATCCGCGCACACCCGGCTCACCAGGCCGAGGGACTTGGCTTCGCTGGCTTCCAGCTCGCGCCCGCTCATGGCAAGCTCCATGGCGGTATCCATCCCCATCAGGTTGCGCAGGGTGACGCTGCCGCTCATGTCGGGGATGATGCCCCACTTGATCTCCATCACCGAGAAGCGGCAATCCGGGGTGCTGAAGCGAAAATCGGCGCCGAGCGCTATCTGCAGACCGCCGCCAAAACAGACCCCCTGGGTCACCGCAATCACGGGCACCGGCAGTTGATGCCAGCCATAGGCCACCCGCTGGGCCAGGTTGGTCGCCTCGTCCGCCTCGCGCTTGAGGATCTCCAGCGCCGCCACCGGCTGCCTCAGCATGGATTTCACATCCAGCCCGGCGCAGAACGCCCGCCCCTCCCCGTGCAGGATCACGGCCCGCAACCCTTTTTGCCGGGATACCGCGCTCAGCGTCTCGTCGATGGCGTCGAACATGGCCCGATCCAGCGCGTTGAGCTTGTCCCCCCGGCAGAGCACCACCTCGGCGATCCCCTCCTGAAACACCCATTTGACCCTTGGCTTTTCCATCTCCGTCTTCGTCCTTTGATTCAACTGGTCATACCACAACGTTACCAGAGTGTTATGGGCAGGTACAGGGAGGCTGCCCCAGGCCTGCGACTAAAGTCGGCTGGCCCGGTGGTGGAGCCTTTGTCAGACTGGCCCCATGGTCACGGTGGAGCCTGTCATGTCACTTCTGTTCAATTTTGCCCGTCCACCGTTCGACGGCCTGGACGAGGAGGCACGCCAGCGGCTCGGTCAGCACCTCAGCATCTGCTACTTTCGCGCGGGCCAGACGGTGCAGCACGCCGGGGAGGAGCCCGCCGGGCTCTACCTCATCATCAAGGGGGCCGTGGAAGAGTCTGCCCCCCATCAATCCTTTGGCGACTATGGCGAGGGGGACATGTTCGACGTCCGTGCCCAGTTTGACGGGCACTGCCGCCACCGTTTCGCCGCCCTGGAAGATACCCTCTGCCAGCTCATTCCCCGCCCCGTCTTTCTGGCCCTGTGCGACGAGCACCCCCATATCGCCCGCTACTTCACCGCCACCCTGGCGGAACGCCAGCGGGAGCAGGAGCGGCGCAGTCAGCTCGGACAGCAGAACCTGGCGGAGTTCATCCTGACCCGTATCGCTCCCGACCATCTGCAGGCGCCGCTCATCGTGGAGAGCAGCCTCTCGCTCCTGGCCGCCACCGAGGCCATGGTGGCCAGGGGCACCGACTGCCTGCTCTATCCCGGAGCAGACGGCAGCCTGAGCCTGGCCACCCGCAAGACCCTGCTCCACGCCCTCACCCTCAAGGGATTGCCGCTCAGTGCGCCGCTGGCGGTGCTGACCCCCACCCCGCTGACGGGTCTGCCACTGGGGAGCTATCTGTTCGATGCCCTGCTGCTGATGACCCGCCACCGCATCAAGCGCCTGGTCATCTGGCAGGGGCAGGAGGTGGCAGGCATCCTGCATCTGACCCAGGTGCTCGGGCTCTTCTCCACCCACTCCCATGTGTTGACCCTGCGCATCGCCCGCGCCGACTCCCCGGCCGCCCTCGAGGCGGTCGCCCGGGAGCAGCAGCAGCTCATTCGCTCCCTGTTTGCCCAGGGGATCCACACCCTGTTCCTGATGAAGCTCATCGCCACCATCAACGAGCAGTTGATCGCCAAGGCCTTTTCCCTGGTGATCCCCGCGGCGCAGCAAGAGCAGGTGTGCCTGCTGATGCTGGGGTCGGAGGGGCGTGGCGAACAGATCCAGAAAACCGATCAGGACAATGCCCTGATCCTGCCGGATGGCCTGCCGTGGCCCACCCAGTCGGCGGATCTGGCCGCCTTCAGCGCCCTGCTGGCGCGCCTGGGTTATCCCCCTTGCCCGGGCAGGGTGATGGTCAACAACCCGGCCTGGGTGAAGCCGCTTGGCGGCTGGCTGCAAGGGATAGAGCAGGCCTGTGTGCGCGCCAGCGAAGCGGATCTGCTCTGGCTCGCCACCCTGGCAGATGCCCAGGCCATCACGGGAGATCGCGCCCGGCTCGCCCCCGTCGCCCGCCACCTGCGGGCCTGCCTCGCCGACCGGCCGGATCTGCTGGCGGAGATGGCAAGGGCCGCCGTCGCCTTTCACGCCCCCCTCACCCTCTTTGGCAGGCTGGAGCAAGCCCCGGAGGGGCTGGATCTCAAGCGGGGCGGCCTCTTCCCTCTGGTCCACGGCGTCCGGGTACTCTCCCTGGAGGCGGGGATCCTGGAGACCTCGACCACAGGACGCATCGAGGCCCTGGTGGGCCAGGGACGCCTCAGCCGGGACTATGGCACCAATCTGGCGGAGGCCTTCCGGCTGTTCATGCGGCTTCGGCTGCGCAGCCAGTTGCAGGAGGGAGACGGACGGGTGCGGGTGGCAGACCTCGGCCCCGCAGAGCGGGATCTGCTGCGCCATGCCCTGCACCAGGTGAAGAAGTTCCAGCAATGGCTCACCTTGCACTTTCGTCTTAGGCAATAGCGATGTGGATGCACTGGCGCCGCCGCTGGCTTGGCAGGACGTTTCGGGAGGGGGAGTTTGCCCCGCTCTTTGCCCGCCCTGCTGGCGACGAGTGGGTGGCGCTGGACTTCGAGACCACCAGCCTGGATCCGGCGCTGGCGGAGATCGTCTCCATCGGGGCGGTGCGTATCCGGGGCAACCGGATAGAGACGGGCGATGCCCTTGCCATCCGAGTCCAGGCTCCCGCCAGCCTGAGCGCCGGGTCCGTGGTGATCCACGGCCTGCGCCATCAGGATCTGCAACAGGGAATGGCACTGGAGCCCGCGCTGCGCGCGCTGCTGGAGTTCATCGGCCCCCGTGAGCTGGTGGGGTATCACATCGCCTATGACCTGCGCATTCTCAACCTCGCCTGCCAACGGCTGTGGGGGCTCACCCTGCCCCAGCGCGGCATCGAGGTGAGCCGCCTCTATCACGATCACCTCTATCGCCGCTATCCCGATGCCGCCATCGATCTGCACCTGGCCGCGATCTGTCGCCATCTGGCGCTGCCAGCCCTGCCCCCCCACGACGCCCTGAGCGATGCCGTCACCGCCGCCCTTGTCTTTGTACGCCTGCATCAGGGCGGCCCGCTGGCTTATCCCAAAGTCTAATTGTTCAGAAATAACATTTAATTCACATTTTGCTTACATGGACAGCCGTGCTGTCCGGTAGGGAACCCCTCATCCACCGCTGACATTCACTGTCATGGAGAACTGCAATGGAACAGCAACCGTATCTTCGGATCCAGCAAGATCCCAACTTCCAGGCACTGGTCGCCAAACGCCAGCGTTTTGCCTGGACCCTCTCCATCCTGATGCTGGGGCTCTACCTGGCGTTCATCCTGCTCATCGCCTTTGCACCTGGCTGGCTTGGCACCCCCTTGAGCGAAGGATCCAGCATCACCCGTGGCATCCCGGTCGGGATTGGCCTCATCGTATCGGCCTTCGTGCTGACCGGTATCTACGTATTTCGTGCCAACGGCGAGTTCGACGAACTGAACCAGAAGATCCTCAAGGGAGCGCAATCATGAAAGGCAAGTTTCTGCTGCCGCTGGCAGGTCTGATCTCCACCCCCTTGCTGGCGGCCGACGCCATCAGCGGCGAGGTGCAACGCCAACCCCTCAATATCTCGGCCATCGTGATGTTCGTGGTCTTCGTGGCCGCCACCCTGTTCATCACCTACTGGGCCTCCAAGCGCAACCGCTCGGCTTCCGACTACTACGCCGCCGGTGGGCGCATCACCGGCTTCCAGAACGGTCTGGCCATCGCCGGTGACTACATGTCCGCCGCCTCCTTCCTCGGCATCTCCGCCCTGGTCTATACCTCGGGCTATGACGGTCTCATCTACTCCATCGGCTTCCTGGTGGGCTGGCCCATCATCCTGTTCCTGATCGCGGAGCGGCTGCGCAACCTCGGCAAGTACACCTTTGCCGACGTGGCCTCCTACCGCCTCAAGCAGACCTCGGTGCGCAGCCTCTCCGCCAGCGGCTCCCTGGTGGTGGTCGCCCTCTACCTCATCGCCCAGATGGTCGGTGCCGGCAAGCTCATCGAGCTGCTGTTCGGCCTCCAATACCATGTGGCCGTGGTGCTGGTCGGCATCCTGATGGTGCTCTACGTGCTGTTCGGCGGCATGCTGGCCACCACCTGGGTACAGATCATCAAGGCGGTGATGCTGCTCTCCGGTGCCTCCTTCATGGCCATCATGGTGATGAAGTCCGTCAACTTCGACGTCGGGACCCTGTTCAGCGAAGCGGTCAAGGTGCATGCCAATGGTGCGGCCATCATGAGCCCGGGCGGCCTGGTCGCCGACCCCATCTCCGCCATCTCCCTTGGGCTGGCCCTGATGTTCGGTACCGCCGGTCTGCCCCACATCCTGATGCGCTTCTTCACCGTGAGCGATGCCAAGGAAGCCCGTAAATCGGTGTTCTACGCCACCGGCTTCATCGGCTACTTCTACATCCTCACCTTCATCATCGGCTTTGGCGCCATCCTGCTGGTCAGCACCAACCCGGACTTCAAGGACGCCACCGGCGCCCTGCTGGGGGGCACCAACATGGCGGCGGTCCATCTGGCCGATGCGGTGGGCGGCAGCCTGTTCCTGGGCTTCATCTCCGCCGTGGCGTTTGCCACCATACTGGCGGTCGTGGCCGGGCTGACCCTGGCGGGGGCCTCCGCGGTCTCTCACGACCTCTATGCCTGCGTCATCAAGGAAGGCAAGGCCAACGAGGCCGACGAGCTGCGCGTCTCCAAGATGACCACCCTGGTGCTGGGTGTGGTCGCCATCGGCCTTGGCATCCTGTTCGAGAAGCAGAACATCGCCTTCATGGTGGGCCTGGCGTTCTCCATTGCGGCGAGCTGCAACTTCCCGGTGCTCTTCCTCTCCATGTTCTGGTCCCGCCTGACCACCCGTGGCGCCGTCTATGGCGGCTGGCTCGGTCTCATCAGCGCCGTGACCCTGATGATCCTGGGCCCCACCGTCTGGGTGAAGGTGCTGGGTCATGCCCAGGCCATCTTCCCCTACGAATACCCGGCGCTCTTCTCCATGGGGCTGGCCTTCATCGGGATCTGGTTCTTCTCGGTCACCGACAAGTCCCAGGCAGCCTCCGACGAGCATGCCAAGTTCTTCCCGCAGTTCGTCCGCTCCCAGACCGGGCTCGGTGCCTCCGGCGCCTCCGCCCACTAAGTGGCATCCCACACATCCAAGCCGGCCCAGTGCCGGCTTTTTTCATGACCGCCCCCTCGCCTCCCCTCTGCAAGAGAGGCCGGAGCCCGTTGCCGGCCTGGTCGTGAAACCTTCCCCCCTGCAATGGGGCCAGATCACAGTTCCTGCTAAAACTTTCGGGGGATCTGTGCCATAATGCGCGCCATTTGACAGACCAACCGGGACATTCCAGTGCTTTCAAGCAACAACATCACCATGCAGTTCGGCGCCAAGCCGCTGTTTGAGAACATCAGCGTCAAGTTTGGCGGCGGCAACCGCTACGGCCTCATCGGTGCCAACGGCTGTGGCAAGTCCACCTTCATGAAGATCCTCGGCGGCGATCTCGAACCCACCGGCGGCAATGTGAGCCTGGATGTCAACGAGCGCATCGGTAAGCTGCGCCAGGATCAGTTCGCCTACGAAGAGATGCGCGTACTGGACGTGGTCATGATGGGCCACACCGAGCTGTGGGCCGCCATCGCCGAACGCGATGCCATCTACGCCAACCTGGAAGCCACCGACGACGACTACATGAAGGCCGCCGAGCTGGAAGGCCTGGTCGCCGAATATGATGGCTACACCGCCGAATCCCGCGCAGGCGAACTGCTGCTGGGTGCCGGTATTCCCATCGAGCAGCACAACGGCCCGATGAGCGAAGTGGCCCCGGGCTGGAAACTGCGGGTACTGCTGGCGCAGGCGCTCTTCTCCAACCCCGACATCCTGTTGCTGGACGAACCGACCAACAACCTGGACATCAACACCATTCGCTGGCTGGAGCAGGTGCTCAACGATCGTGAAAGCACCATGATCATCATCTCTCACGACCGTCACTTCCTGAACTCCGTCTGCACCCACATGGCGGATCTGGACTACGGCGAGCTGCGGGTCTACCCGGGCAACTACGACGAGTACATGCTGGCTGCCACCCAGGCCCGCGAGCGCCTGCTGGCCGACAACGCCAAGAAGAAGGCCCAGATCGCCGATCTGCAATCCTTCGTCTCCCGCTTCAGCGCCAACGCCTCCAAGTCCAGCCAGGCTACCTCCCGCCTCAAGCAGATCGACAAGATCAAGATTGAGGAAGTGAAGGTATCCAGCCGTCAGAACCCCTTCATCCGCTTCGAGCAGGACAAGAAGCTCTACCGCAACATCCTGGAGATCGAAGGCGTCTCCAAGGGTTATGGCGACGGTCCCCTGTTCAAGGGGCTCAACATGATGCTGGAAGTGGGCGAGAAGGTCGCCATCCTGGGGACCAACGGGATCGGTAAGTCCACCTTGATCAAGACGCTGGTCGGTGCCCTGGCACCGGATACCGGCACCATCAAGTGGTCCGAGAACGCCCAAATCGGCTACTACGCCCAGGATCACGCCGAAGATTTCGACACCGATCTCAATGTGTTCGACTGGATGGCCCAATGGAAGCAGGAGAACGAAGACGAGCAGGCGGTGCGCTCCGTGCTGGGTCGTCTGCTCTTCTCCCAGGACGACATCAAGAAGCCGGTCAAGGTGCTTTCCGGTGGTGAACAGGGCCGCATGCTGTTCGGCAAGCTGATGATGCAGCGCCCCAACATCCTGATCATGGACGAACCGACCAACCACCTGGACATGGAATCCATCGAATCCTTGAACCTGGCGCTGGAGATGTACAAGGGCACCTTGATCTTCGTCTCCCACGACCGCGAGTTCGTCTCCTCCCTGGCGACCCGCATCCTGGAACTGACCGAAGACGGCATCCGCGACTTCGGCGGCACCTACGAGGATTACCTGCGCACCCAGGGTGTGGTGTAATCCTCCGCTTTCAAGCAAAGCGATCAGAACCGGCGCCTCGTGCGCCGGTTTTTTTATGCCTCCTTGATCACGCCCCACAGCAAGAGAAGGATTGGGGATAGGGAGAGCAAGAGTACAGCGCGCTGTCATACACCTGTCCCGCTCATCCCCAGCTAGGATAGGCAGCACAAGCCCGTGCCTGGCCCTTCCCTCCTGCGCCCGCCCGCTCTGCCGGGCTGTCGATGGCACAAAAAAAAACGGCTCCATCATGGAGCCGTTTTCACACTTGGGGCCGTGAGGCTGACTTACTCGACAGTGGCTTCCACGTCGGTGAAGTATTCGATCTTGGCCGCCTTGCGCAGCTCGTCGATCAGCGACTTGTAGTCGGCCTGTGCCTTGCCCTGACCCAGCTGACCTTGCAGCAGGCTCACCATCTGGGACGGCTCCTTGATGACGTTGACCTTGTCCAGCGCCACCACCACACGATCACCGTTGGCTTCGGTCACCAGCTCGACGCTCGGCTTGCCATCGGTCGGATGGGGCATGCGGAACGCCTGGGTCACCAGGTTCTGGTCCATCTCCTGGGCGAAACGGGATACGCCGGTATGGGTATCCACTTTCAGACCCAGCGCGGTCAGGTCGGCCTGAACGTTCTCACCGGCCTTGAGCTTGTCCAGCAGACCCTGGGCCTTGCCACGGGCCACTTCACTGGCCTTGTCGTGCTTGATGGCGGTGATCACCTGCTCTTTCACCTCGGCAAGCGGCTTGGCCGCCTTCGGCTGGTGACCCATGATGTGCAGCACCAGGGCCTTGCCGTCGGCCAGCTCGATCACGTCGGAGTTGGTATTGTCATCGCGCAGCTGTTCGGAGAACGCCACGGAGAGCACCTTGGGATCATTGAGCGGTGCCGGCGCATCGGCTTGGCTGAAATAGCCGGTGGACTGCACCTGGAGGCCCATGGCTTCGGCGGTCAAGTCCAGGGAGTCCGGGTTCTCGAAGCTGCTGTCGGCCATCTTCTGCTGTTCGGCAAAGAACTGCTCCTTGGCCTTCTCAGACTGCAGACGGGCGATGGTATCGCTCATCACGTCCACGAAGGGCTTGGTCTTGGCAGGCTCGACGCCCAGCAGCTTGATGATGTGGAAGCCGAACGGGCTCTTCACCACGGCGGAGAGATCGCCGGCCTTGGCCAGCGCGAACGCGGCTTTCTCGAAGGCAGGATCCATCACCCCTTTCTCGAACCAGTCGAGCTCCCCGCCCTTCTTCGCAGAGAAGGTATCGGAGGAGTCGGCCTTGGCAAGCGCGGCGAAATCGTCACCTGCCTTGGCCTTGGCCAGCACGGCCTCGGCTTTCTGCTCGGCGGCCTTTTCATCCTTGCCAAACGGGATCAGGATGTGCGCCACCTGACGGCGCTCGGGACGCTGGAACAGATCCTGATGCTGGTCGTAGTAATCCTGGGCATCCTGCTCGGTGACCTTGATGTTCTTGCCAAGGTTCGCGGCATCGAGCAGCAGATAGTCGACCTTGACCGTCTCGTCGTTCATGAATCGAGCGCTGTTGGCCTTGTAGAACTGCTCTACCTCGGCATCGCTCACCTCGATCCCGTCCACATAGGCGGAAGCGGCCAGACGGATCAGGCGCAGGTCACGGGTCTGGTTGTAGAGGCGATCCAGTTGCTCGGCTTCACCCTTGAGGGCGAACTCCGATCCCAGCACGGCGCCCATCAATTGCTGGCGCACCATGTCCTGGCGCAGGAAGTCGCGGAACATCTCGGGGGTCATGCCGGCACGGCGAATGAGCTGCAGGTAGCGGTCATTGCTGAACTTGCCGTTCTCGGCAAACTCGGGCATGGCGACGATGGCCTGCTTGATCTGCTCATCGCTGACGCGCAGACCCAGGGAGCGGGCCTTGTCATCGATCAGCGCCTGATCGATCAGACGGTCCAGCACGCCACGGCGGAACTGTTTCATGTAATCGGGATTGGCGGCCAGCTGGTTGAAGGCCTCACCCATTTGGGATTCCATGCGGGCCCGCTCATTGCGGTAGGCATTCTCCAGTGCGGGGGCACTGATGTCATTGCCGTTGACGGTGGCGGGGGCGGTACGTGCCGGGCCATTGAGGTAGCTGCCTACCCCGGCCAAGGCAAAGGAGAGGATGATCAGGCCCAAGATAACCTTGGCTACCTTGCCCTGCGCCCCTTCGCGTAGTTTATCCAACATCATGTTTGTACTTATGCTCCCGAACTCGATGGGCGTAAATAATGAAAAGGCGCACCGATTGCGATGCGCCTTGGTCAAGCAGTATGAGGGAGAGCCCTCTCACTTGTCTGGTCAGAGACCAAGGACGGTGCCGATAGATATCAGCGACCGGCTTAGTTGACCGCGTCTTTCAGGGCCTTGCCGGCTTTGAAGGCAGGAACTTTACCGGCAGCGATTTCGATAGTCGCACCAGTTTGCGGGTTGCGGCCGGAACGGGCTGCACGCTCGCGAACGGCGAAAGTACCGAAACCAACCAGAGCAACCTGGTCACCCTCTTTCAGGGCTTCGCCCACGGCATCGATGAAGGCATCCAGCGCACGGCCAGCGGCAGCTTTGGAGATATCAGCACCGTCTGCAATCTTGTCAATCAGTTGAGATTTATTCACTCTTATATTCCCCTTTTATCGAACATCGCTGCGGCGCTGATTTCCCTGGCCACAACAAGTGGAGGTTTTATAACAAGCCTCCTGATCAGTTGCAAGTGACAATCTGGCGCAAACCCGCGCCACATCACGCATTGCGACTCATCATGAGTACCCGATCGGTGGTCAAGGCTACTTCCGTTGTCCGGTGCATGCAAGCCTTAACCACCCCCCGAATGCGCCAAATTTGCGGCGCATCAACATTTACACGACAGAAACGCGTTCGAAACCTTGCGGATTGTCCTGCAACGCCAGTGCAAGCACCTCATCAATCCAGCGAACCGGATAGATTTCAAGATCTTGTTTGACGTTGGCCGGGATCTCCTCGAGGTCACGTTCGTTCTCTTTCGGGATCAGCACACGCTTGATGCCACCACGGTGGGCCGCCAGCAGTTTCTCCTTGAGACCACCGATGGGCAGCACCTCGCCACGCAGGGTGATTTCACCCGTCATGGCCACGTCGGCACGCACCGGGTTGCCGGTGAGGCTGGAAACCAGGGCGGTACACATGGCGATACCGGCGCTCGGGCCGTCTTTCGGGGTCGCCCCTTCCGGCACGTGCACGTGAATGTCGCGCTTCTCGTAGAAGTCGCCGTTGATACGCAGCTTCTCGGCACGGGCCCGCACCACTGTCATGGCCGCCTGGATGGACTCCTGCATTACGTCACCGAGGGAACCGGTGTAAGTGAGCTTGCCCTTGCCCGGCATGTTAGTGGTCTCGATGGTGAGCAGATCGCCCCCCACTTCGGTCCACGCCAGCCCGCACACCTGGCCAATCTGGTTCTGGTCGGTGGCCTTGCCATAGTCAAAGCGCTGTACCCCCAGGAACTCCTTGAGGTTCTCCTGGTTGACCTGAACATGCTTGATGCTCTTGTCCAGCAGGATGCGTTTGACTGCCTTGCGACAGATTTTGGAGATTTCACGCTCCAGGCTGCGCACACCCGCCTCGCGGGTGTAGTAGCGGATCACCCCGATCAGCGCCGAATCCTCGATGGTGATCTCGGAAGGCTTCAGGCCGTTGCGCTGGATCTGCTTGGCCACCAGGTGCTGCTTGGCAATGTTGAGCTTCTCGTCCTCGGTGTAACCGGACAGACGGATCACTTCCATCCGGTCCAGCAGCGGACCTGGGATATTCATGGAGTTGGAGGTGGCCACGAACATCACGTCCGACAGGTCATAATCCACTTCCAGATAGTGATCGTTGAAGCTGCTGTTCTGCTCGGGATCCAGCACCTCCAGCAGGGCGGAAGCGGGATCGCCACGCATGTCCGAGCTCATCTTGTCGATTTCGTCGAGCAGGAACAGGGGGTTCTTCACGCCGACTTTCGCCATCTTCTGGATGAGCTTGCCGGGCATGGAGCCGATGTAGGTACGACGGTGACCACGGATCTCCGCCTCGTCACGCACCCCACCGAGGGCCATGCGCACATACTTGCGGCCGGTGGCCTTGGCGATGGACTGGCCCAGGGAGGTCTTGCCCACCCCGGGAGGCCCGACCAGGCAGAGGATGGGGCCCTTGAGCTTGTTCACACGCGCCTGCACCGCCAGGTATTCGAGGATGCGATCCTTGACCTTGTCCAGGCCATAGTGATCCGCATCCAGCACCTCCTGGGCCTTGCCCAGGTCTTTCTTGACCTTGGAGCGGGTCTTCCAGGGCACCTGCACCATCCAGTCCACATAGCTGCGCACCACGGTGGCTTCCGCCGACATGGGTGACATCATCTTGAGCTTGGCGAGCTCGGCCTGGGCCTTCTCGCGGGCATCCTCCGGCATCCCGGCCTCTTCAATCTTGCGATTGAGGGCTTCGAATTCATCCGGGCTGTCTTCCAGCTCACCCAGCTCTTTCTGGATGGCCTTCATCTGCTCGTTGAGGTAATACTCCCGCTGGCTCTTCTCCATCTGCTTCTTGACCCGGGAGCGGATGCGCTTCTCGACCTGCAACAGGTCGATCTCCGACTCCATCATGGCCATCAGAAACTCGATGCGCTCGGACACGGAGGCGATTTCCAGCACCTTCTGCTTGTCTTCAAGCTTGAGCGGCATGTGGGCAGCCATGGTATCGGCCAGGCGCGCCGCATCGTCGATCGCCGAAATCGAGGTGAGTACCTCGGGCGGGATCTTCTTGTTGAGTTTGATGTAACCTTCGAACTGGCCGATGGCAGAGCGCACCAGCACGTCCTGATCCTTCTCCTCGATGGGGGCGGACGCGATGTACTGGGCCTCCCCGACAAAGAAGTCGCGATCGTCGATCATCCGCTCAAGGCGGGCACGCTGGCCCCCCTCCACCAGCACCTTGACGGTGCCGTCCGGCAGCTTGAGCATCTGCAGAATATTGGCCACTGTCCCGACGGAGAAAATTTCCTCCACCGTCGGTTCGTCAGTCGACGCATCCTTCTGGGCCACCAGCAGGACTTTCTTGTCCTGCTCCATGGCCGCTTCCAGACAGCGAATGGATTTTTCCCGCCCCACAAAGAGTGGAATGACCATGTGGGGATAGACCACCACGTCACGAAGAGGCAGGACGGGAATCTCGATGCGTTCTGAACGCTCTAGGTTCATATATGTCCTCTCGGCTTGTTATACCGTTGGCAAAGGCTTGGCTGAGTATATGGGGGCGCAAAGATGAGATTCAATCGCCTTGGCCGTAAAAAGCATGAAAGGGGCAAAAAGCCCCTTTATGTGATTAAAAATCAGACAGTTACTCTGAGGCTGCGGCCTGAGTCTCGGGATTGTCGTAGATCATCAGGGGCGCGGAGTCTCCCTTGATCACCGTCTCGTCGATCACCACCTTGCTGACCCCTTTCAGGGAGGGCAGGTCATACATGGTGTCTAGCAGCACGGCCTCGACAATGGAACGCAGACCCCGGGCACCGGTTTTACGCTCCATGGCCTTGCGTGCAATGGCATTGAGCGCGTCGTCACGAAACTCCAGCTCCACCTCTTCCAGGGCAAACAGCGCGGCATACTGCTTGGTCAGCGCGTTTTTCGGCTCTTTCAGGATCTGGATGAGGGCAGCCTCGTCAAGCTCGGTCAGGGTCGCGACCACCGGCAGACGACCGATGAACTCGGGGATGAGACCGTACTTGATGAGATCTTCCGGCTCCACCTTGGCAAAATTCTCGCTCAGGGTTGCCTTGGCATTCTTGGATTTCACCTCGGCGCCAAAACCGATGCCGGTGCCCTTGACGGAGCGCTGCTCGATCACCTTGTCCAGCCCCGCGAAGGCACCACCACAGATGAAGAGGATCTTGGAGGTGTCGACCTGCAAAAACTCCTGCTGCGGGTGCTTGCGACCGCCCTGGGGCGGCACGGAGGCGATGGTGCCTTCGATCAGTTTCAGCAGGGCCTGCTGCACCCCTTCCCCGGAGACGTCGCGGGTGATGGAGGGGTTGTCCGACTTGCGGGAGATCTTGTCGATCTCGTCGATGTAGACGATACCGCGCTGGGCCTTCTCCACATCGTAGTCGCACTTTTGCAGCAACTTCTGGATGATGTTCTCCACGTCCTCGCCCACGTAACCGGCTTCGGTCAGGGTGGTGGCATCGGCCATGGTGAAGGGCACATCCAGCAGACGAGCCAGGGTCTCGGCCAGCAGGGTCTTGCCGCTGCCGGTGGGGCCAATCAGCAGGATGTTGGATTTGCCGAGCTCCACGCCACCGGACTCGCTGCCGCTGCGAAGACGCTTGTAGTGGTTGTAGACAGCCACTGCCAGAACCTTCTTGGCGTACTCCTGACCGATCACGTAGTCGTCCAGATGGGCGCGGATTTCATGAGGGGTCGGCAGCTCGTTACCATCGCGCTTGGGAGAGATCTCGCGGATCTCCTCGCGGATGATGTCGTTGCACAGCTCGACACACTCATCACATACGTAGACGGAAGGGCCAGCGATCAGCTTGCGCACTTCATGCTGGCTTTTGCCGCAGAAAGAGCAATACAGCAGCTTGTCGCCCTCACCCTTGCGTTTCTCTGTCATTCAGCGACCTCGTTTTATCAATAGAGGATGGATCGTCCTGTTGAGTTTACAACAGGACGGGGTACCCTGCTCAGCCGCGCTGGCTCAGGATGCCGTCAACCAGACCATAGGCAACGGCCTGTTCGGCGGACATGAAGTTGTCACGGTCGGTGTCGCGCTCGATGGTGGCCATGTCCTGACCGGTATGGAACGCCAGACGATCGTTCAGGGTATTCTTGATTTTCAGGATCTCCTGGGCATGGATCTGGATGTCAGAAGCCTGCCCCTGGAAGCCGCCCAGCGGCTGGTGGATCATCACTCGGGCATTGGGCAGGCAGAAACGCTTGCCTTTGGCGCCACCGGCCAGCAGGAAGGCCCCCATGGAGCAGGCCTGCCCCATGCAGACGGTGCTCACGTCCGGCTTGATGAACTGCATGGTGTCATAGATGGACATACCCGCAGTGACGGCGCCACCCGGCGAGTTGATGTAGATGCTGATGTCCTGATCCGGGTTCTCGGACTCCAGGAACAGCAGTTGGGCCACCACCAGGTTCGCCATGTGATCCTCGACCTGACCGGTCAGGAAGATCACCCGCTCTTTCAGCAGACGGGAATAGATGTCGTAGGAACGCTCCCCTTTCGCGGTTTGCTCTACCACCATCGGGATGAGCGCATTGCGTGGGGATTCAGTCACATCGTTATAGTTCTTGTACATAAGGCATTGTCCCTAAAATAAAATGGCCCGAGTGGAGATCACACGAGCCATTATACTTAACAGTTTTGACCTTAAGTCAAATGTTCTTAGGCAGCGGCACCGGACTTGTTGATCACTTCGTCGAAGGCAACTTCTTTCTCGGTGACTTGCGCCTTGGACAGGATCAGATCGATGGCTTGATCTTCAATGGCCAGGTTGCGCACGCCGTTCAGCATCTGCTCGTTCTGCTGATAGTACTCGATCACTTCTTTCGGATCTTCGTAGGCAGTGGCCATGGACTCGATGATGCTGGTCACACGGGCGTCGTCAGCCTTGATCTCGTTGGTGCGGATGACGTCACCCAGCAGCAGACCAACGCGGACACGGCGCTCGGCCTGGGCCTGGAACAGCTCGGCCGGCAGCTCGGGGGCGTTGCCGCCCTGGAAGCCACCGAAGCGCTGCAGAGCCTGCTGACGCAGGGTGTCGATTTCCTGGGCAACGGCAGCCTTCGGCAGATCGATCTGGTTGGCTTCAACCAGGCCGTTCAGTACCTGCTCTTTCACGCTGTTTTTCAGGGCCTGGGCCAGTTCGCGCTCCATGTTCTTGCGCACTTCAGCCTTCAGCTCTTCAACGCTGCCGCTCTCGATGCCGAAACGCTTGACGAACTCTTCGGTCAGCTCGGGCAGCACTTGCTCTTCAACCTTGTGCAGCTTGGAGGCAAACTTGGCAGCCTTGCCCTTCAGGGCTTCGGCGTGGTAGTCAGCCGGGAAAGTCACCTCGATGGTGAACTCGTCGCCCGCTTTCTTGCCCAGGATGGCGTCTTCGAAGCCCGGGATCATGCGGCCAGCGCCCAGTTCCAGAGTGAAGCCTTCAGCCTTGCCACCGTCGAACTCTTCACCGTCGATGGAACCGACGAAGTCCATGGTCACACGCATGCCATTGGCGGCAGCCACAGCGGCTTCAGTCCAGGTGGCGTGCTGCTTGCGCAGGGTGTCGATCATGTTTTCCAGGTCGCTGTCCTTCACGGTGGCAACCGGCTTCTCGACCTTGATGCTCTCCAGACCGGCAACTTCGAACTCCGGATACACTTCGAAAGTGGCGGTGAATTCGAAATCCTGACCTTCTTTGATCTCTTTCGGATCCATGGTCGGGGCGCCAGCCGGGCTCAGTTTGTTCTCGATGATGGCCTTGATGAAGTTGTTCTGCATCATTTCATCGGCAACGCGGGCGTGAGCCATGGCACCGAACATCTTCTTGATGATGGCAACCGGAGCCTTGCCAGGGCGGAAACCGTCGATGCGACGGGTTTTGGCCAGGCCATTCAATTCTTTGCGCACGGCGGCGTCAACGGTAGCGGCCGGTACAGTGATGGTAAGACGGCGTTCCAGACCCTGGGTTGTCTCTACAGAAACTTGCATTCTTTTACCTCGTTCAACTCAGCACTGCGTGCTGACCCTTTATTGCCCCCGGGCAAGCCCGGAGTCTTCCTGTTTATAAAGACAACGACTGTCTTTGTGATGAGAAAATATGACGCGACATTATAGCGGCGTGCAGTGGTCGCGTCGAGCCGCACATCCCCCATCCGGGGCACAGACAGCACAATTTGCGCAAGACTTTCTCCTATATGGGGAAGCCTTGCACCGAGTTCAAGCATTCCATCCGCAATAATTTGCACTGGCTCACTCTTTTTCACGGCGAACGGGCCATTTTGATCGCCATCCGCCGCCAATCGGGCACAAAAATGGCGTGCTGCGACCCAAATTGTCCACCTTCTCGCCTGTGCCATTGCGTCCCCCGGCAGGGCTCGCTATGGTGACAGCCAATTCACGTGCTGCTGGAGTCACCCACATGTCCTTTTTCCGCTTCTTGTTCAATCTGCTCTGGTTCGTGCTGGGAGGCGTCTTCATGGGGCTGGCCTGGTGGCTGGCGGGGCTGCTCTGCTTCGTCTCCCTCATCGGGATCCCCTGGGGACGCGCCTGCTTCGTCATCGGCACCTTCACCTTCTTCCCGTTTGGCAAGCAGGCGGTGAGCCGCAAGAGCATGACGGGCCAGAGCGACATCGGCACCGGCGCCCTGGGGCTGATTGGCAACATTCTCTGGTTTGTGCTCATCGGGGTCTGGCTGGCCATCGGCCACATCGCCTCGGCGCTGGCCTGTTTCGTCACCATCGTCGGCATCCCGTTCGGCATCCAGCACCTCAAGCTGGCCCTCATCAGCCTGGCCCCCATCGGCCAGATGATAGTGACCAACCACGAGGCCGAATCGGGCCGCTACATCCGCTGACGGCCCATCTCAGGCTATCCTTGCGGGTGGAAAAAAGGGCAGACTAGGGTCTGCCCTTTTTCATTTCCCCATTCGAGGTCTTCCATGCTGCCCAGCCATTTTTTTGCCAACCTCGCCCGTATGCGCCTCATCTACCGCTGGCCCCTGATGCGCAACATCCAGCCCGAAAACATCGCCGAGCACAGCCTGCAGGTCGCCATGGTGGCCCACGCCCTCGGCCTTATCAGCAATCGCCTGTTCGGCGCTCAGGTGGATGCAGACCGGGCCGCCGTCATGGCCCTCTACCACGACAGCAGCGAGGTGCTGACCGGGGATCTGCCCACCCCGGTCAAGTACTTCAATCCCGAAATCGCCCGCGAATACAAGAAGATTGAGCTTGCCGCCGAGCAGCGCCTGCTGGGCATGTTGCCGCCTGAGCTGGTAGAGGACTTTCGCCCCCTGCTCGACTCCGGCGCCCAGGACGAGGCCCTCACCAGCCTGGTGAAGGATGCAGACACCCTCTGCGCCTACACCAAGTGTCTGGAGGAGCTGAGCGTCGGCAACCGGGAGTTCGAGCCCGCGCGAAAGCGCCTCGAGCAGATGCTGGACGCCAGGATGAACCCCGCCATGCGCTACTTCATCGATGTCTTCGTGGGGAGTTTTTCACTGCCTCTCGATGAGTTGAATGCCCATTGATGCCATCAACACGGCACCGGGCATCATCTCCTCCTGCGTATTGCCTCGATAACCGCCACGTCGGGGGGTTCCCCACAAAAGAGTGACAATAAAAAGGGCCCCGCAGGGCCCGTTATCACATCCATGGGTATCAATGCCCCAGCTCCCGGGACGGCACCAGGCCGCTCGCCCGCCAGGCGGGATAGAGGGTCGCCACCAGGCTCATCAGGATGGCGGCGCCGGTCACGATGAGCAAGTCCTGCATGTGCAGCTCGGTCGGCAGGAAGTCGATGAAGTAGATGTCGGGATTGAGGAAACGGTGCCCGATCACCCCTTCGATGGCGCTCAGGATCTGGGTCAGCTTGCTGGAGAGCAGGCCGCCCAGCAGGGCGCCTAGCAAGGCTCCCGCCACCCCGTTCACCATCCCCTGGATGACGAAGGTAAGCCGGATCTGGCCCGGGCTCGCCCCCATGGTCTTCAAGATGGCGATCTCGCTGCGCTTCTCATTCACCGCCATCACCAGAGTAGAGACGATGTTGAAGCAGGCCACCGCCACCACCATCAGCATCACCACGTACATCACGGTGCGCACCATCTGGATGTCCTGATAGAGATAACCCTGACGGCTCATCCAGCTACTGATATAGACGTAGTGCGGGAATTTCTGGGCCGCCGCCACCGTGATGGACTGGGCCTTGAGCACGTCGTTCACCTTGAGGCTGAACCCCTCCACCGCGCTGCCCATGCCGGTGATGGCCTGGGCGTCCGCCAGGTGCATGAAGCCGAGCAGGCCGTCGAGCTGGCCGCCGATCTCGAGCAGCCCGACCACGGTGAGCGCCTCCCGTTTCGGGTTCTTGATGCCGGCGGCATCCCCCGCCTGGGGCAGCAGCAGGGTGACGGTGTCCCCTGTCTTGACCCCCAGCTTGTCGGCGATGATCTTGCCGAGGATGACCCCGTGTTCACCCGCCTGCAGCTCGCGAAGGCCCCGACCCGTCATGAAGTTGCCCGCATCGGAGAGATTGGCTTCCAGCTCCGGCAGCACCGCACGCAGCTGGACCCCCTTGAGGGAGGAGCCGTGCTCCAACAGGCCGTCCAGGCGAATGACGGGGGCAGCTGCCTCCACCCCGGGCTGGGCCAGCAGGTAGTCCCTGAGCCTCGGCCAGTCAGGCAGCGGCGCTTCCATGCCGATGAGCTCGCCGTGGGGGACCACGGAGAGCACCCGGTTCTTGAGCTCCCGCTCGAACCCGTTCATGGCGGAGAGGCCAAGAATGAGGGCCATCACCCCGAGGGCGATCCCGATGAGGGAGGAGGCCGAAATGAAGGCGATGAAGCCGTTGCGGCGGCGGGAGCGGCTGTAACGCAGGCCCAGGAACAGGGGCAGCGGCTTGAACATCAGGCGACCTCCGCCATGATGCCGCTCACCAGGGTGACCCGGCGGTGGAGCTTGGCGGCCAGGCTCAAGTCATGGGTCACCACCACGAACGCGGTGCCAAGCTCGCGATTGAGCTCGCACAAGAGCTCATAGACGGCGGTGGCGCTGGCATGATCCAGGTTGCCGGTGGGTTCGTCCGCCAGCACCAGGCTGGGTTCGTTGACCAGGGCACGGGCGATGGCCACCCGCTGGCGCTCGCCACCGGAGAGCTCGGACGGTCTGTGTTTGAGACGGTGGGAGAGCCCCACCCGCCCCAGCATCTTGCTCGCCTTCTCGGTGGCGCTGGCCACCGACTCACCGGCGATCAGCAGCGGCATGGCCGCATTTTCCAGCGCGCTGAATTCCGAGAGCAGGTGGTGGAACTGGTAAACGAAACCCAGCTCCTGGTTGCGAAACCTCGCCTGGGTGCGACTGTCCCAGCCATGGATGTCCTGCCCCTTGAACAGCACGGCGCCGCTGGAAGGGTTGTCCAGCGCCCCCATCAGGTGCAGCAGGGTGGTCTTGCCGGAGCCCGAGCTCCCCACCACCGCCAGCATCTCCCCGGGGGCGACGTCCAGCTCGATCCCCTTGAGTACCTGGGTCTCCAGATTGCCCTCTTTGTAGACATGATTGAGGGCCTGGCAGCGCAGCAGCGGCTCGCAGGAGACGGATTGATTCATAACGGGGGCTCCACTTGCACCAGTAACAACAGAAGATGAATTATTCATAACGCAGCGCCTCCGCCGGTTTGACCCGGGCCGCGCGGGAGGCCGGGTAAAGGGTGGCACTGAAGCTGAGCAGCACGGCGCCCAGCAAAATGGTCATGACCTGGGCCGGCTCGACGATGACCGGCAGACCGCTGCCCCCCGCCGCCATATAGAGGTTGAGTCCAAGGGCATTGAGCAGAGGATTGAGGCCAAAGCAGAGCGCCAGCCCCGCCAGCCCCCCGAACAGGGCGCCGATGACGCCGCTCGACGCCCCCAGCACCATGAAGATCTTGACGATGCCGGATTCGCTCATCCCCATGGTACGCAGGATGGCCACCTCCCCTTCCTTGTCGGTGACCACCATCACCAGGGCGGAGAGGATGTTGAAGGTGGCGACCGCGATGATCAGCACCAGCATCAGCCCCATCATCCGTTTTTCCATGGCCACCGCCTGGAACAGCTCGCCGCGCTCGCGGCGCCAGTCCTGCCACTCCAGCCCGTCCGGCAACGCGGTCTTCACCACCTCGTCGGCGGCGAAGGGATCGTCCAGCCAGAGGCGGATGCCGCCCACCTTGTCTGCGGGCAGGCGCAGCATGCGCTGGGCATCCCCCAGGGCAATCAGGGCCACCTGGCTGTCCACGTCGGCGCCGACCCCGAAGATGCCGGAGACGGTGAAAAGACGCTGGGCCGGCACCCGGCCAAAGGGGGTAAAGCGGGTACCTTCGGTCAGGATGAGACGCACCTGGTCGCCGATGGAGACCTTGAGGCGGCTGGCCACCCCCTGCCCCAGCACGATGTGGTATTCACCGGCCTGCAGGCTGTCAAGGCGCCCACCCAGCATCTGGGCGTGCAGGATGTCATCCTTGGGCCAGCGGGCGGGATCGATCCCCTGCACGCTCACGCCGGTGAGCTGACCCGGGCTTTGCAGCATGCCTTCGCTGTCGAGCATGGGGGCCGTGGCCACCACGTGGGGCAGGCGGGCCAGATCGGGCAGACCTTCGGGCTCGGCCTCGATGCGTCCGGCCTGATTGGTCACCACCACATGGGGGATCACTCCGAGGATGCGCCCCTTGAGCTGGCCTTCGAACCCGTTCATCACCGAGATCACCACCATCAGGGCGGCGACCCCGATGGCGATGCCAAAGGTGGAGAACAGGGAGATAAAGGAGACGAAGCGGTTACTGCGTCGCGAGCCTGCATAACGCAGGCCGATGGCCAGCGACAGTGGCTGAAAAAGTCCGGTCTTCAAGGATATCTACGTTGCCAACGAAATAAGATACCGGATAATAAAGGGAAACCGTCTATGACAACAAGGGATAGCCTCCATGCAGGAACAGTTCTTCAGCGTCACCCATGCCACGCCGGTCAATGTGATCCCCATGCCGGCCGACTTTCGTCTGCCGACGCTGGAGGCCCTGGAGGCCGAGTTGCCCGAGCCGTTTCGCATCGCCTCCGCCATCACCTCCATCGATCTGGTGAGCAGCCGGCTGCTGCGCAGCCAGAACGAGTCCATGCACGATCTGGTGGAGATCATCAACCAGCAGTCCCGCAAGATCGACATGATCATGGGCTATGTGCTGGCGGCCCAGGATCACCCCGAGCACCGCTTCCACACCCTGCGCTTTGGCGCCGGGCAGCTCACCTACCTGCACCCCCACCAGGGGCACGGGGAGGCCCCCGCCCTGCACCAGATAGTGCGGCTCAAGATCTTCCTGCGGGAAGAGGCCTCCGCCGTCTACTGCTACGGCGAGGTCGTGCAGCGGGACGCCGGAGAGCACGGCACCCATGTGGTGCTCGACTACGTGCGCATCCGCGAGGATGACCGGGAGCTGCTGGTGCGCGCCAGCCTGCATGTGCAGTCGAAACAGCTCAAGCTGCGAGCCCAGGAACGTCAGCGCTAACCCAGGTCCATGTCAAAAGAACGCCAACAGTAAAAGACTCCGATGATGCCAATGACCCTCCCCGCCTTGCCCGCCAAAGCGGGCCAGAAGACAACGTTCGGCCAGCTGGTCGGCAGCAGCCTGGCGCTGGTTGCCGCCCGCCTCACCCGGGAAGCCCGAAGACCCGTCCTGCTGGTCACCGCCGATACCCCGAGCGCCCTGCGCCTTGAACAGGAACTGGGGTTCCTGCTGGCGGATCAGGATTGCCCGGTGCTGCTGTTCCCGGACTGGGAGACCCTGCCCTACGACAGCTTCTCTCCCCACCAGGACATCATCTCCCAGCGCCTCGAGACCCTCTACCAGTTGCCGCAGATGCGCCACGGCGTGCTCATCGTGCCCATCTCCACCCTGATGCTGCGCACGGCGCCCCAGGCTTATCTCGACAAATACAGCCTGATGGTTACAAGCGGCCAGCGCCTCAACCTGCAGCAGCTGCGCGGGCGTCTGGCGGAGGCGGGCTACGTGGCGGTGGAACAGGTGCTGGAGCATGGCGAATTCGCCGCCCGCGGCTCCCTGCTGGATCTCTTCCCCATGGGGAGCAGCCGCCCCTATCGCATCGATTTTTTCGACGACGAGGTGGACTCCATCCGCCCGTTCGACCCCGAGACCCAGCGCTCCAGCGAGCCGGTCAAATCGGTGAGCCTCCTGCCCGCACGGGAATTTCCCACCGACGAGGGGGCCATCGAGCTGTTTCGTGGCCAGTATCGCGAACAGTTCGAGATCTCCCGGGCCGAGGGCTCCGTCTATCAGGAGGTGAGCAAGGGGCGCTGGCCCGCCGGCATCGAGTACTACCTGCCGCTCTTCTTCAACCAGACCGCCAGCCTGTTTGACTACCTGCCAGGCAACACCCTGCTGCTCACCGTGGGGGAGATCTACCCCGCGGCCCAGCGCTTCTGGAACGACATCGGCCAGCGCTATGAAGACAGGCGCTGGGACAACACCCGTCCCCTGCTGCCGCCCCAGCAGATCTATCTGCCGGTGGAGCAGCTCTTCGCCGCCCTCGGGGACTATGGCGCCGTGCGGCTGCAGGAAGCGACCGTTGACGGCGGAGCGGGTCAGTACGATCTGCCCCTCGCCCCCCTGCCGGATCTGCAGCTCGACCACAGCAAGGAGCAACCCCTGCTGGCCCTTGACGGCTTCCTGCAAGGCTTTGCCGGGCGCACCCTGTTTGCGGTGGAGTCCGAGGGGCGGCGCGAGGGGCTCGGGGATCTGCTCGCACGGATCAACCTGCAACCCCGGGAGTTTGCCTCCCTTGATGCCTTCCTCTCGAGCGATGCGCGCCACGGGCTGCTGGTCTGCCCCCTGGAGCGGGGCTTCCTGCTGCAAGAGCCCGGCCAGACGCCCCTTGCCCTCATCACCGAAGCCGAGCTGCTCGGCGGCAAGATCCGCAGCAAGCGCCAGCGGGACAAGAGCAAGAACTTAAGCTCCGATGCGGTGATCCGAAACCTGGGCGAGCTGACCCAGGGCCAGCCGGTGGTGCACCTGGATCACGGGGTCGGTCGCTACCTGGGGCTCGAGACCATCGATGCCGGCGGCCTGCCCACCGAGTTTCTGACCCTGGAATACGCCGGCGGCGACAAGCTGTTCGTGCCGGTCACCAGTTTGCACTTGATCAGCCGCTACACCGGCTCGGACAACCCGCCCAGCCACAAGCTCGGCGGCGAGGCCTGGGTCAAGGCGCGGCGCAAGGCGGCGGAGAAGGTGCGGGACGTGGCGGCCGAGCTGCTGGATGTCTATGCCATGCGGGCAGCCCGTCACGGTTTTGCCTTCAAGCACGACCGGGAGGCCTACCGCCAGTTTGCCGCGAGCTTCCCGTTCGAGGAGACCGAGGATCAGCTCAATGCCATCAACGCTGTGCTCGGCGACATGTGTCAGGCCAAGAGCATGGACCGCCTGGTGTGCGGCGACGTGGGCTTTGGCAAGACCGAAGTGGCGATGCGGGCGGCCTTTGTGGCCGTGCACGGCGGCAAGCAGGTGGCCGTGCTGGTGCCCACCACCCTCCTGGCCCAGCAGCACTACGACAACTTCCGCGACCGCTTCGCCAACTGGCCGGTGCGGGTGGAGGTGCTGAGCCGCTTCCGCTCCGCCAAGGAGCAGAGCGCGGTGATGAAGGAGATGGCCGAGGGCAAGGTGGACATCATCATCGGCACCCACAAGCTGCTCGGCGCCGAGCTCACCTTCAAGGATCTGGGGCTGCTCATCGTCGACGAGGAGCACCGCTTCGGGGTGCGCCAGAAGGAGAAGATCAAGGCGCTGCGCGCCGACGTGGATATCCTCACCCTCACCGCGACCCCCATTCCGCGCACCCTCAACATGGCGATGTCCGGCATGCGGGATCTCTCCATCATCGCCACCCCGCCCGCCAAGCGACTCGCCATCAAGACCTTCGTGCGCCAGCACGAACCTGCGGTGGTGCGCGAGGCGGTACTGCGGGAATTGAAGCGTGGCGGCCAGGTCTACTACCTGCACAACGACGTGGAGAGCATCGAGAAGTGCGCCGCCGATCTTGCCGAGCTGGTGCCGGAGGCGCGCATCGGCATCGCCCACGGCCAGATGCGCGAGCGGGAGCTCGAGCGGGTGATGTCGGACTTCTACCACCAGCGCTTCAACCTGCTGGTGTGCACCACCATCATCGAGACCGGCATCGACGTGCCGAGCGCCAACACCATCATCATGGACCGGGCGGATCATCTCGGTCTGGCCCAGCTGCACCAGCTGCGGGGCCGGGTCGGTCGCTCCCACCACCAGGCCTATGCCTACCTGCTCACCCCCCATCCCAAGCTGATGACCAAGGATGCGGCCAAGCGGCTGGAGGCCATCGCGTCCCTCGAAGATCTCGGCGCCGGCTTTGCGCTCGCCACCCACGATCTGGAGATCCGGGGCGCGGGCGAGCTGCTGGGCGACGATCAGAGCGGCCAAATTGAATCGGTGGGCTTCACCCTCTATATGGAGATGCTGGAGCAGGCGGTGGAGGCGCTCAAACATGGCAAGGAGCCGTCGCTCGAGCAGCTCATGAGCCAGCACACCGAGGTGGAGCTGCGTCTGCCCGCCTTGCTCCCGGACGACTACATCCCGGACGTCAACATGCGGCTCTCCATGTACAAGCGCATCGCCAGTGCCGCCGACGAGCAGGAGCTGCGGGAGCTCAAAGTGGAGCTCATCGATCGCTTCGGCCTCTTGCCGGAGCCGACCAAGACGCTGATGGAGCTGGCCGCCTTCCGCCAGCGCGCCACGGCGCTGGGCATCCGCCGGGTGGAGATGAGCGAGCGCGGTGGCTATCTGGACTTTACCCAGGAAACCCGCGTCAACCCGGCCTATCTGGTCAAGCTGCTCTCCGAGCAGCCGCGCATCTACAAGATGGACGGACCGACCCGGCTGCGCTTCCAGGTGCCAACCCAGGACAGGGCCATGCGCCTCAAACTGGTGGACGGCCTGCTGGCGGATCTCGCCCGCCATGCCACCCCCTGAGGGGAAGCATGACGTCAGCAGGGCGCGACCTGCCGCCTACAACAACGGGAGCCCCAGGGCTCCCGTTTCGTTGCTGGCAAGGGGCGGCATCTCGCCCCCGGCCCGCCTTCTTGCCTCCCGATGCCTTGGTTCGCCCTCCTGGCAGCACCATTTTACCGCCAAATCCATCCACTGATGCGATACATTGAGTCATCACCCATCTGAAAAACAGATGGATGTGGGGATGATCGTGGGCAAAAAACGGGGTCAACGCGCCTCGATAGCCCCGCAGATGGCCCGTGCCGTATTTATCCCGCCCACGTATCCAGACCCGGTATTCCGGCAAGGGGGCCACCAGCCATTGCACCGCGACCGCCGAGGCGCCGCGTCGGTCCGTCAGTCCGTCAGTCCGTCAGTCCGTCAGTCCGTCAGTCCGTCAGTCCGTCAGTCCGTCAGTCCGTCAGTCCGTCAGTCCGTCAGTCCGTC
>NZ_JBFODD010000043.1:0-41789 GCF_040908115.1 Aeromonas sp. R7-1 | reverse complement strand
AAGGCGGCTCAATGAATTGCTGAATTAACTGCTGCAACTTTCGTTGCTTTGGTCACTTCATCAGACATTGAAAATCAAAAATTGTTTTTGATGCTCGATGCTGTGAGTGCCCACACAGATTGCTTGATTCAAATTGTTAAAGAGCGACACAGCTTTTGGCTGCTGCGGGAGTGGCATTCTACTCAACCGCCTTCTCGAGTCAAGCCTTATTTTACGAGGCTTTTCGAGGCTACCGACCGGCTTGTTTGCGTTACCGCTTGCCCTGTCGATGGAGGCGCATTATAGGGAGCGAATTCGTTCTGGCAACCCCTCCTCTGCAATAAAATTGCAAAAATCGGCACTTTTTTAGTTATTCATATCCAGGCACAGCTTTTATACAAACTTATCCACAGAAACCGGTGTCATCTTGCTAGAATGGCCGAAAACAAGGAGGCCAAGATGGACTTGCGACTGAGACCTTACAAGGGAAAATGCCCGCAACTGGGCAAACGGGTATATGTGGATCCCTGTGCCACCCTGGTGGGGGATATCCAGTTGGGTGACGATGCCAGCATCTGGCCCATGGTGGCCGCCAGAGGGGACGTCAACCATATCCGCATCGGTGCCCGCAGCAATGTGCAGGACGGCACAGTGCTGCACCTGACCCGCAAGAGTGCCAGCAACCCCGGCGGCTATCCGTTGCTGATCGGCGAGGATGTCACGGTCGGTCATAAAGCCATGCTGCACGGTTGCACCATAGGCAACCGGGTGCTGGTCGGCATGGGTGCCATCCTGCTGGACGGGGTCGTGGTCGAAGATGATGTGATGATCGGTGCCGGTAGTCTGGTGCCACCGGGCAAACGGTTAGAGGCCGGCTTTCTTCATATGGGTAATCCCATCAAGCAGGCGCGCCCTCTCAAGCCGGCCGAGATCGCCTTCCTGAAGACCTCGGCCGACAACTATGTACTGCTCAAGGACGAGTATCTGCAAGAAGCCTGATACCCCGCCACCACAAACAGGAAGCCCGGCATAATGCCGGGCTTCGCTTCTTATTATAGCTATATAGCCGTGCAGAACGGCTGACCAGAAATCAGTGGGCCTGATCCCAGTTGTCACCGGTACCCGCTTCAACCAGAAGCGGCACATCCAGTTCGGCTGCGGCAGACATCTTCTCCTTGATGATGGCGATGTACTCCTCCAGCTTCTCTTCGCGGATCTCGAACACCAGTTCATCGTGTACCTGCATCAGCATGCGGATCGACTCGTCTTCAATCCCGCGGATCCAGCCATCCACGTTGATCATGGCGCGCTTGATGATGTCGGCAGCGGTACCCTGCATGGGCGCGTTGATGGCGGCACGTTCGGCTGCCTTGCGCAGACCGGCGTTGCGGGACTTGATATCCGGCAGATATAAACGACGGCCAAACAGGGTTTCGACATAACCCTGGGCTTCCGCCTGCTGACGGGTGCGCTCCATGTACTCCAGCACCCCCGGGTAGCGCTCGAAGTAGAGATCCATGTACTTCTGCGCCTCGGCACGGCCGATACCCAACTGCTTGGCCAGACCAAAGGCACTCATGCCGTAGATAAGGCCGAAGTTAATCGCCTTGGCGCTGCGGCGCATGTCGCTAGTCACCGCATCGAGCGCGACCCCGAACACCTCGGCAGCGGTTGCCTTGTGGATGTCCTTGCCCTCAGCGAAGGCGGTCAGCAATCCCTTGTCGCCGGAGAGGTGGGCCATGATGCGCAGCTCGATCTGGGAGTAGTCCGCCGCCACCAGCTTGTAACCGGCGCACGGAATGAAGGCCTGCCGAATGCGGCGCCCCTGTTCGTTGCGTACCGGAATGTTCTGCAGGTTGGGGTCGGTTGACGAGAGTCGACCGGTCGCCGCCACCGCCTGATGATAGGAGGTGTGTACCCGTCCGGTCTGCGGCTTGATCATCAGCGGCAGCTTGTCGGTGTAGGTGGACTTGAGCTTGGCCAACCCACGGTGCTCCATCAGGAGGCGCGGCAGCTCATAGGTCTCAGCCAGCTCGGCCAGCACCTCTTCCGCAGTGGATGGCGCGCCCTTGGGGGTCTTTTTGATGATCGGCAGCCCCAGCTTGGTGAAGAGGATTTCCCCCAGCTGCTTGGGCGAGGAGAGGTTGAACTCCTGCCCGGCCAGCTTGTGAGCCTGTTTCTCCAGCTCTGCCAGACGCACTTCGATCTCCTGGCTCTGCTGATGCAACAGCTTGGGCTCGATGGTGGTACCGAGTCGCTCCATCCGTGCCAGCACCGGCAGCAGCGGCAATTCGATCTCGCTGAATACCTTGGCAAGTCCCGGCTCGGCAGAGAGCTTGCCCCACAGCGTCTGATGCAGACGCAGGGTGATGTCGGCATCTTCCGCCGCGTAAGGGGCCGCCTGCTCCAGTTCAATCTGGTTGAAGGTGAGCTGCTTGACCCCCTTGCCGGCGATCTCTTCGAACGAGATGGTCTCGACGTTCAGATACCTGCGGGCCAGGGAATCCATGTCGTGGCGGCTGGCAGTGGAGTTGAGCACATAGGATTCGAGCATGGTGTCGTAGGCGATGCCCTGCAGCTCGATACTGTGGTTGAGCAGCACATTGCGATCGTACTTGAGGTTTTGCCCCACCTTGAGACGGGCCGGATCTTCCAGCAGCGGCTTGAGCTTGCCCAGCACCAGCGCTTCGCTCAGCTGGACAGGCGCCCCCAGATAATCGTGGCCGAAGGGCACGTAGGCAGCCTTGCCCGGCTCGATGGCAAAGGAGACGCCAACGACCCGCGCGTCCATATAGTCGAGACTGGTGGTCTCGGTGTCGAAGGCAAACAGCGGCGCCGCCTGCAACCGTGCCAGCCACTCGTCGAATTCGGCCTCATCCAGGATGCAGCGATAGTCGGTTTCGATGGCGGCTACCGGGGGGGCGCCTTCCTCATCACCTGCGGCTTCGCTCTCCTCGCCACCAGACTCCAGTTCTTTGATCAGGTTGCGCAGCTCGTACTCGCGGTAGACCGCCAGCAAAGCCTCCTTGTCGATGGGGCCAAGCTGCAGCTCTTCCAGACTCTGCTCCAGGACCACGTCGGTCTTGATGGTGGCCAGCACATAGGAAAGGCGCACCTGCTCTTCCTGCTCGCGGAACTTGTCGGCAAACGCCTTGGAGCCGCGGAAGCCGAGCGCCGCCACCTTGTCGAGGTTGGCGGCAATCTCGTCGATGCTGCCTATCCCCTGCAACAGGGCCAGTGCGGTCTTCTCGCCGACACCGGTCATGCCGGGAATGTTGTCCACCTTGTCCCCCATCAGCGCCAGGTAATCGATGATGAGCTCGGGCGGTACGCCGAACTTCTCGATCACCCCTTCCCGATCGGTCTTCACATCCTTCATGGTGTCGATCAGGGTGACATGGTCGGAGACCAGCTGCGCCATGTCCTTGTCGCCGGTGCTGATGAGCACAGGCAGCTGTTTCTCGGTCGCCTGACGGGCCAGGGTGCCGATCACGTCGTCGGCCTCCACCCCTTCGACCATCAGGAAGGGGAAACCCATTGCCTTGATCATCTGGTGGATAGGAGCGACCTGGCTGCGCAGATCGTCCGGCATGCTGGCGCGTGTTGCCTTGTATTCGGGATAGATGTCGTCACGGAAGGTCTTGCCCTTGGCGTCGAACACCACGGCCACGTGGCAGTCGGGGTACTGCTTGCGAAGGCTGCGCATCATGTTGGCCATGACACGGACGGCGCCGCTAGGCAAGCCGGTCGAGGTGCGCAGATCGGCCTGCTGCGAGGCAAAGAAGGCGCGGTAAAGATATGAAGAGCCGTCGACCAGAATAAGAGGATTGCTAGAGGCCATGAAAATCGTCCTGCCAAGAATAAACAGCCGCTAGGATGCCACAGGGCCCGCACCACACCAAGGGGACTCCCACCATCACCCCGGCGCACCGGTGGGGCACATTTCTGTGGATAACTCTGTGCTCAAAAATGGCACCATTGCATCACGGCCGTGACAAAGCTGTGGATTAAAACAAAAAATATCTTTTAAAACATTGCGTTGAGATCATGAAAACTCAACATGACACACTCATCATGATCTCGATCAATGTGGAAAAAAATTCAAGGGGGGTACTGAGGCAGGATCCAAAACGAAACAATCCTAGCACAGGGAGATGACTTGACCAGCGGAGGTCGAACGATAACCATACAAAAGTACAACAATCTACCCTGGCTCACATTTTCAACAACGAGGAGTCTGTCATGAAAAAAGTGGCCGTGATCTTGAGTGGTTGTGGCGTGTTTGACGGCGCCGAAATCCACGAGGCCGTCATCAGCCTGCTGGCGCTGGCCCGTCAGGGAGCATCCGTTCAATGCTTCGCCCCCAATGTCCCTCAGCTTCATGTCATCAATCACCTGACCGGCGAGGTCAACGAGGGAGAGAGCCGCAACGTGCTGGTCGAGGCGGCCCGCATCTGCCGCGGCCAGATCAGGGATGTGGCTGAACTGGATGCAGCTGACTTCGACGCCCTGCTGGTGCCGGGCGGCTTCGGCGCCGCCAAGAACCTGTGTGACTTCGCCATCAAGGGCGCAGAGTGCCGCATCCAGCCGGATGTGCTGAAGGCCTGCCAGAGCTTTGCCAGAGCAGGCAAACCGGCCGCCTACATCTGTATCGCACCGGCCATGATCCCGCTCATCTATGGGGCAGGCACCCTGGCCACCATTGGCAACGACGAGGGCGCCGCCAACGCCATCGAAGCCATGGGTGGCAGTCATCTCGACTGCCCGGTGAGCGAATTCGTGGTGGATCAGGAGCGCAAGGTCATCTCCACTCCTGCCTACATGCTGGCCAACAATATTGTGGAGGCGGCGGACGGCATCGAGAAGACCGTCAAACAGCTGCTGGCACTCTGATTGCCCGGCAGACCAAAACAAGCGGGCCGCTCAAGGAGCGGCCCGCTTTCATTCCGGTCAGTCTAGACGGGATCAGATGGCATCGCCCATCTGGTCCATCTTGCCCAGCAGGGCACGCAGACGCTCTTGCCAGGCAACGTGCTCGTTGCGCAGTTGGTGGTTTTCGTCTTGCAGCTTGCTGTTCTGCTCTTTCAGCTCGTCCAGCTCCATCTTCAGCAAGGAGATGTTGTCGACGGCGGATTGTACTTTGGATTCGAGTTGCTCAAGGACTTCTAGTGACATATGCATACCTGTATGTTCAATTGCGATGCCCCACAGAGGGCGATTCAAGCGCGTGGAGCCAGCATACCCTGATGCGCTCGGCACAAACAAGCCAGCACGTTGCAAAATGCGCCCTGCGGCCCGGTATTGCTTAAATATGCGTCGGTTTTTCTCGCAGGCAGCAGGAACCTCGATCCCGGGCGTCCGCCGTGGCACAACCCGCCCTCCTGCCGATGCCGCCATCAGCCATGCAAGGCGATGAAGCCCCCCATCATCAGACAGGCCACGGCGTACATCAACAGGCCGTAGAGCAGGTTCCAGCGCAGCAGCAGCCCGGCGCTCAGGTTGTAGCGGGACGCCAGTGCCAGATTGGAGCCGGAAAGCGGGCTCGTCCCGGTCGCCAGCCCCCACCCCATGAGGAAGCACATGCCAAGCAGGCTGGGATCCGGTGCCAGCGGCCAGAGCAGCGGCGCCACCCCCGAGATGCTGATGAGAGGATGCACGCCCACTATGGCCACCAGGAAGATCAGCAGCAGGGTCAGGCAGGCTTCCAGCCAGCCGAAGTGGTTGAACAACGGCAGGCCGTGGCCACTGCCAAAGTCCAGTACTGACAGCGCGCTGTTGATGCCAGCCGCCAGCAGGCCGGCCCCCAGAAACAGCACAAGCTGGCCACCGATGGCCGGGAAGCGCTCCACCACCTGGCGCTTGAGAGCAGCCCCTCGCCCCGCTTGCGGCATGAACAGCAAGGCCAGCAAGGGCGCCACCAGGGCGATCACCGCCAGAATGCTGAGTCCGGGCCAGAAACGGTGGATCACCAGCACCAGCAGTGCCAGGGTCACCGGTAGCCCCAGGGTCTGGAGCCGCAGCGGATAACCTTCAAAGGTCTCCACACCGAGTCGCTCTACCTGCCAGGCCGTCAGCCCCATGGCCAGCAAGGCCGCCAGTATGCCAAAAGGCAGTATGCTGCCCAGTTGCAGACCCGGTGCATAGGTGAGGGCCACCGCCATGGCGACGAAGAAGGGGGACCAAAACGCAGCAGCACAGAAGATCCGGCTCAGCACCATGACCTGACGCCGCTCCAGCGTCCCGTTGCGCTCCAGCCGATCGCCGATGATGAAGAGCACCGAAAGATTGATGACGGCCCCCAGCAGATTGAGGCTGGCCATGGTGCTCCACAGCCCCTTGCGACCGGACCAGGAGGCGGTGCCGGTCAAGAGACCGGAGGTCGCCAGATTGAGGGTGCTCACTGCGGCAAACATGGTCAGCATGTTGATGTTCGGCAAGAGCCAGTCACCTGGGCTGAGGCTGGCTCCTCGCCACCAGGAAAAGAGCAGCAGCAGGAGCGCCGCGCCGTAGAGGGCCAGCGCCTGGCGCCGTGCGGCACCCACCAGCCAGGGCCAGGTGAGCAGGGAGGCGGCCCAGGCCGCGATGGCGGCGGGCCAGGGGGAGAAGTCCAGATAAAGGTGCAGCAGGTTGAGCAGCCACATCCCCAGGATCAGAAAGCCTGACCAGCGCTTGACCATACAACGGCCTCGGTCAGGGGATCAGAGGCACTGATCCATGTCCAGGGAAGGTTTGTCGCACTCGGGGCGGCCCACAATCCTGGCGGGCACGCCAGCGACCGTGGTGTGAGGCGGCACCGGGTTGATCACCACGCTGCCAGCACCGATCTTGGCGCCGACGCCCACCTCGATGTTGCCGAGGACCTTGGCCCCCGCCCCTATCATCACCCCTTCCCGGATTTTGGGGTGACGATCGCCACTCTCCTTGCCGGTCCCCCCCAGAGTCACACTCTGCAGGATGGAGACGTCGTTCTCGATGACGGCGGTTTCCCCGACCACGATACCGGTGGCATGGTCAAACATGATGCCCTTGCCGATGCGGGCGGCAGGGTGTACATCCACGCCGAACACCACGGAGATCTGGTTTTGCAGATAGAGCGCCAGGGCACGGCGTCCCTGACGCCACAGCCAGTTGGCCACCCGATACCCCTGAAGAGCATGGAATCCCTTGAGGTAGAGCAGCGGGGTGGAGAAGAGGTCGACCGCCGGGTCGCGATCCTGCACCGCGCAGATGTCGGCGGCCACTGCGGCCAGCAGCTCGGGTTCGCTGCGCAGGGCCAGCTCGATCACTTCCCGCAAGGCGATGGCAGGCATGGTGGTGCTGTCGAGCTTGTTGGCGAGCTGGAAGCTCAGCGCCGAGCGCAAATCCCGGTGATTGAGAATGGTGGAATGAAAGAAGCTGGCCAGCATGGGCTCCTGGGCCGCCATGCTCTGCGCTTCCTGCTGAATTTTTTGCCAGGTTCTGGCAACCAGATCATCCATGTTGCAGCCTACTGTTGTTCAGGGTGAGTGCTTTGTCGTTCTTTTGTCAGCACCGAGATGGGGTCCATGTGAATGATCACATCCATCCGCTCGAAGGCCTGGCGGACGGCCAGTTCAGCCTCGTCGGCTATCTGATGGGCCCTGACCAGAGGCAGTTGATCATCGAGTTCCAGATGCAACTGCACGAAACGGGTCGGCCCGGATTGGCGGGTACGCAGGTCATGTACGCCATGCACCCCCTCTACGGCACAGCAGAGGGCCATTATTCTCGCTTGTTCCTCCTCTGGCAACTGACGATCGAGCAGGGCCTGCACCGATTCGTAGCCGATATGGACGGCCCCCCACACCAGGAACAGACCGATCAGAATGGCAAACAGGCCGTCGGCCCAATACCACCCCTGCCCCGCCAGCACCAGTGCCACCAGCACGCCGCCATTGAGCAGCAGGTCGGAACGGTAGTGCAGCATGTCGGCCTTGATGGCCACACTGTTGGTCTTGCGGATGACAAAGCCCTGGAAGCTCACCAGCAGCAGAGTCAGCACGATGGAGCCGACACTGACCCAGATCCCCGCCTCCAGGCGCACCACGGGCACCTGATTCAGCATCGACGAGATGCCGTGCATCACCAGCAGCAGGGCGGACCCCGAGATGAAGGCCGACTGCACCAGACCCGCCAGGGACTCCGCTTTGCCGTGGCCGAAGCGATGCTCTTCGTCGGCAGGGGCCAGCGCATAACGGATGGCCAGCAGATTGATGAGAGAGGCGCTGATGTCCATGAAGGAATCGGTCAGGGATGCCAGCAGGCTGGATGAATCCGTCATCAGCCAGGCGATCAGTTTGCCCAGGATGAGCAGGGTGGCGGTGGTCACAGCGGCCATGCTGGCCAGGGTGACCCAGCGGGAATAGTGTTGGTGGCTCAAAACCGGCTTTCCTCCGACGCGTAAAAACTTATTATACCCTGACCCGGACGTCAGTTTGGCGTGCAAAATCAACAGAGTGACTCCCAGATGAACAAAATACTCCTGGTCGACGACGATCTCGAACTGACCCAGCTGCTCACCGAAATCCTGACCCTGGAGGGGTTTGAGGTCACCGTCGCCGAGGATGGGGAAGAGGGATTGCAGCGACTGGCAGAACAGGCTTTCGACCTGGTGCTGCTGGACGTCATGATGCCCAGACTCAACGGTTTCGCGATGCTGACCCGGCTGCGCAAGACCCACGACACCCCGGTGTTGATGCTGACCGCCCGTGGCGACAGCCAGGATCGGGTCAACGGGCTGGAGGCCGGTGCCGACGACTATCTCGCCAAGCCGTTCGACGACAGGGAGCTGCTGGCCCGGGTGCGCGCCATCCTGCGTCGAACCCAGAGCCAGGCTCCCCAGCGCGGCGGCAGCTCGGAAGAGGTGCGCTTCATGGATCTGGTGCTGCAGCCCGGCCTGCAACAGGCTCGCTGCGACGATCAGTTGCTGGAACTCACCGCCACCGAGTTCGGCCTGCTGGAGTGCCTGCTGCGCAATCCGGGCCAGATCGTCAGCAAGGGCCTGCTCTCCGAGCAGGTGCTGGGCAAGAAGCTCGAACCCTTCGATCGGGCCATCGACATGCACCTGAGCAACCTGCGCAAGAAGCTGCCGGAGCGGGCCGACGGCCAGCCCCGCTTCAAGACAGTGCGGGGACGAGGCTACTTGTGGCTGGAGCAGGCATGAAATCGGCCCGCACCTTCAACGGCCTTTCCACCCAGATCTTCCTCTGGTTCTGGTTCATCTTGCTGCTGGTAGTGGCCGCGGTGGTAATCCTCCCCACCCTGGACCCCCGCAACATCATCCCGCTGCCGGCCCACGAGATCACCCGTCTCAACAACAACCTGGCGGCGCTGCAACGGGGCGCGGATCCCGAGCAGGATTTCGATCTGGCCAAGGCCATCGATGCCGCGGGCCTCTTGCCGGTGGACAACATCTATCTACGCGATGCCAAGGGGCAGATGCAGTCCAGCACCCGGCTGAGCAAGTTCGTGATCCGTTTCATGCTCGACTCGGACAACCCGGCCAAGCCCATGCTGGGCAGCGAGCACCAGCGCGCCATCGCCGGCCCCTTCCAGATGGTCCATCACGGCCAGACCTATCACGTCTATTTCGGTCTGAACGTCGAAAACTCCTACCTGTTCCTCTTCATCCAGATCCTGGATCACCCCATCCAGATCCTGGGTATCGCCATGCTGGTCAGCACCCCGCTCTGTCTGTTGCTCGCCTGGCGCCTGACCCGCCCCATACTGCAGTTGCAGCAGTCGGTCTCCCAACTCGCCCAGGGCAATCTGGAAATACAGATCCCCAACCTGGGGCGGCGCGACGAGATAGGCCAGCTGGCCGAACATGTCAGTCGCATGGTCGACACCCTCAAGGACATGATCCAGAAGCAGAAGCAGTTGCTCTCCGACATCTCCCACGAGCTGCGCAGCCCCCTGACCCGCATCCAGCTCGCACAGGCGCTGATCCGCCGCAAGCAGGGGGACAGCGCCGAGCTGGCGCGCATCGAAGGGGAGATAGCCCGGCTCGACAAGCTGATAGGGGATCTGCTGGATCTGTCGCGGGTGCAGCAACATGTGGAAGCGCCGGTGACGCTGCCCCTGGCGGAGCTGCTGGAGCCCATCCTGGACGATGCCATGTTCGAGGCAAACCAGAACGGCAAACAGCTCAGGCTCCCTTCCCTGCCCGCCGAATCCCTCACCATGTGGCCGGAGCTGCTGGCGCGCGCCCTGGAAAATCCCCTGCGCAACGCCCTCAAGTATGCCCGCGAGTTCATCAAGGTGGACTGGTACCGGGAGGGACGGGAATGGGTGATGACCATACGGGATGACGGCCCTGGCGTGCCGGTGGAGCAGCAGCCCCGGTTGTTCCTGCCCTTCTTTCGGGTGGACGATGCCCGCAACGCCAAGACCGGGGGCACTGGTCTCGGCCTTGCCATCGCCGCCGAGGCGATCCAGCGTCATGGGGGGACCATCCGGGCCAGCAGCAATCAGCCGACCGGACTGGTCATCACCATCCGCCTGCCCATGCCCTGACCTCCCCCTTTTCATCGGCACGGGTGCTGGGTATGCTGGCGCCCGTTTCGCACCAGCCCAGGATCCTTCCATGCTCGATATCGTGCTTTACCAACCGGAAATCCCCCCCAACACCGGCAACATCATTCGCCTCTGCGCCAATACCGGCTACCGGTTGCACCTGATAGAGCCCCTGGGGTTCGAGTGGGATGACAAACGGGTCAAGCGGGCCGGGCTCGACTATCACGAGTTTGCCGACGTCAAGCGCTGGCCTCACTATGAGGCGTTTCTGGCGGCCGTCGCCCCCCAACGGGTCTTTGCCTGCACCACCAAGGGACGCACCGCCCACTCGGCGGCCCGGTTTGCCCCCGGTGACGCCCTGCTGTTCGGGCCCGAGAGCCGAGGCCTGCCCATGGAGATCATCGAGAGCCTGCCATTCGAGCAGCGGCTGCGCATTCCCATGCTGCCCCAGAGCCGCAGCATGAATCTGGCCAACGCCGTCGCGGTGTTCGTCTACGAGAGCTGGCGACAGTTCGACTATTCAGGCTCGCTCTGACCGCTGACGATATTGGCAAGGTGGCCAGGATTCAGACTGACTGCGCCGTCCCCTGCCCCGCCAGCAGCCGTCCATCACGCTCCAGTCGCCAGCAGAGCCAGCCCAGCGTCAGGCCACGACCGGCCATCAGGGCACTCATGGCGGCCCACAGGGCCGCCACACCCCATCCCTGGCAGAGCCACCAGATGGGAAAGAAGCCGGCAAACACCGCCACCAGCATGCTGTTGCGCATCTCCCGGGCCCGGGTGGCGCCGATAAAGACCCCGTCCAGCAGGAAGCACCAGACCGCCAGCAGCGGCATGGCCACCAGCCAGGGGAGCTGACGTTGCGCCTCGGCGATCACCGCCGGTATGTCGGTAATGTGACGGATGAGCCAGTGGCCCCCCAGGGCAAACGAGAGGGTGAATGCCAGGGCGATCAGCAGCGCCCAGCCCAGATTGAGGACGATGGCCTCCCGCAGCAGCGGCCGATCGCGCCGACCGATGGCGCGCCCTACCATGGCTTCCACCGCATAGGCAAATCCATCCAGCCCGTAGGAAATCAGCATCAGGAAATTGAGCAGCACCGCATTGGCGGCCACCGCCACATCCCCCAGCCTGGCCCCCTGCAGAGTCATGAACACGAAGCAGAGTTGCAGGCAGAGGGAGCGGATGAAAATATCCCGGTTCAGGGCGAGCAGCCGCAGCAGGGCCGGCCACTGGCGCCAGCGCTGCCAGGCGTTGTGCCACACCCCGGGGTCAAGTCGGCGCAGATGCCGGCTCACCAGCCAGAACCCCACCCCGAGCGTGCTGTAATCCGCCAGCAGGGACGCTGCGGCCACCCCTTTCACCTGCCAGCCCAATCCCAGCACGAACCAGGCATCCAGCACCATGTTGACGAGATTGCCCAGGATCAGCAGCAGCATGGGACTGCGTGCATCCTGCATGCCCAGCAACCACCCCATGATGACCAGATTGCACAAGGCCGCCGGGGCGCTCCAGACCCGCACCGATACATACTGACCGGCATAGGTCTGTACCTCGGAAGAGCCGCCACCGAGGGCGATGATGGCCGGCAGGAACGGCAACAACAGGAGCAACAGCGCCATGCCCAGTCCGATCGCCAAGCCCAGGGCCCGCGCCAGGGTGTCGAGCTGCCCTTCGGCATGGGCTGCACCCTGAGCCTGGGCGGTCAGCCCTGTGGTGGACATGCGCAGGAAGCCAAGCAACCAGAACAGCAGATTGATGAAGGTCGCACCGACCGAGACGCCGCCGAGAAACCAGGCCTGGCCAAGATGACCGATCACCCAGGTATCCACCAGCCCCAGCAAGGGCGTGGTGACGTTGGAGAACACCATGGGCAGGGCCAGGGCGAAGACGGCTCGGTGGCGGCGAGGATCCTTCAGCCAGGCGGGAATCAGCATGGTGCGCGCCGGGCTCACTCGCCAGCCAGCCGCACGATGCGCGCGAAGTCGGCCACCATGGTCTGCATGTCCACGTGGGGCACCTCACCCGGTGCAACTTTGGGTCGGAAGGTGGCCACCAGCTTCCCCTCGGGGTTGATCAGCACGATGGAGGCGGAGTGGTCGATCAGGTAGTCCTTGCGATCCCCTTCCACGATGGAATAAACCAGCCCCAGATTGCGGACCAGAGGAAAGAGGGCACTGTGAGGTGCGGTCGCCGCCTTGAACTCGGGCTCGAAGAAGGCGGTATAGCTCTTCAGGCGGGCGCTGTCATCCCGCTGGGGATCCGCCGAGATGAATACCACCTGGCTAGTGGGGGCTATCTTCTTCAACGCCGGATAGACGCTGCGCAGATCCGCCAGCGTGGTCGGACAGACATCCGGGCAGTAGGTGTAGCCGATGAACAGAAAGCTCCAGTGTCCCGTCAGGTTGGCAGGGGTAAAGGGCTGTGCATCCGCATCCGTGAGGGTAAACGGGTTGATGTCTCGCCCCGCCGGGTAGTAATCGGCCTGTTCCGGCACCGCGGGCTGACTCCAGTAATAAGCCGCCGCAATGGCGCCGATGAACAGCAACAGCAGCAGGTAAAAGCGTGGTTTAACCATATAAAACAAAGCCTTGCTTATGTTAGAAGCCCAGGGGGGCAAAACCGGTAGGGGTCATTGTAACCCGCCTGCCCCCGCCGATGGCTAGTCTTGCATCCCGGCGGGAAAGCGCCTGTGCCATGGATCAGCCGCATCGGCGCCAAAACAAGAGCCCCGCTCTGGCGGGGCTCTTGTCTGTACAGGAAGAGGGATCAGGGCCGCAGCCTCTGCTGCGGCTGGGCACGTCTCAGGGGGACGCGCAGTGGGATGACGGGGGCTGTCCAGGGCTCATCCGGCAATCCGATGTCGTGATGACGGCGAAACAGACGAACCAGGCGGACAATCTTGTCTTTGGGGCACCCAAGCCAGATGGTCCAACCATCTCCCTTGTGATAGACCCAGAGCGCATAGAACCATGTCATCCGACTGCCCTTGATGAATCGGGTGATGGAAGATGCGGGCGCTGCGGCCGGCACCGGATCCCACGGCGAGCTTGAAGCCATACCTGTCCTCCTTGCTCAACAGGTCACGCTGACGGGTCTCTTTGTCCCCAACGACGAACCAACCACGGCAGCGTACTGACTGTACGAGTCCCCAGTCTGAGGTGACTCTCCCTTCTGCGCACCGACCCGGCGATCATGCATCCCTGCCATGGCGTACTGCCCGGTGCGACTCCCCCTTCCCTGATCACCGACCATGACAGGGGCCTTATCAAAGGATATATCCGAAATGCATGTCGTGCGGCGAGACTATGTGCACAGGAAGGAGAAGCGAAAAGGTGGGGAGGAAGATGCCATCGGCAGATGAAAATGAAGAGGCCTCCCGCAGGAGGCCTCGTCATCGCATCGGATGCTTACATCCAGTCGGCGTTGCGGATCACGCCGACCGCCAGGCCCTCTATGGTAAGGTGCTGACTGGCGAGATCCACCTCGATGGGGGAGAGCTCTTCGTTTTCCGGCAGCAGCCACACCTGGCTGCCCTTGCGCTGGAAGCGCTTGACGGTGACGTCCTCGTCGAGCCGTGCCACCACGACCTGGCCGTTGCGTACCTCCTGGGTCTTGTGTACCGCCAGCAGGTCCCCGTCCATGATGCCGATGTTCTTCATGCTCATGCCCTGCACCCGCAGCAGGAAGTCTGCCCGCGGGTGGAACAGCGCGGGATCCACCTGGTAGTGGCTCTCGATGTGTTCCTGAGCCAGGATGGGTTCCCCGGCCGCCACCTTGCCAATCAGTGGCAGGCCGTTTTCTTCAGGCTGCACGTCCTCTTCTTCGAGCAGCAGACGAATGCCGCGGGACGTGCCCGGCATGATCTCGATGACCCCTTTTTTGGCCAGGGCCTTCAGATGTTCTTCGGCCGCGTTGGCCGACTTGAAGCCAAGCTTCTGGGCAATCTCGGCGCGAGTCGGCGGCATGCCGGTCTCGTTCATGTTCGCCTTGATGAGCTCGAGTACTTCAGCCTGGCGAGGGGTAAGGGGTTTCATAGCATGGGCACCTGTCTTTTTATACAGCACACTGGCAGTATATACAGTGCTGGGGCCAAGGCAAGGCGCAACTGGCATTTGTCGCGACCCGACGCACATTTGTCCCTCCCCCCGCCCTGAAGTGCCGACTCATCGTACCTCTCGGCGACAAGCAGTCGGTGATTTGCTATGCTCACGCCGCATTTTTTTGGAGAGCAGACGCACATGTCCCTTGGACAGAAGATATCCAGAGCCATCCTGCAATGGCCGGTCAGCGGCTTGGTCAATCACAAGAGCCTGCCGGAAAACCCCATCACCGAGCTCAAGCTGGATCCGGCCAGACCCATCGTCTATGCCCTGAAGACCAGCTCGATCACCGACCTGATGACCCTGCAACAGTGCTGCGAGGATCTCGGCCTGCCCGGCCCCTTCACGCCGCTGGAGCTGAACGGTCAGCTGCTGCCACGCTACGTCTGTCTGGACCGTCCGCCTCCCCTGTTCGGCACGCGCAACAAGCCGCTCCCCTTCCTGCAGGAGTTCCACCAGCTGCTGGACCTGCACAAGCAGGATCCGGCGCTGGACATCCAGGTAGTACCCGTCACCCTGTTCTGGGGCCGCGCCCCGGGCCGGGAAGGCGAGGAGGCCTCCGGCTGGAACATCATCAGCAGCCTGGCGCCAAACCGCCTGAAGAAGGCGCTGATCGTGATCCTGAAAGGGCGCGAGAACCTGGTGCGCTTCTCCCCGCCCCTCTCCCTGCGCTACATGGCGGACAAGCACGGCACCGACGAGGCCATCGCCCACAAGCTGGCGCGGGTGGCCCGTACCCACTTCAGCCGCCAGCAGCTGGCCGCCACCGGGCCCAAGCTGCCGAACCGCAACCTGCTGTTCAAGCAACTGCTGGATTCGAGCGTGATCCAGCAGGCCATCGAGGAGGAGGCCAGACGGGAAGGGATCAGCCTGGAGAAGGCGCAAAAGCGTGCCCACGGCTACATGGACGAGATCGCCTCCAATTTCTCCTATCGGTTGATCCGCCTCGGGGAGAGTTTCCTCGGCTGGCTGTGGAACAAGCTCTATCGCGGCCTCTCGGTCAACGGAGCAGAGCAGGTGCGTCAGCTGGCCCAGGAAGGGCACGAGATCGTCTACGTCCCCTGCCATCGCAGCCACATGGATTACCTGCTGCTCTCCTACGTCATCTACCACCAGGGCATGGTGCCGCCCCACATCGCGGCGGGCATCAACCTCAACTTCTGGCCGGCAGGCCCCATCTTCCGCCACGGCGGCGCCTTCTTCATCCGCCGCACCTTCAAGGGCAATCCGCTCTACAGCACGGTATTCCGGGAGTACCTCAACCTGCTGTTCGCCAAGGGCTACTCGGTGGAGTTCTTCACCGAGGGTGGGCGTTCGCGTACCGGTCGCCTGCTGCCCCCCAAGACCGGCATGCTGGCCATGACCCTGCAGGCCATGATGCGCGGGCTGGACAGGCCGGTGACCCTGGTCCCCGTCTACCTCGGCTACGAGCACGTGATGGAGGTGAACACCTATCACAACGAACTCAAGGGGAGCCGCAAGGAGAAGGAGAGCTTCCTGCAGGTGCTCGGCATCCTGCGCAAGCTGCGCAACTATGGCCGTGGCTTCGTCAATTTCGGAGAGCCGCTGACCCTCAACAGCTACCTCGGCGAACATGTGCCCACCTGGAAGGAGAGCATCGGCCGGGAGGAGCGTCCCGAGTGGATGGCCTCCACCGTCAATCAGCTGGCCGAGCTGCTGATGACCCGTATCAACGATGCCGCCGCCGTCAACGGCCTGACCCTGAGTGCCCTGGCCCTGCTGGCCGCCGAGCGCCACGCCCTGACCCGGGACGAACTCCAGGCCCAGCTCAACACCTATCTGGACCTGCTCAAGCAGGTGCCCTACAGCCCGCACAGCACCATGCCGGACGAGGACGCCAGGACCCTGCTGGAGCAGGCGATGGAGCTCAACAAGTTCGAGGTGAGCGAGGACAAGCTGGGCCAGATCATCAGCCTGGACCGCTATCAGGCGATCCTGCTCACCTACTACCGCAACAACATACTGCACCTGTTCGCCATGCCCTCCCTGGTGGCGGCCCTGATCGAGCGGTGCGAGGGGATCTCTCGCAGCGAGATCGTCGCCCGCTGTGTCGATATCTACCCCCTGCTCAAGACCGAACTCTTCCTGCGCTATGAAGAGGAGGAGCTGCCGGAACTGATCGATGCCCTGCTGGCCGAGCTGTTACGCCAGCAACTGGTCGAGGCACGCGACGGCGGCTACTGGGTCAACCCCGGCAACCAGATGCGCCTGCTGCTCTTGGCCGAAAGCATCCAGGAGACCCTGCAGCGCTACGCCATCGTGCTGACCCGCATGCTGGCCCAGCCCCACATCGAGGCGGAGCAACTGGAAGCGGACGGCCTGATGATGGCGGAGCGCCTCGGCACCCTGCACGGCATCAACGCCCCCGAGTTCTTCGACCAGAAGCTGTTCAGCACCCTGATCCACACCCTGCGCAGCGAAGGCTATCTGGATCCGGGCTGCAAACCGGATCTCGGCCGCTTCCAGGCATTGGCCGACAACATAGTGCCGCTGCTCAGCAACAAGATCCGCCGCACCATCCAGGCGGGCAACCGGCTCTGAGGCGTCGACATCCAACAAAAAGGCCGCATCATGCGGCCTTTTTTCATCAAGGAAGGGGCGCGGGTTAGAGGTAGTGAACCATCACCCCGAGCAGCACCAGCGCCCCCACATAGTTGTTGTTGAGGAAGGCCTGGAAGCAGGCTTCCCGCTGCCGCTCCCGGATCAGTCGCTGCTGGTAGACGAACAGCGCCGCCGCCCCCAGCAGTCCCCAGTAATAACCTGACCCCAACCCCATCAGCTGCCCGACCCCCAGCAGGATCAGCAGGGTCGCCAGTTGCAGCGCGCCGATGATCCGCTTGTCGTGGCGGCCAAACAGGATCGCGCTCGACTTGAGGCCGAGCTTGAGGTCGTCATCCCTGTCCACCATGGCGTACTCGGTGTCATAGGCGATGGTCCACAGCAGGTTCGCAAGAAACAACAGCCAGGCTTCCGGCGGCAGGGCATTGGCCTGGGCCGCGTAGGCCATGGGAATGGACCAGGAGAAGGCCATGCCGAGCACCAGCTGGGGGATGGGGATGAAGCGCTTCATGAAGGGGTAGCAGACCGCCAACAGCAGACCGGCAAAGGACAGGCTGATGGTGAGCGGGTTCAACGTCAGCACCAGGGCGAACGAGAGAAGCGCCAGCACGGCGAACAGTACCAGCACTTCCCGCTCGGCGACCCGCCCCATGGGCAGCGGTCGCCCGGCAGTGCGTTTGACATGACCGTCGAAGTTGCGATCCGCATAGTCATTGATGACACAGCCGGCGGAGCGCATCAGAAAGACGCCCACCACGAACACGGTCAGGATCCAGGGGTCAGGCAGGCCACCAGCCGCCAGACAGAGCGCCCACAGGGTCGGCCACAGCAGCAGCAGGGTACCGATGGGCTTGTCGATGCGGGCCAACTGCGCATAGGCCAGTCCCCGCTCCTTGGTTAACAGCTTCACTCCAGCTCCTTATCCGATGGCAACGAATGAGACGATAGCGAGGGCAGGAAAAGTTCATGGACCAGCAGTGGCCATTGCCCCAGAAACAGGCGGGAACGACGCCCCCAGACGGTGGCGGCCGGACACCAGGGATTGCTCGCTATCTCGAAACAGGCCAGTTGCAGGTGATCCCGCCGCGCCGGTGCCTCACCGAAAATGCGCTCTCCCAGCGGCTGCTCTCCCAGATCCTGCAAACCGCCCCCCTGCAAGGCCGCTTCGGCAAACAGGGTCCAACCCAGGATGGCAGGCCCGCCATCACCGTGCAGGATCACCTCGCGGCACATGCCCACGGGGGACAACACCGCCACCAGCGCCTGCTCGTCCACCGTCAGCGACACGGCGCGATTGCCGAGCAGCTGCACCGAGAGATGATGATTGTAACGACGCAGGCGCCGGGTCATGGAATCGGCCTCCAGCAACCAGGGACGCAGCGCCTCGGGTGGTTCGCACTCTGCAGGCGCCCGCCACGGGACGAGCTGGACGAGGGGAACAGTCAACTCGGACTTCACAGCTTCACCATCCGGAGATTTCCGTTGTCAGGTTAAAAACCGGTTTATTATCCGTAAATCAATGGCGAATTGTAAGAACATCCGTGCTTGACGGCCCCGATGGCAGCATCAAAAATGGGGCATCCGTCGCTGCCGAGCCATCCAGATGAAGATCTTCAGAATTCTGCTGCTGTCCCTGGGGTGTACCCTCTTGAATACACAGGCCTTCGCCAATGAGGAAGAGGCCACCGATCCCGCCTCCTCCGCCGTCCAGCCGGGATTCGCCTATCACGCTCTGGATCCGGACATCATCACCAACTACCTTGGCGACGGCAAAACCCTCGGCTATGTACGGGTGACGGTAGAGCTGATGGCCACGGACGCTGCCGACCTCAAGTTGCTGGAGCAGCACGACCCCCTGATCCGCGACGCCATCATCCGGCTGATTGGCAGCAAGACGGGCGCACAGATCAAGTCCCTGGTGAACCGGGAAGAGCTGCGCAAGGAGTGTGAGGCCAAGGTCAACGAACTGCTGGTCAAGGAGACGGGCAAGAAGGCGGTCCGCGAGCTCATCTTCACCAAATACCTGTACCAGTAACCACACCGGGAGGGGTCCTGCCCCTCTCACCCGTTGCATTCACTGTCGAGGACGTCATGGGTCACAAGACGCTGTGTGAGTGGCGCCGTCACGAGATCCCCGCCGATCTCAAGACGCTGCGCAAGATTGTGCGCAAACCCAAATTCGTGTGTGGCAAGTGTGCCCGCAGCGCCAATGACAAGGATTACCTGTGCCAGCCGCTGCGGCTGAAACATAAGGAAGGGTAGGTCCCTCTTCTCACGAAGAGATTCACGCAAGATTTCAGAAGAGAGAGGAAGGCTGATTTATTGATCAGTCCAGCCATGGCGACCCTGTTCAAACAGGCGACGGGCCTGCACGTCGTTAGGACAAACGCCGCGATACTCCTCTCCCGACCGTCCTGCCAGATAGAGATGCTCGGGTCGGCAATACCAGGCCAGCCCCTTCTGGCGACCCAGCTCCCAAAGGGCAAGGTCCACTTTTTCCCCGCACTGGGTCTGGTGAAATGCCACCCGATCGCCAGCAAAACCGAGCTTGCCGTCCGCCTCTCCCACGTCGCTCCACACCTTCTCGCAAGGGTCGTCGGAGTTGGAAACACAGCCCCCGAGCAGGGCGGCACAAAACATGATGACGAGTGAGCGCATATTCATCCTTGGCGTCGTTGGAATCGTTGTTGAGCCGCTGCCTGCCTCGTACAGCGTCATTTGAGCAGTTCATTCTAACCAGCACGCCCCGTTCTCACCAAGGGCTGCCCCCCTCGCCACACAAAAAATCGGGCGGGCACCAGGCCCGCCCTCAGGCGTTACAGGGAGTCACTGATCGTCGAGAGGGTCATAGTCCTGCCAGCTCTCGTCATCCAGCTCCTCCAGCTCGTCTTCCCAGGATTCCGGCTCCCAGTCATCATCGAGATCGAAATCAGGCGTCTGCGTACCCATGCTCATTCTCCTTGGATAGTGCACCGGCCTACAAAGTCTATCCAGAATAATGGGGCTCGCCAGTGGTTCCGGTCAGAACTTGACCTGGGTGCAGCCAGCCACCTGGAGTCATGGCTACAGTGGCATCCACGCTCTGCGTCAACCCGGTGACAGACCGGGCGAACACGTCGGCTGGCAGTTCCCGCGCAGGGCGACGGTGCACCGACTTGGTCTTCGGTCACAACGCCTTGAACATGCTTGCCTCGACCTGTCGTGGCATCGCTCGTCAGGTGCTCTGGCGCTTTTGCAATTGAAAATCCAGGGCGAGGCTCATGCCGGCCACCTCCTCGCCCGCCAGCTGGCGCAGGATCAGCTCCGCCGCCTCCCTGCCCATCTGGTGATAGGGGATCCTGACCGAAGTCAGCGCAGGATGACAGGCGCGCGCCACATCCAGATCGTCGAAACCGGCGATGGCGAGCTTGCCCGGCACGCTCAGATGGCGGCGCTGGCATTCGAACAGCACCCCGGCCGCCAGCTCGTCGTTGACGCAGATCAGCGCATCCAGTTCGGGCCAGCGCAGCAGAAACTCCCCCAGCATGGCCGCCCCCGTGCTAAAACTCGGCAGCTCAGAGGTATTGATGATGGCGTCCGGGGAGAGGTAGTTGTCCAGCAGCGCCTTCTGCCAGCCCTGCATGCGCTGCTGCAGCATCCACTGCTCCTGGCGGGCACAGAGAAAGCCGATGTTGCGATGACCGCGCTCGATGAGGTGGCGGGTCAGCTGATAACCGGCATCGAAGTTGGAGACCCCGACGTTCATGTCGATGGGATGGCGCGCCATGGCTCCCACTTCCACCACCGGCAAGCGGGCCGCCTGCAGGCGCTGCCGGATGACCTCCCCGGGATCCCCCCCAAACAACACCACGGCGGCCGGATTGTGCTGCAGGAAATTGCTGAGCAGGCTGGCCTCCTGCTGCTTCAGGTGCTGGGCATCCCCCAGCATGATCTGATAGCCCTCGGCGAGCAGGGTCTGCTGCAGCCCGGCAATCATGTCACCGCAGGCGCGCTCCGCCAGGCTGGGGACGATGACCACTATGGTCTGGGAGGTAGCGGATGCCAGCGCCCCCGCCGCCCGGTTCGGGATATAGCCGAGTTCATCCACCGCCGCCTCGATGCGCTCGCGCATCTTGTCGGACACCAGCTCGGGGGTGCGCAGGGCGCGCGACACCGTCATGGCTCCCACCCCAGCCAACTGGGCCACGTCGTTGAGGGTCACCCGACCCGTGCTGCGGCGTTTTTTCGCTTCTGACATCCTTTCCCTTCCTCGGCATACGGGCATTCACTTTAAGGCAAAAGCGGGGCACTGACTATTTGCTCAAACCGGATTTTACCTTCTTTGAGGCCGATAAGGGGCAGGATGAATCCCTTCCATGAGAGAAATGATAGCGCTATCACAGATCAATGTTAGCGCTATCTGGTAGCGCTAACTTTCGGGATCAAGCTCACAGTTATCAAAGGGCAAGATCGCTAGATTGGCGCCATCCTATCCAGTCCGGACACTACCATGCTGACCCAATTGCTGACCGAGGAGGTCATTTCCATCGAAGCGGGCGCCCGCGACTGGCGCCACGCCATCGAGCTGGCCACCGCCCCCCTGCTGGCCAACGGCACCATAGAGCCCTCCTATGTGGCGGCTCTCTATCGCTCCCACGAGGAGCTCGGCCCCTACTACGTGCTGGGTCCGGGCCTGGCCATGCCCCACGCCCGCCCGGAAGACGGCGTCAACCGGTTGGGACTGGCGCTGACCGTGCTGAAGGAGGGGGTCAACTTCGGCTCCGAGGGCAACGACCCGGTCCGGCTGCTGGTCACCCTGGCCGCCAGCGACAGCAACTCCCACGTGGAGACCATCGCCCAGCTGGCCGAACTGTTCATGAATGAAGAAGACGTGGCGGCCATCATGACGGCCACCAGCAAAGACGACATCTTGCGCATCCTGGCGCGTTATTGAGTGGCGCCCTGCGCCCGACAGAGGAAGAGAACATGAAGATTCTGGTTGTATGCGGACACGGCCTGGGCACCAGCCTGATGATGGAGATGAGCATCAAGAGCATTCTCAAGGAGCTGGCCGTGACGGCCGAGGTGGATCACCGGGATCTCGCCTCCGCCGGCAGCGAGCGCGCCGAGATCTTTGTCGCCACCCGCGACATCGCCGAACAGCTGGTCAGCATGGGGGTCGACGGCCGGCTGGTCTCGCTGGACAACATGGTCGACAAGGCCGCCATGAAAGAAAAACTCGCCATCGCCCTGCGCGAGCTGGGCGCACTCTAACCCCTTTGCGACTGTCTAGGCGGCCGGTGAGCCGCCGCTTCCATCTGCTTGGAGCTGACCATGGAATTTTTCAATTTTCTGATGTTTGACGTGCTGTCGGAGCCGGCCGTGCTGGTTGGCCTCATCGCCCTCATCGGCCTGATCGCCCAGAAGAAACCGGTGACCGAGTGCATCAAGGGCACGGTCAAGACCATCATGGGCTTCGTCATCCTGGGGGCCGGCGCCACCCTGGTGGTGAACTCGCTGGGCGACTTCGCCACCATCTTCCAGCACGCCTTCGGCATCAAGGGGGTGGTGCCCAACAACGAGGCCATCGTCTCCATCGCCCAGCAGTCGTTCGGCAAGGAGATGGCGATGATCATGTTCTTCGCCATGCTGGTGAACATCCTGATCGCCCGGCTCACCCCGTGGAAATTCATCTTCCTGACCGGTCACCACACCCTGTTCATGTCGATGATGGTGGCAGCCATCCTCTCCGCCGGCGGCATGAGCGGCATCCCGCTCATCGCGGTGGGCAGCCTGGTGGTCGGCGTGACCATGGTGCTGTTCCCGGCCCTCGCCCACCCCTACATGAAGCAGATCACCGGCTCCGATGACGTGGCACTCGGCCACTTCTCCACCTGCTCCTACGTGCTGGCCGGCTGGATCGGCGCCAAATTCGGCAACAAGACCCACAGCAGCGAAGAGGTGCAGGTGCCCAAGAGCCTGCTGTTCCTGCGCGATACCCCGGTGGCCATCTCCTTCACCATGGGCATCATCTTCCTCATCACCTCTCTGTTTGCCGGTGCGGATTACGTATCGGAAGTCGCCAAGGGCAAGCACTGGTTCATGTTCTCCCTAATGCAGTCCATCACCTTCGCCGCCGGGGTCTACGTGATCCTGCAGGGGGTACGGATGGTCATCGCCGAAATCGTGCCGGCCTTCAAGGGGATCTCCGACAAGCTGGTGCCCAACGCCAAGCCGGCGCTGGACTGCCCCATCGTCTTCCCCTACGCCCCCAATGCGGTGCTGATCGGCTTCCTGTCGAGCTTCGCCGCCGGTCTGGTGGGCATGGTGCTGCTCTACCTGCTGGGGCTCACCGTCATCATTCCAGGCGTCGTGCCGCACTTCTTTGTCGGTGCGGCGGCTGGGGTGTTCGGCAATGCCACCGGCGGTCGTCGCGGCGCTCTACTCGGTGCCTTCGCCAACGGCCTGCTGATCACCTTCCTGCCGGTGTTCCTGCTGCCGGTGCTGGGAGATCTCGGCTTTGCCAACACCACCTTCAGCGATGCCGACTTCGGCGTGGTGGGGATCCTGCTCGGCCTCATCGTACGCTGATCACTCTTGCCCATCGGGGGCATGGCCAGCGGTGCCATGCCTCCGCTCATCTTCCCGCACTGCCAGCCGGGCCCCGCCAGCCCGAACAACGTCGAAAATATGTGCAAACACAGTGCGTTGGATCGGATTTTCACCCCATAGCGGCAGCATCTGACAGGGGAGTGCGATATGCTGATGCGCTGACGTTCAACCCGACCTCGCTCGAGGCCCTTTCCATGAAATACCTGGTAGTACAAACCAAACAGATAGGAGATGTGCTGATCTCCACCGCACTGTGCAACAACCTCAAGCAGCACGACCCTGCCGGGGAAGTTCACTATCTGGTCATGGATTACTGCGCGGGCATGGCAGAGGGAAACCCCAACATCGATCGATTGATCGTCATCGAGAAGGCGCGCCGCAACGAGTGGCGCTATATGAAGGATTTGCTGCTGGGCATTCGCCGCGAACGCTACGATGTGGTGATCAACAGCCAGGGCCAGATGATAGGCCTGCTCACCTGTCTCTTCTCCGGCGCCCGCCTGCGGATCGGCTTCGACTCCTTCCCATGGCGCCTGGGCCACAACCGCATCGTGCGCTTTCGCCATGACACCGAGCATCAGGGCAACAGCACCCTGGTGGACGACCGGTTTTCACTGCTCAAGCCCCTCGGCCTCGCCAGGGAGGATCGCAACTACTATCTCTGGCTCAGCGACGGGGAGAGACAACGGGGGCGCGAGACCCTGCTGGCCGCTGGCGTCGACCCGACCCGGCCACTCATCGCCATGGGGGTCAACTCCCTCGGTCACTACAAGCGCTGGCCCATCGACTGCTTCGCCAAGGTCGCCCAGTGGCTCATCGAGGAGCACAATGCCCAGATCCTGGTCTATTGCGGACCGGGGGAAGAGGAGTACAACCGGGGGCTGAAGCCGCTGCTGCCAGAAGCGCTGCAGGCCAGCGTGTTTGACCATGTTCAGACCCGCTCGGTACGGGAACTGGTGGGGCTCTTCGCCCATTGCCAGCTCTTCGTCGGCAATGACACAGGCCCACGGCATATGGCGCAGGCGCTGGATATCCCCCTGCTCACCATCGTCTCTCCCCTCGGACACTCCGCCATTGCCAATCCCGTCTCTCATCCCCGTTATCGCTTCGTCGACACGGGTCGTCAGGATCCGCAGCAGGAAATTTTGAATGTGCAGGAGATACTGGCCACATTCTGTGCTGAGCTAGGAATAATGAATAAATAATCGGCTACAGAGGTATGCCCCGCCAGTAACGCAATTTATGGTCTGACCTTTAATTCGTTACTGGTTATGGTCATTCCACCCGAAAACGGGCTTCACCACCACCGATATGATCGAATGACTCTCGTATTCGGAACTATAGATTGACGCTAGAAACTGCATTAAAGATAGTAGACTATATGTGATTATTATTTCGCAGTCTGTTAAAATAATTAAATTATATCTCAGCTGATTTTAATGCCACTTTCTATAATTTTTTTAAAAAAGCTATGCTTTAAGAAAAAAGTCTATCTAAACTCATCCATTGTTAAATGATATTAATTTTTTAATCCTCGCTGCTTATGCCTTAAGGAATAAGACAGTGATGGTCTTATGATAATAGCAAAGAATAACTTAAATCTAGTCGGCTTTTTACATGATTTGATGAGTTCCTTGATAATAAATCTAAACTTAAGAGATTTTGCAGATAAAAAATTATAATTTTTATCAAAAAAATAAAATAAAGATCTGTAAAACTCTATTTCTATGTCTAGATTTCTATTCGTACTCCCACCACCATAATGAACTATCTTTGCATCAGGAACAAAGAATATATTCATTTTTTCTTTCTTCATTCTAATACAGATATCTTCTTCCTCACAGTAAAGGAAAAAATTAGGATCTAAACCTCCAACTTTAAAATAGTCGGATGCGCGAAAAAACATTGATGCTCCACTACCCATTTGGACCCTGAATGGTTTTTTATATTCCTTCTTCCTATCCATATACTCTGATGATTTTAACATTCGACATAATCCGTTGCCAAACCATTGATTACCTACTGATGGTAAATAGGCAAAGGATGGATGATATGTACCATCTTTATTATACTGAGATGGTATACACAGCGATACATCTGGATTATCCTCCATGAAGGAATGAAGTATATCAAGCGCGCCCTCATCCACTAGCGTATCATTGTTAAGAACAAATATGTACTCTCCTTTAGATTCTGATATTCCAAGTATGTTTCCAAGAGCAAATCCGAAATTAATATCATTATCTATAAAATGTATTTTATCATTATTTTTAATTTTCAAGTAATCAATAAATATGCCACGTTCATCCTCGCTCGAGTTATTATCAACCACTATTATTTCATAATCTTGAAATGAACCACGCAATATACTATCAATGCAATCCATTGTGTATTTAGACGAATTGTAATTTAAAATTACAATAGAAACAGAAACCCCCATTCTATACCCTCACTGTTAAAGATGACATTATTTATAATAACTAATCACACAAAAAAACAATACCCCCTGTTTATCGCTATCAATTCATTCTGTATCACTCTCCTTAAAAACTATAGATGCAGCTATAACCAGCGATGAGACAAAGAAAGTAATACCAGAATTGTGACCAAAAAATGCCTGACTGAGGCAGTAATCAATCGATGAAAAAACAGCCACAATAACCAACGCGGAACCACAATGCACATCATCATTATGGGGTCGGTGCAAACGACTTTTTACCAAGAATAGGGGGATCAACATCATCAATAGCAACGCACCAAGGCCAACAATGCCTCGTTTGGCCATTTCATCGAGAAACTGGTTATGGGCATGAGAATTGAAATCATAGATAAACTGGCTAATTTCTCCTCGTGCCAGCTGCGCTTTTTGTGACTGCCGAATCCCATGATTTCCCCAGCCAAATAGTGGCTTTTCGGTAAAGCTCTGCCAAGCACTCTGCCAAAGCTGAAGTCTGATCCCAAGCGAGGTGTTGAGGTTGGTTTTGTCGAGATATTGGCTGATATCATTCTGAGCCAGCTCTATCCGTGCTTCCACACCACTCTGCGGTTGGACAATCAAAAAACCACCGTATAACAGTCCACCTACAAGCATAACGAGGGTTGTCTTGCGATACAGGCACTCTTTAAACAGCACCGCAATAGTAAATAAAATAACAGGTAATAATACCCACCCCCCACGCGTTCCCGAGAGGAAACTGGCCCCCATCCCAGCACAACCTCCCAGCAGCATGAAAAAAGAGAAGGCCAATTTTCCCTTTTTTTGTGCCCAAAGAAGTCCACACAGGCAAAATAATCCTAACGACATGGCAATATTACCACTCTGTAGTGGCATCATATCGTTAAATGCCCGCTCATAGCCCAAAATAAATTTATCATGAATGGCTATGCCACATGCGAGGAGAGCACCGACACCACAACCGGAAAGCAGTATAGGAAGGCGCACAGGCACGCAAGCTAGTAAGGGCAATATGACAACAGCCATCAGCGCTCTACTTGCCCTGTCGATTTGGCTGATCTTGCCACCATCAAACCAAACGGAAATAACCATCACCAGAAAATAGAGCGACAAGCCAAGCCCGATAAACTTGAGTTCACGGGGTAATACCCAATTCAAGCGCCTCACAGAGAAGAAACACAGGCTTGCCAGCAACAACAAAGCTGGGCCATAGGAGTAACCACTGGGCACGGATAGTGCCAGAGCTCCAAATAAAAAAGCTGAGAGTTGAACTAGTAGCGGCAACGCTTGGTCATGGACCAGCCCAAATGCGCCCTGATTGGGCGGCGATTCTGTTTGCATCGGCATACGTTCCTCTACAACAACCTTATTTTCTGAAGACATAATTCCCCCTGATCTTGCGCCACAGACCGAACATGTCGGTGCGGGGGAAGATGGCGATCCGGCGGATCTGGAACGGATCCCGGTGCATGGCTCTGGGGCCGCTGTTGGTGGCCACAGCATAGCGATAACCGGCGGCAACGGCCTGGGCTTTTGCACTGTCGTTCAGATCCCCGTAAGGATAGGCAAACGAGATCAGGGGATGGCCGAGCAACTGCTCCAGCCAGGCCTTGTTGGCCTGGATCTGGTGGGCCTGCTCCTCTGGGGGGAGCGTGCTCAGGCGGGGGTGAGTCAGGGTATGGCCCCCGATCTCCACATGACCGGAGGCCACCAGCGCCTTGATTTCGTCCGGGGTCATCAGGGTCACCGGGGTATCGGGGTGAGTCGGGTGCTCCACATCCCAACGATTGTGATCCTCACCGGTCACCACATAGACCACCGCCTTGTAGCCATACTTTTCCAGTAGCGGCAGCATGCGGGTGAGGTTGTCCCGATAGCCGTCGTCCACGGTGATCATCAGGTACTTCTTGCCGTATTGCAGCCGGTGGATGAACCCGTTCTCCGCCAGGTCGGCAAATGTCAGCGTCTCGTAGCCCAGCCACTTCATCAGCTTGAGGTGCTTCTCGAACATGGCGACCGGGAGCCAGGTGCCATGCACTCCCTTTTCGCTCTCGTGCTCGATGAAGCGGTGATACATGATGACCGGCATCTCCCGGCGCAGGGTCTCGACCACGGCGTCCTGATAGACGGATTCCAGCCCGGTCACGACGCCTTGCAAATCATACTCTTGCAGGATCCGTTGGCGCACTGGGTCTGGCACCACCTTGGAGGCCAGCGCCGAAGGGATCTGCGCCTTCAGCCCGGCAAAGTCGATGGCCAGATCCCTGGGGCCGATGTCGCCGAAGTTGCTGGCGAGGGCCTCGTCCAGATTCTGCTCCGTCACCAGACCGATGGCCCTGGCTTCGCCGATGGCAAACGCCGGACGACCGCACAGCAGCGCCTCCATCGCCACCCGACCGGCACCGATCACCAGATCGCAGCCCGCCATCAGGGCGGGCACATCGTCCACATAGCCGACGAAGTCGACCTTGTCCTGAAAACGGGCAAAACGCGCCGGCACCTGGGTGCCGCTGACGACGCGCACCCGGCAGGCTTCCAGATCCAGAACCTCGTCCAGCAACCGGTAGCAGAGCTCCCCCTTGGGACCGCTCAGCCGACCAATGATGGCGATCACCGGTTTGTCGTTGTCCGGTATCGGCACGGGCTGGAACTTGTCGGTCTCGATGCCGTTGCGCAGCACCTGCACCATGGCCGGGTCCACCCCCAGGTTGTCGATGATCTGGCTGGCGATATCCTCGCACACCGCCACCGCCCGGTAGCCCAGCGCATGGAATGCCTTGCGGGAGGCGTGTACCGGCTGGCGCCCGTGCACCGTGGTGATCATGGGGGTGCCGGTCAGCTTGCAGGCGACGTAGCTGCTCCAGCCCGAGGCGCGCGAATGGGCGTGCACAAGCTGGATCCTGTGCTTGCGGATCAGATAGATGAGATAGAAGACGTGCCAGAAGCGGCGCAGGATGCTGCGCTTGTTGAAGCGCAACCGAAAGACCGGTCCCAGAGTCGGTTTGGTCAGGGTGTCAGAGACGTAGAAAACCTGGTGGCCACGGCGGGTCAGCTCGTTGCCGACCGTGGTGGCATAGACCTCCGCGCCCGTCACTTCGAGCTGGGAGAGAGCCATCAATATGTTCATGCAAGCGCATCCGATCGACGGGTGGCCAGAGCCACCCGCCAGAGGGGGATCAAGCCCGGTTCAACCAGGCCATGTAATCGGCCACGCCTTCGGCCACAGTCTTGAACTCGCCGTCATAGCCGACGCCGCGCAACTTGGTGAGATCCGCCTGGGTGAAGCTCTGGTAGCGACCCTTGAGGTGATCCGGGAAGGGAATGTATTCGATGGCGCCTTTCTGGTGATGCCTGATCACGGCTTCCGCCACGTTCTGGAACGGCTCAGCCCGGCCGGTGCCGCAGTTGAAGATGCCGGAGTGCTGCGGATTCTGCCAGAACCAGAGGTTCACCTTGCAGACGTCGTCCACGTAGATGAAGTCGCGCATCTGGCCGCCATCCGGGAAGCCGTCACAGCCCTCGAACAGCTTGGGATTGTCACCCTGCTTCACCTGGGTATTGAGGTGGAAGGCCACGGACGCCATGGATCCCTTGTGCTGCTCGCGGGGACCATAGACGTTGAAGTACTTGAGACCCACCACCTGGGAGTTGATCTCCGGCATCCAGCGACGCACGTACTGATCGAACAGCTGCTTGGAGTAGCCGTAGACGTTGAGGGGCTGCTCGAACCTCGGGTCTTCGATGAAGTTGTCGTTGCGCCCGCCATAGGTCGCGGCGGAAGAGGCGTAGATGAAGGGGATTTCCCGTTCGATGCAGTAGTGGAACAGATCCTTGGAGTACTCGTAGTTGGCCTCCATGATGAACTTGCCGTTCCACTCGGTGGTCGCGGAGCAGGCGCCTTCGTGGAAGATCACCTCGATGCCGTCATCCCACTCCTCGAATTCGTCACCGGAGACGATCCGCGCCTGGAACTCGTCCTTGTCCATGTAGTCGGCGATGGTGAGGTCGACCAGGTTGACGAACTTGGTGCCGTCGGTCAGGTCATCAATGACCACGATATCGGTCCGTCCTTGAGCGTTCAGCTGCTTGACCAGATTGCTGCCGATAAAGCCAGCACCGCCAGTTACTACGATCATGGAGTTTGCCTCGCGTACGTTGTGGCCCCGTGTGACTGCCTGTTAAAGCTGTGTATAGTGGGCCAATTTGAAATTGCCGAAAAGTTTATCACGGGCCGCAAGGGGATTCGACCTCGATGACTTTTCCCCTTCGGGCCCGGCAGAGGGACCAGCGATGAAGACCAGAGACAGGATCATCCACAGCGCCACCGAGCTGTTCAACGATCAGGGCGAGCGCAACATCACCACCAACCACATTGCCGCACACCTTGGCATCAGCCCGGGCAACCTTTACTACCACTTCAGAAACAAAGAAGACATCATCCACTCCATCTTCGATCAGTACGCCCGCCACCTGAGCGACAGCTTCACTCCGATCCGCAGCAGCGAGATCCGGCTGGAGGATCTGATGGGCTACCTGGATGCCATCTTCTATTTGATGTGGCAGTTCCGCTTCTTCTACGCGAACCTGCCGGACATCCTGAGTCGCGACGAGCTTCTGCAGCAGAAATACCTCAAGGCACAGGAGCAGCTCCGTGCCACCGTGGAGACGCTGCTCAGAAGCCTGCGCGAAGGCGGTATCATCGCCGTCAGCGATGAAGACCTGCCGGATCTCGGCCAGACCATCAAGATGGTCGTCACCTGCTGGATCCCGTTCCAGATCGCCCAGGCCCCGGCCACCCGCATCACCAAACCCCTGCTCTACCAGGGGGTCTTGCGGGTGCTGTTTTTGCTGCGCCCCTACGTGCATCCACAGGTGGCCCCCCAGATACATCAACTGGAGCAACATTATCACCAACTGGCCCAACCAGCCGGGTGAGATCTGTTTCACAATTGTTGATTATCAGCATAAAAATTTGAATTTATACGCAGGGATTACAGTAAAATGTCGCCCATTCTAGGGTCTGTCGGCGTTTCGTCGCGACCGTGACGACGCCGAACCGTGCGGGTTGCACGGCCCGGGATCCTGATAACACAGTCGATACAGCAATGAGGACCGAGGATGTCTAACGGATTCTATCGTCACCTGACCGAACAGCTCGAACAGGTCAAGGCGGAAGGGCTATACAAGCAGGAGCGCATCATCACCTCGGCCCAGCAGGCCCAGATTGCGGTGGGTGGCGAGCAGGTACTGAACTTCTGTGCCAACAACTACCTGGGGCTGGCCAACCACCCCGACCTGATTGCCGCCGCCCATCAGGGGCTCGAGAGCCACGGCTTCGGCATGGCCTCCGTGCGCTTCATCTGCGGTACCCAGGACCAGCACAAGGAGCTGGAGCAGAAGCTGTCCGCCTTCCTCGGCACCGAAGACAGCATCCTTTACTCCTCCTGCTTCGACGCCAACGGAGGTCTGTTCGAGACCCTTTTCAGTGCCGAAGACGCCATCATCTCCGACGCCCTCAACCATGCCTCCATCATCGATGGGGTGCGGTTGTGCAAGGCCAGGCGCTATCGCTACGCCAACAACGACATGGCCGAACTGGAAGCCCAGCTCAAGCAGGCCGATGCCGACGGCGCCCGCTTCAAACTGATCGCCACCGATGGCGTCTTCTCCATGGATGGCGTCATCGCCGACCTCAAATCCATCTGCGATCTGGCCGACAAGTACGATGCGCTGGTGATGGTGGATGACTCCCACGCCGTCGGCTTCATCGGTGAGAACGGCCGCGGCACCCACGAATACTGCGAGGTGATGGAACGGGTCGACATCATCACCGGCACCCTGGGCAAGGCGCTGGGTGGCGCGTCCGGTGGCTACACCTCCGGCAAGAAAGAGGTGATCGACTGGTTGCGTCAGCGCTCCCGTCCCTACCTCTTCTCCAACTCCCTGGCACCCTCCATCGTCTCGGCCACCATCAAGGTGATCGACATGCTGGCCGAGGGTCACGACCTGCGCGCCCGCCTCAAGGAGAACAGTGCCTACTTCCGCGAGCGCATGAGCGCCGCCGGCTTTACCCTGACCGGCGCCGATCACGCCATCATTCCGGTCATGCTGGGGGATGCCAAACTAGCCGCCGAGATGGCGAGCCGCATGCTGGCCGCCGGTATCTACGTGGTGGGCTTCTCCTTCCCCGTGGTACCCAAGGGTCAGGCGCGCATCCGGACCCAGATGTCCGCCGCCCATACCCGGGAACAACTGGACAAGGCGATCGATGCCTTCATTCGCATCGGTCGCGAGCTCGGTGTGATTTGATCACATGGCTGGCTGATTAAAACGGGGGCCAAGGTTGGGCCCCATTTTATTACCCTCTGTACCCGGCATGGCGCCGTGAGGAATCTGTCATGAAAGCACTCTCCAAACTCAAATCCGAAGTCGGCATCTGGATGACCGATGTCCCGGCTCCCGAGCTCGGCCACAACGATTTGCTCATCAAGATCCGCAAGACCGCCATCTGCGGCACCGACATGCACATCTACAACTGGGACGAGTGGGCCCAGAAGACCATTCCCGTCCCCATGGTGGTGGGGCACGAGTATGTGGGAGAGGTGGTCGCCGTCGGCCAGGAAGTGCGCGGCTTCGCCATCGGCGATCGCGTCTCCGGCGAAGGCCACATCACCTGCGGCCACTGCCGCAACTGCCGTGCCGGTCGCACCCACCTGTGCCGCAACACCATTGGTGTGGGTGTGAACCGCCCGGGATCCTTCGCCGAATACCTGGTGATCCCGGCCTTCAACGCCTTCAAGCTGCCGGACAACATCCCCGATGAGCTGGCCGCCATCTTCGATCCGTTCGGCAACGCCGTGCACACCGCCCTCTCCTTCGACCTGGTGGGTGAAGACGTGCTCATCACCGGCGCAGGCCCCATCGGCATCATGGCTGCTGCCGTCTGCCGTCACGTTGGCGCCCGTCACGTGGTGATCACCGACGTCAACGAATACCGGCTGGAACTGGCCCGCAAGATGGGCGCCACCCGTGCCGTCAACGTGGCCAAGGAGAAGCTCTCCGATGTCATGGAAGATCTCGGCATGACCGAAGGGTTCGATGTGGGGCTGGAGATGTCCGGGGTGCCCAGCGCCTTCCAGGACATGATCGACAAGATGAACCACGGCGGCAAAATCGCCATGCTCGGCATTCCTCCCTCCACCATGGCCATCGACTGGGGCAAGGTGATCTTCAAGGGACTCTTCATCAAGGGGATCTACGGCCGCGAAATGTTCGAAACCTGGTACAAGATGGCAAGCCTCATCCAGTCTGGCCTGGATCTCAGCCCCATCATCACCCACCATTTCCATATCGATGACTTCCAGCAGGGCTTCGAAGCCATGGGCTCGGGCAAGTCCGGCAAGGTGATCCTGAACTGGGATTGACGACGCGCGAGGGGCGTCTGGGCAATCAGCGCGCCCTATTTTGTTCAGCCTCACGAAACCCGGCGCATGCCGGGTTTTTTTATGTGGGATCACCCCTTCCCGCTCTACCACTTTGTTTGCAGATTGCTTAACACTTCACACACAAGCGTTTAAATGACTGTAACTATTCGGTTATAATCCCGTCGTTTTCTGGGGATAATAAGAGCCTGCTGGGAGTACATGAGCGTGTTGAAAAAACTGAGCTATTTGCTGGCTGCCGGGATGGCGGCCGCCACTCTGTCCGGCGCCGTCCTTGCCGCCGATGACATGTCGACAGAGGCCATCGCCGAGCGTATTGCCCCGGTTGGCCAGGTTTATACCGCCAAGGATCTGGAAGGCATTGCGACCGCCGCGGCCGCGCCTGCGGCAGCCTCCTCCGGCCCACGTGACGGAGAGACCGTGTTCAAGGGTGCCTGCTTCGCCTGCCACGATACCGGTGCCGCCGGCGCCCCCAAGCGAGGTGACAAGGCCGCCTGGGAGCCACGCATCGCCCAGGGCTTCGACACCTTGCGCAAACACGCCATCGAAGGCTTCACCGGCAAGGCTGGCATGATGCCACCGCGGGGGACCTGCGCCACCTGCAGTGACGAAGAGATCGAGAACGCCATTCACTACATGATCGACAAGCTCTAAGTAATTGAAAGGGCTCCTCTTGCAGCCCTTTCAATCCCATCACTTCCGACTACGCTTGAAGGTAAGTTTTTTCGGGAGTGTTGCATGTCAGTTCAGCCCACCACACCGCCAGACTCGCACTCCTTGCTGGCGGTCGTCTCCTCCATCATGGATTTCCCCGCCCCCGGCATTGCCTCCCCCGAGGATTACGCCCGACTGGTCGGTCTGCTGGACACACTCTGCCCTCTGCAACATTTCGCCATGCTGGGGCTGGCCGACGGGGGGCTGAACTGGCGCTACACCTATCAGCTTCCCGACGTGTTCAAGCAACAATTGGGACGGGAAGAACCTCGCCTCACCGAACAGCTCACCCGGCTCGATGAAGGTCAGGGCTGGTGCGTGCAGCCTGTGGAGCATATCGACGTGCAGTGGTTGCTGGCACGCAGCACCCCGGATCAGGCACCCACCCTGAGGTTGCTGTTGGAGTGCCTGGCCAAACGACTGCACGAAACCCAGACCGGTACTCAGCTGGCGGGGCAGGCCTCCCCTCTCATGCAGCGGGATCCCCAGTGGCAGGAGAAAATCGAGAAGATCGGCCGAGTGATGCGCCTGGCTCACAACCTGCCTCAGCATGCCCTGTTTGCCCAGTTGGAAGCTGTGTTGCGCCAGATGCTCTCGGTCAGCGACATGTTGCTGATCCGGCTGGAAAACCAGCGACTGGAGCGACTCTATCCACCACACCTGACATACGACGATGACATCATTCGGGCCATGTGCCACAGCACCAACAGCGTAGAGCGCCATGAAGAGGGGCTTTACTGGTACAGCCTGCCCCTGCGCCAGCAGCAGCAATACTTTGCCCACCTCATCCTCAACATGACCCGGCCTCTGGAAACCGATGACAGGCTGTTCCTCGATTTCCTGCGCCATCAGCTGACCCTGTTGCTGGAGCTCAAAAGGGTGCGACAGCAACTCGATGAGCTCAACTCGGAGGAGTCCATCAACCAGCGCCTCCAACAGCTGCGCCAAACCAACCTGAGGTTGCAGAAACGGCTCAAGCATCATCAGGAGCTGGAGCGGCGGCTCCAGTTCAATGCCCTGCACGACCCGCTGACCCAGTTGCCAAACCGGGCGCTGCTGATGAATCACCTGCATCATGCCATGACCCGCTACCGCCGCTACCAGACAGCCGGCTTCACCCTGATCTTCGTCGATGTGGATCACTTCAAGCAGGTCAATGACGCCTTGGGCCACAGTGCTGGCGATCAGTTGCTGCAGGAGCTGGGCAGCAGGCTGCAAGGCTGCATCCGGCAAAATGACATGGTGGCGAGGCTCGGAGGGGACGAATTCGTCATCTATCTGGACAACAGCCAGCGGGAAGAGGACATCAGCCCCGTGCTCAATCGCCTGATTGGCCGTATCGGCCATCCGTTCCGGATCCAGGGCAACGAACTGACCATCACCGTCAGTCTGGGGGTCGCCAGCGTGACGGAGCAAACGGCCGATGTCAGTGAACTGCTGCACCAGGCAGACCTCGCCATGTACCAGGCCAAGCGCAACGGTCGCAGCCGCATCGTCATGTATTCGGAGGCCTGTACCGAACAGGCGGGGTCACCGGAAGAGCGGCTCTTCAGAGCCTTGCGGGAAGGGCGGATTGTGCCCTACTTCCAGCCGGTGATCAGGCTGTGTGACAGCCGCCTGGTCGGACTGGAGGTGATGGCGCGCTGGATAACGGAGGAAGGGGAGCTCAAGGATGCATTCGACTTCATTCCTCTGGCGGAACAGTGCGGCCTCATTCAGGATCTGGACCGCCAGATCCTCAAGCGCACCTGCCAGCAACTGAAGCTTTGGCAGCCCGCCTCCGGGGTCGGTCGTTTCAGGATAGCCATCAACCTCTCCGGCAAGCACCTGGCCAGCCACGAGCAGATCATGCAACTGCTCACCATCATGGAGGAGGAGGGTGTCATCCCCGCATGTTTCATCTTTGAGTTCAACGAACGCGAGCTCTCCCGGCAGAGTGCCGACTCCCTCACAGCCTTGCATGAACTCAGGGCGAAAGGGATCCAGGTCAGCCTGGATGACTTCGGCACCGGCTTCTCTTCTCTCAACGCCCTGTTTCACTTCCCGGTGGATTACATCAAGGTGGACGACAGCTTCACCCATCGCATGTTGAACTCACCCAAGGATCTGGCGCTGATCCGCGCCATGCGGGACATCTGCCAGGACCTCGACTTCACCCTGGTGGTCGAGGGGATCGAAAATCAGCAACAGTTGCAAAAGCTCATCGAGCTTGGCTGCGCCCTCGGGCAGGGGCGCCACATCTCCCCCCCGCTGCCGGGAGCCGATATTCCCCCCCTGCTGGGTCAGGCCGCCCGAGAGGCCAAGCCTTCCGGCCTCAATCCTTCTTGAACAGGGCCCGCAGGTTGGCGACACCAACCTGCCCCTTCTGCTGGCGCTCCTCTGCCGTCACCTTCTTCTGGTTTTCCCACTCCAGGTCATCCTGGGGCAGCTCCAGCAGGAAGCGGCTCGGCTCCGGCCGTACCGACTCGCCAAACTGGCGACGCTCCTTGCAGAGGGTAAAGGTCAGCTCGGTCTGGGCCCGGGTGATCCCCACGTAGGCGAGGCGCCGCTCCTCCTCCACGTTGTCCTCGTCGATGCTGGTCTGGTGGGGCAGCAGCCCCTCCTCCATGCCCACCATGTAGACATAGGGAAACTCCAGCCCCTTGGAGGCGTGCAATGTCATCAGCTGCACTTGGTCAGCCTCGTCCTCTCCCTCATTGCGTTCCATCATGTCCCGCAGGGTGAGGCGAGTCACCACCTGAGCAAGTGTCATCGACTCCTCCAGCTCATCCCCCTCCAGCATCTCGCTGATCCAGCGATAAAGGGTGGAGACGTTTTGCATCCGCATCTCCGCCGCCTTCGGACTGGGGGAGGTCTCATAGAGCCACTCCTCGTAGTGGATCTCCTTGATCATGTCCCGCACCGCCTCCACCGGATTGCCGCGCAGCGCCTGATCGCCGAGCCGTACCAGCCAGTTGGTGAAAGCCTGCAAGGCGGATAGACCGCGCCCGGAGAGGTGTTGCTCCAGCCCCAGCTCGAAACTGGCGGCAAACAGGCTCTTGCCACGCTGGTTGGCGTACTGGCCCAGTTTTTCGAGGGTGGTGGGGCCTATCTCGCGGCGCGGCAGGTTGACCACCCGCAGGAAGGCAGTGTCCTCGTCCGGGTTCACCAGCAGCTTGAGGTAGGCCATGATGTCCTTGATCTCGGTGCGGGAGAAAAACGAGGTACCGCCCGAGATACGGTAGGGAATGCGGTTGGTCATCAGCGCCTTCTCGAAGATGCGCGACTGATGGTTGCCCCGATAGAGGATGGCATAGTCCTTGAACCGGGTGCGGTTCATGAACTTGTGGCCCATCAGCTCGGCGGCGATACGCTCCGCCTCGTGCTCCTCGTTCTTGGCAAACAGCACCTTGAGCTTCACCCCCTCGTCCAGTTCGGAGAAGAGCGCCTTGTCATAGACGTGGGGGTTGTTGGCGATCAGGATGTTGGCGCACTTGAGGATGCGCCGCTTGGAGCGGTAGTTTTGCTCCAGCTTGATGAGCCGCAGATTGGGGAAATCTTCGTTCAGCAGCACCAGATTCTGCGGCTTGGCCCCACGCCAGGAGTAGATGGACTGGTCGTCATCCCCCACCACGGTAAAACGGGCCCGCTCGCCGACGATCTGCTTCACCAGTTCGTACTGGCTGGTATTGGTGTCCTGGTATTCATCGACCAGCAGGTAGCGGATCTTGTTCTGCCAGCGCTCGCGCACCTCCTGGTTGCTCTTGAGCAGCAGGGTCGGCATTACGATGAGGTCGTCAAAATCCAGCGCGTTGTAAGCCACCATCTGGCGGTGGTAACGCTCGTAGAGCTCGGCCATCAGCACTTCTTCAGGCCCGCGGGCGATACGCATGGCCCGGGCCGGCAGGATGAGGTCGTTTTTCCAGTTGGAGATCTGGCTGATGAGGGCCGAGAGCTTGTCCTTGTCGTTGTCGAGCTCCGCCTCGGTCAGCTCTTTCAGCAGCGCCAGCTGGTCGGTGTCATCGAACAGGGAGAAGTTGGCCTTGAGGTTCAGGCTCTTGTGCTCGCGGCGGATGATCTCGAGCCCCAGAGTGTGGAAGGTGGAGACCATCAGCCCCCGCGCCTCCTTGCGACCCAGGGTCTGACCGACCCGCTCCTTCATCTCCCGCGCCGCCTTGTTGGTAAAGGTGACCGCCGCTATGTTGCGTGCGTTGTAGCCGCACTGCTGTACCAGATAGGCAATCTTGTTGGTGATGACGCGGGTCTTGCCCGATCCGGCACCCGCCAGCACCAGGCAAGGGCCGGAGACATACTTGACCGCTTCGTTCTGATTGGGGTTGAGCTTCATGGGCCGGATCTCTTGGCTTATGATGAGGGGCGGCATTGTAGCAGAGATCCCGCGGGCAGCCGAAACCGGGCACGGGATCCCGCCACTTCATCTTGTGTTTGCCCGCCATTTTCCGGATCATGACCGACTTTTCCAGACGAGATGAGGGGAGCATGAATCAGCAACAGCACGACCGGCTGCGCGGCCAGTTTCCAGCCTTGACGCAGGAGGTGAACGGCCACCCTCTGGTCTATCTGGACAACGCCGCCACCACCCAGAAACCGCAAGCCGTGCTGGATGCGATCAATCACTACTATCGGGCCGACAATGCCAACGTGCACCGCGCCGCCCATGCCCTGAGCGGCCGGGCCACACGCGCCTTCGAAGATGCCCGCAAGACGGCTGCCCGCTTTATCAATGCCCCTCGCAGCCACGAAGTGATATGGACCCGTGGCACCACGGAGGCGATCAATCTGGTGGCCCAGAGCTGGGGGATGAGCGAGCTGAGGGCGGGGGATGAAATCGTGCTCAGCACCCTCGAGCATCACGCCAATATCGTCCCCTGGCAGCTGGTCGCCCAACGCACCGGCGCGGTGATCCGGGTCATCCCCCTCGATGAGCGGGGCGATCTCGATCTGGCCGCCTATCACGCCATGCTGGGGCCACGGACCCGACTGGTAAGCGTGGCCCACGTCTCCAATGCCCTTGGCACCGTCAATCCAGTCAAAGAGATGGTGGCAGCGGCCAAGGCGGTCGGCGCTCTGACCCTGCTCGATGGCGCTCAGGCGGTGGCTCATCTCGAGGTGGATGTGCAGGCCATAGGTTGCGACTTCTACGCCTTCTCCGGTCACAAGCTCTATGGTCCGACCGGCATCGGTGTGTTGTGGGGCCGCACCGAACTACTGGAGCGGATGCCGCCCTGGCAAGCGGGAGGCGAGATGATAGACAGGGTCAGCTTCAGCGGCACCACCTTCAACACCCTGCCCTTCAAGTTCGAGGCAGGCACCCCCCATATCGCTGGCGCCATCGGCCTGGCCGCCGCCATCGACTTTGTGATGGAGCAGGACAAGGATTCATTGGCCAGCCATGAAGCGGCGCTGACCGACTATCTGGTTGCCGGACTGCAACAGGTGCCAGGGCTGCGTCTGGTCGGCGAACCCGGTCAGCGCGCCGGCGCTGTCTCTTTCCTGCTGGACGACATCCACCCGCAAGATGCCGCTACCCTGCTCGACATGCAGGGGATCGCCCTGCGAGTCGGCCATCACTGCGCCATGCCGTTGATGGAGAGCTTAGGGATCGGCGGTACCATGCGCGTGTCCCTGGCCTGCTACAACAATCGGGACGATGCCGACGCCCTGCTGGCCGCCCTGCACAAACTCAGTGACTTCTTCTAAGGCAGACACCCGATGAACAGCCTCGCAACCTACACCCGGATAGGCGTTGAGCCCGACGCAAATACCATCCGCCAGCAGTTTGCGGCAGCAAACGGCTGGGAGAACCAGTACCGGCTCATCATCCAGCTCGGCAAGCTGCTACCCACCTTGCCAGCAGAGTGGCAGCAGGAAGAGAACCGCCTGAAAGGGTGCGAGAGCCAGGCCTGGCTCAAGGGAGAGGTAGGTGAGGACGGCAACTGGCATTTTGCCTGCGACTCAGACGCCCGCATCGTGCGCGGTCTTATCGTCATCGTGCTGGCGGCACTCAATCATCAGAGTGCCGACGCTATCCAGGCTTTTGATATGGATGCCTATTTCAGCGAATTGGGGCTCGAGAAACACCTGAGCCCGTCGCGAGGCAACGGGCTCAGGGCAATCGTGTTGGCAATCCGGGAGCAGGCTGCCTAACCCACCTTGTACAGTGGTCGATCAGGCTTCGCCAATCGACCCTGCGTCTTCATTTCCGGCCTCTTTCTCGGCGCGGGCTCCCCGCTCGGCAATCTTCTTCAATACCCGGGACGCGGCAACCAAGCCAAAAGTGGCCGTCACCGGCGTCACGGCACCGAAGCCGGAGGCGCAATCCATCTTCATATTGCCGTCGCTGGCCGCCTTGGCCTGGCAGGTGTCGCCATTGCCATCCGGATAACTCAGCTGCTCGGTTGAGAAGACACACTCCACCCCGAATTTGCGCGCCGGATTCTTGCTGAAGTTGTGCAGTCGGCGCAGGTCGGAGCGCACCTTGGCGGCCAGCGGATCCTGAATGGTCTTGGCCAGGTCGGCCACGGTGATCTGGGTCGGGTCCATCTGCCCGCCGGCACCGCCCGCCACGATCACCGGGATCTTGTTGCGCTTGCAGAAGGCAATCAGCGCCACCTTGGCCTTGACCGAGTCGATGGCATCCACCACATAGTCAAACTCCCGCTTGATATGCTCGCTCAGGTTGTCGGCGGTGACGAAGTCATCCACCTCGATCACCTCGCAATCCGGGTTGATGGCACGGATGCGCTCGGCCATCACCTCCGTCTTGAGACGGCCGACCGTGCCCTGCATGGCATGGATCTGGCGATTGGTGTTGGTGATGCAGATGTCATCCATATCGATCAGAGTGATCTGGTTGATGCCGGCCCGAGCCAGCGCCTCGGCCGCCCAGGAACCGACGCCACCAATCCCGACCACGCAGACTTTCGCCTGGCTGAAGGAGCCAAGGGCACGCTGGCCATACAGACGGGCAATGCCCCCGAATCGCTGTAGATACTCTGCTTTCATACCACCACCTTGCTTGAGGGCGGCCATTATAGCGGCAACCTCTCTCAGGGGCGATGATCGGATGATGGCGGTGTTGATGAGAGGGAAAAGGAGTGCGCCGGAAACGAAAAAAAGCCCAGTCGTTAGACTGGGCTTCTTAAAAAGTGGCGGAGCGGACGGGACTCGAACCCGCGACCCCCGGCGTGACAGGCCGGTATTCTAACCGACTGAACTACCGCTCCGCATTCGGTTAGCTTTCGCTAAATCATTTGCCGCTTCTTAATGAGGTGTCATCCTCGCAGCCGGTCATGTAATTCTTCACATCACCGTTTAATTGGGTGCCTGGCAGTGTCCTACTCTCGCATGGCGAATGCCACACTACCATCGGCGCTACAGCGTTTCACTTCT
>NZ_JBFODD010000042.1:0-73659 GCF_040908115.1 Aeromonas sp. R7-1 | reverse complement strand
ATCAAAAATTGTTTTTGATGCTCGATGCTGTGAGTGCCCACACAGATTGCTTGATTCAAATTGTTAAAGAGCGTCACGCTTATCGCGTTGAGGAGGCGCATCTTACGCTCCTCACTTCGAAAGTCAAGCGGTTGTTTTCGCTTTTCTTTCGGCGCCCACTCCCTAAGGAAGCTGGCTCATCAGGTTGGCGTGTTCCGCCGTGCTGGTAGGGGCGCATTATAGGGAGCCGCGCCGTGATGACAAGGGCTTTTTCACCGAAAAGAACCGTTCGCTCAGATATACAGCAAAGCGGTTCTATTTCGTTCGCATCACCACCATTTCGGGCTGTCATTGGATTTAAATTGAACATTTGAAAAGCCACTTTATAATTGGCTTTTCAAATGTCCAATTAAGGTTTCATTCATGCACCAGATCCTGGATAGCCGCAAAGAGGAGAGAATCGTTCCTCTGTTCCGCCTCGGGTTTCGGCCTTTCTTCCTGTTCGGCGCCTTGTTCTCGGCTTTGGCGATGCTGGGCTGGCTGGGGCAACTCAACGGCTGGTTCGCTCTGCCCGGGATTAGCAACCCCATCTGGTGGCATGCACATGAAATGCTGTTCGGCTTTGGTGCCGCCATAGTGGCGGGTTTTCTGCTTACCGCCGTCCAGAACTGGACCGCTCACCCAGGTGTAAGCGGTTGGCCGCTGGCACTGGTCGTGGGATTGTGGGCCATCCCGAGAGGCCTGCTCCCCTGGTTTGGAGAAAGCAATGTCACTCTGATGGTCATGGACCTGGCCTGGTTGCCCCTCTGTACGTGGTTTCTCGCCAGACCCATCATAGTGACGCGCCAGTGGCGCAATCTCTTTTTTGTTCCCCTGCTTCTCGTGTTGACCCTGCTCAATACCGCTTGCTGGCGGTGGCATGCCGAATGGCCATTGGTGGAACATATCCTGCTTGCAACCGTGCTCCTCTTCACGACCCTGATTGCCGTCATGGGAGGACGTGTCATTCCCTTCTTCACCGCCAGAGCCACTGAGACGGAAAAAGCATTACCACTGCCGTGGCTGGAGCGCATTGCCCTCGCGTCTCTGTGGCTCATCCTGCTGCTCTGGTTAGTACTCCCGACCCAGTGGGTCATCGGAATTCAGATGTTCCCTCTATATATAGTGGCGGCAGGGGCTCACCTCTACAGGCAGCTGCGCTGGCGACCCGGCATCACGGTGGCCCAACCCCTGCTGTGGTCGCTTCACCTGGCCTACCTCTTTATCCCACTGGGGCTGACCGCCCTGGCGGCACGCACGGCTGGCTGGCCGATTGCCTTGTCACTGGCCAGCCATCTGTTCAGCGCGGGCAGCATGGGGGCCATGATCCTCGGGATGATAGCCCGTGTATCCCTCGGACACAGTGGCAGAGCCCTGCAGATAGGACGCAGGATCACGGCGGCATTTGCACTGGTCATCCTGTCCGCACTGTTGCGGGTCTTGCTCCCCCTCTTTTGGCCAGACCTCACCCTCACGGGATGGAACCTCAGCGGATGGAGCTGGGTTGCCGCCTACGGTCTCTTTGTCTGGGTCTATACCCCCATACTGACCAGTCCCAGAGCGGATGGCCGCCCCGGCTAGTCATCGCGTGGCCATGGCCGGATAGTGGATCAGATTGTGGAAGATGGCGGGAGCGACCCCAAGATTGCGATAGCCATGGGGACGATCCGCTGCAAACCGGACGGCCTCACCCTGATCGAGGGAACGCCACGCCCCGTCCACCAGCACCTCCATCACACCGCTGATGACGATGACATGTTCGGTCACCCCGGGTTCATGGGGTTCTGACTCCCGCTGGTAGCCAGGTAGCAGGGTCAGTTCGAACAACTCGAAACCAAAGCGGGCCTCATAGGGGAAAAGCGGGGCAACCTGCATCCCCTCTCCCGCCGGCTGCTGTCGAATATCATCGGCAATACGGTATACCGTCTCTCCCTGCGCCGCTGGTGTCGGCTCAATGAAACTGGAGAAAGAGACCCGAAAACCGGTGGCAATCTTCCACAATGTTGCCACCGTCGGACTGGATTCACCTCGCTCGATCTGTCCCAGCATGGCCTTGCTCACCCCCGTTTCACGGGCGGCCATATCCAGGCTCCATCCTCTTTCAGTGCGCAGCCCTTTCAATCGCTGGGCCAGATAGCGACTCATCTCCTGCATCTGTTCTCCGATTTCTTTGAGCCATATTGTGCGCCATAACGCACAGCGTTATAGTCAAAACCACATTGTATGCAATAGCGCACAAGCTATCAGCATCCACAAGGAAGTTTCCCATGCCCCTAGCCCTCCCCCACATGGTCGCGGGACTCATCGCCGTATTGGTGGGTTACACGAGTTCTGTCGTCTTGATCATCCAGGCCGCCACGGCCGCCGGTGCCGATGCAGCCCAGGTCTCTTCCTGGTTATGGACACTGGGTATCGGCATGGGGGTCAGCTGCATCGGCCTCTCCCTCTATTACCGGATGCCTGTCTTGACGGCCTGGTCTACCCCGGGTGCCGCCCTGCTCATCACCAGCCTGGGGAACTTCAGTCTGGCGGAGGCCATCGGCGCCTTCATCATCTCTTCACTGCTGATCACCCTCTGCGGCATCAGCGGCTGGTTCGACAGGCTGATGCGTCACATTCCCGCCCCACTGGCGGCCGCCATGCTGGCCGGAGTCTTGCTCAGGTTCGGGCTGGATCTCTTCAAGGTGGCACCGCAAGATCCTCTGCTGCTTGGCACCTTGCTACTGGCTTTCTTGCTGGGTCGCCACCTCTGGCCCCGCTACACCATGGTGCTGGTCCTGGCGGCCGGCATGCTGCTCTGCACCCTGAGGGGCGAGCTGCAACTCAACGAGGTTCACTGGCAACTTTCCACCCCGGTCTGGATCTCGCCAGCCTTTTCCATCGACGCCCTGCTCGGCATCGCACTCCCGCTCTTTCTCGTTACCATGACCTCGCAAAACATGCCGGGCATTGCCATCCTGCGCGCCCACGGCTATCAACCGGCCACTTCTTCCCTGATTGGCTGGACCGGATTCATCGGCGTGCTGCTGGCACCGTTTGGCGGCTATGCCTTCAACCTGGCCGCCATCACTGCCGCCATCTGCATGGGCAAGGAAGTGGATCACGATGTCACTCGACGCTGGCCTGCTGCCGTGTGGGCTGGATGTTTCTACCTGCTCACAGGCTGTTTCGGTGCCACCGTGGTTGCCCTGTTCAGCGCATTCCCTGCGGTGCTGGTCACCTGCGTGGCCGGGCTGGCGCTGCTCGGCACCATAGGCAGCAGCTTGCACAGCGCCTTGCAGCAGGACGAGGAGCGGGAAGCCGCGCTACTGACTTTCCTCGTGACTGCCTCGGGGATCACCCTGCTCGGGGTCGGGTCTGCCTGCTGGGGATTGCTGATCGGAGTGACATTGCATCAAGTCAACCGGCTCCGTGCCTGACCTGACCATCTGGGGAGACTCCAGTGAGACGCAGCACATAATCCTGAGAAGAGCGTTCACATATGAACCTTATTCCTTTCTAGTGACAAAACGGCGCAGATCCTTCCCGACAAGCGCCGTTGTCAGACTCAATACTGGAGAACGAAGATGAGGAATCAGGCTGTCATTTTGTTATTGGCACTGCTGGGCGCCACCACGGCCCAGGCTGCCGACACCGATCGGGAGCTGGCACGCCAGCTCGCGCTGCAGCAGAAGAACCTGCTGCCACTCCTGAACAGTCAGGAATACCAGAGCCCGCTGCCCAACCTGCTGCAAAAGGCCAGCCCCCGCCTGAAGCGTCAGGCTCGGGGTGCCAACCAGGCGGCCATCAGTCGGCAAGGGCTGGATGGCGAGGTCAGGGAGCTGATGCAACTGCGGCTGGCCAATCCGGATCAGGCGGATGCACTGCAACAAGGGGTGGAGCCACTGGTTGCCTACATACCAAGTGGTGACGAAAAGAGCTGGAGCGCCATCGAGGCGTTCGACAGCGCCGGCAACCCGATCTATCTCGATGTGAACCAGCCGCCGGCGCGGCCGGTACTGGTGGTGGAGGCCGATCCGGTCAAAGCCAAGAATGCCGGCCTGAAGGTGATGCGAAAGGCGCTGGCTGCCGCCGACATGCAGGTGACGCCCCGTGCCACCAGCAACACCACGCCTCTCAAGACCAGCATTCTCAAGAAGATCAGGCTCAACGATGATCAGGAGCCCTGGCTGCTGGGCGCCGCCGAGGTCTATGCCGTCGTGGCCGGGGTCAATCCTGGCAGGGACGAGCCCGTGGTGGATATCGTCGACATGCCCTATCTCGACTACGACAACACCGACTACACCCCCAACCAGATCCTGGTCTATTGGGATCGCTACCGCTGGGGAGCCGTCGACGTGGTCATGATGGAGCAGGATGACAACGTCAATTACAAGGAGCTGAGCGCCCTCCTGATTGACGCACTCAAACTCGGCTTCACTGCGGGCGGCGTACCTGAGGCCCTGCCCTTCCTCGACCTCGGCGGTCGTATCGTCAAGGCACTCCCGGACTCCTGGATGACCAACAACGACGACTACCTCGACACCTTCTATACCCTGGAGCAGGACCAGAGCTATCACCAGTATCCCGGTGCCGCCGGCAATGCAGTCATCGATCTCGAACCCAGGGAGATCCAGCCAACCCGGCCCTGACTGTCGCCCAAAACAAAAAGCCAATGAGAAGACTCATTGGCTTTTCTGTATCAGAGCCGCGGATCAGGCCTGACCTTTCGGCCTCACACCCAGTGTGTGACAGATGGCGTAGGTCAGCTCTGAGCGGTTCAGGGTATAGAAGTGGAAATCCTTCACCCCTTCCTGACTCAGCACACGCACTTGGTCGATGGCAATGCTGGCTCCCACCATGTTGCGCGTCATCTGATCGTTTTCCAGCCCTTCGAAACGCTGGTGCATCCAGCGCGGGATCTTCACGTTGGTGAAACCGGCAAACTTGGCCAGGGTCTGGTAGTTGGAGACCGGCAGTATCCCCGGCACGATCTCCGCATCGATACCGATGGCGGCGCAGCGATCCCGAAAACGCAGATAGGTCTCCACATCGAAGAAGAACTGGGTAATGGCCCGGTTGGCACCGGCATCTATCTTGCGCTTGAGGTTGAGCAGGTCGGATTGCGCACTGCGAGCCTCGGGGTGGCCTTCCGGATAGGCGGCGACCGAGATGTCGAAATCGGCTTCGGACTTGAGCAGGGCAACCAGGTCGGTGGCATACATGTCAGGCTTGTCGAGGCCGGGGGGCAAGTCTCCGCGCAGGGCCACGATGTGGCGAATGCCGCTGTTCCAGTAGTCACGGGCAATGGTGCGCAACTCGTCACGGCTGGCGTCGATACAGGTCAGGTGCGGAGCGGCGATGAGCCCGGTGCGCTCCTTGATGTCCTTGATCACCTTGTGAGTGCGGTCACGGGTGCCCGAGTTGGCGCCATAGGTCACAGAGACAAATTTGGGCTCCAGCACCTGCAGGCGCTCGATGGACTGCCAGAGGGTGTTCTCCATCCCTTCGCTGTTGGGCGGGAAAAACTCGAAACTGACCGATATGTCGCCACCCAGATCCGCCAAACTCTGGTTGAGTGCCTCAACCTGACGCGCGCTGTGAAATCCCATCTGCTCTCTCCCTGTCCTGCAACCCATTCCTTCACGCCAAAACGGATGTTTGGACGTCTAAACGTCTTTCTATCTTTATGAGAAAACGGATCAAAGTCAATACCGATTTGTCAGCGACAAGGGGGATTGCCGATTTTTTTATTTTGCAATTCAACCTAAGTAATGAGCGACCCCATCCCAAAATGCTGTCAGGCACGCTATGATGCGGGCGGATCGTCCTGGACGTTCTGAATCTGCGTGTGATTGTTTGGCCGGGTTTCCCGGCCTTTTTTTAACTTCTTTCCCCGCCTGCCGATAAGCAATTCAAGCGTTTGCAGGAGCCCCATCATGGAAGATCACCCCGGTTTTGCCACCGATCTGCTGTTCGATCGCTATCAGGGCGAGGTGACGGATCATGATGCGTTCTGGACCGTGCGCACCCCGGGCTCTCCAGACTACTACTTCGGCAACTACCTGTTGCTGCCCACCCCCCCAAGCGATCGTGACAAGGGCTGGCTCGAGGCCAGTTTCGACAGGCTGATTGGCTGGGATCCCCGTATCCGCCACCGCACCTTCCAGTGGCCCCTCGCCGCAGGCCAAAACAGCCGGGTCGCCGGGTTCGTGGCGGCTGGATACCAATACATGGAGTGCGTAGTACTGGCGCTGGGTGCAATGGAGTGGCAAGCTCCCACCGGCAGCGACCTGGCCCCGGCTCGCCCGTTCACCGCGGCGGACTGGGATCAGTGGCTCGCCTTCGAGCTGGCAGAGCGGGATCCCGCCCATTCGGAGGAGCGCTATCTTCCCTATCTCTTGTCACGCCGCCAGCTCTATCAGGCCATGATCGATGACGGGCTCGGACAGTGGTGGGGGTTATGGCACCAGGATCAACTGGTTGCCAGCTGCGGACTCTTCTTCACCGGCACCCTGGGACGCTTTCAACTGGTGCGCACGCACGCAGAGTGGAGAAACCGGGGGCTCTGTCGTCTGTTGCTGAGCCAGGTCGCACGCCAGGGACTGGCACGGGCCAGTTCGCTCATCATAGTGGCAGACGAGCACTATCACGCCCAACGGGTCTATCGCACTCTGGGTTTCGTGCCGGTGGCCCGTATCGGCAGCCTGTGCCGCTGGCCACGGGAATGACAGGTCATCACGCAGATGCAAAACGGGAGGCCAAGGCCCCCCGTTCTTCATGGTGAACCATCAGGGCTGTGCCCCCTCCAGTTCACTGGCGAGCGCCTCCTCCACTTCGGCAGGAGGCGCTGGAGCGACAGCTCCGGACACCGGTGCTGACGGAGGCTGGGTCGCGCTTGCTCCGGAGGGCGCTTGTCCATCCGGCACCACAGGTGCAGCAGGCTCGGTCCCGATGGCACCCGACACAGGGACGGCAGGCACGCTCGCCTCACACTGACACTCCTGTCCCTTGCTCTGGTTGCCCTGATGGGGGGCATACCACCCTTTCAACCCCTGTTCCAGGCGATCGGCCGCCGCCTTGGGTGCCACGGTTCCCAGCAATACCTGCTGGCTCACCTCGGCCAGTTCATCCCCGAGCTTGGGAGTGCCGCGGGAGAGGATCTGGGTGGCAACCCGGATGGTGGAATCGCACTTATCCCGCCACTCCATCATCTCTCTGGCCGCCGGATTGGTGGCTTCAAAGAAGTGGTTGGAGAGCGAGAAGAAGCCGGGCAGCGAGTTGGTATAGAGCTCGGCAAACTGGGGAGTGGTCAGCCACTGCAAGAAGGTCATGGCGGCCTCCTTGTTCTTGCTGGCCGGATTCATCCCCATACCGATATCGGTGTGATCGGTGAAGAAACAGCCATCCCCCTGCTTTGCCACGGGCGGGCGCATGACACCGAAGTCCACCTTGCCGGTGAAGGGGGCGATCTCCCAGGATCCCGCCGCATAGAAGGCAGCCTTGCCCGAGGTGAACAGCTCGTTGGTGGTGGCGTAGTCGCGGCTCTCACCCCCCTCCCCCAGGTAGTCACGCCAGCGGGCCAGCTCCTCGAACACCTTGACGTATTGCGGGTTGTTGAAGCGCTCCTGGCCCCCGATCAGCGCCAATCGACCATCCTCCCCCTTCCAGTAGTTGGGGCCTATGTTCTGGAAACCGAGCTCGGAGGCAACCCAGCTCTCCGAGCCGCTCACGGCGAGGGGAACATAGCGACCATCCGCCTTCACCTTGTCCAGGGCCGCGAAGAATGCCTCGCGGGTCTGGGGAACCGTCAGCCCCAGCTCACTGAAAATCTTCTTGTTGTAGAAGAAGCCGTGAATCACCGATGCCATGGGTACGCAGAAAGTCTGGGCGCCACTGTCGGTCTGCCAGGGGGATTGAGCAAAGCTCGGGAAGTTCTCCATCCCCGCCATCTCGCTCAGCTCCACCAGATGGCCCGCCTTGAACAGGGCCAGGGCGTCGTCAAACGGGCGGCAGGTGATGAGATCCCCCGCCTTGCCCGCCTTGAGGCTGGCCCAGAGGGTCGGCATGTACTCGACGTTCTGCACCCCGTTGAATTTCACCTGAATACCCGGGTGGGCGGCCTCGAAAGCAGGAATGATCTTCTGTTCCCACAAGGCCTTGTCATCTATGCGCCAGCTCTCTATCACCAGCTCGCTGGCCATCAGCTGGCCACACAACAGGAGACTCAGGGCCCCGATCCACTTGTTAGCCATAAGTCCTCCTACACCTTGAAATGGGCGATCAATTGCTGCTGCTTGGCGACCAGATCCGCCAGCACCTCACTGCTGCTGGCCGATTCACGCGCCTCCCGCTCGGTCTCGTAAGCCACATCCGCAATGCCGGCGACATGACGGGCAACCCCCTGACTCACGGAGATCTGTTCCTGGGCGGCATGAGCCACCTGATCCGCCATCGCCTTGATGGCGCTCATCCGCTCGGCAATGGATTGCAGTGCCTCGTCCATCACCCGGGTCTGGGCCACGCAATCCTGGGTCTGCTCCTGGCTGCGTGCCATCACGGCCACCACGTGCTTGCTGGAACTTTGCAGGTTCTCGATCATGGCCTGGATCTCCTCGGTCGAGGTCTGGGTCCGGTTCGCCAGTGCCCGCACCTCGTCCGCCACCACCGCGAAGCCGCGACCTGCGTCCCCCGCCCGGGCCGCCTCGATGGCCGCGTTCAGCGCCAGCAGGTTGGTCTGCTCGGCGATGCTGCGGATCACGTCGAGGATGCTGCCGATGTTGTTGCTGAATTCCCCCAGCTTGTGGGTGATGCCGACCGCCTCTTCCATGGCACCCGCCAGTTGTTCGGTGATCTGGCGCGTAGTCGCCACTTGTTTGCGTCCGGCGCGGGCCTCTTCATCCGCCAGGTCCACCTCGCGCTTGGTGCCATCGGTGGAACGCGCCACCTCGGTGGCACTCACCTCCAGCTCGGTGATGGCGGCAGCCACCTGATCGGTCTGGCTCTTCTGATCCTGCACCCGCGACATGGCCCGCTCGCTTATCTCGGCGGCGCGGCTCGCCTCGTCCACCAGATGGCGCGAGCCGGCATTGATCTGGGCGAGCAACTCGCCAGTCTTGTCAGCCAGGGTATTGATGGAGCGGGTCAGGCTGCCGAACTCGCAGCGGCTCTGGTAGTCGATGCGCCGGGTCATGTCACCCGTGGCCATGCGATCCAGCTCCCGATCGATGAGTTGCAGCGGACGCTGGATGCTGCGGGCCGTGGTGTAACCGATGAGGAGCGCGGCGGCCGCGGAGATGGCAGACACGATCAGGATCCAGGCGCTGGCGCTGCTGACGGCGTCATCCGCCCCGACCCGGCTCGCGCTGGCAATGCTGCCCGCCGATTTGGCCATCTCGTCCAGCAGCGCCAGGCTGTTGACCAGGCTGGTGTCGAGTTGCTGGTTCAGGGACTGCAGTGAGGCCGCCAGTTGCTGGCCATTGCGCATGGTCGCCAGCAACCCTTTCGGGCCGAGGGCCAGCTCCTGCATCCGATCGAGGTTGACGATGAAACGCTGCCTCACGTCATCGGGCACCTGCACCCGTTCGAGCCGTTTGCGTGCCATCTCGATATCCTTGCCGAGCACCTTCTCCAATTCATTGAGATCGGTCTTGGCATCGGCCCGGCGGATGTTTTTCAGATCCCGGGCAATGCCGGAGGTGATGAGTTCGGCCTTGTTGCGCATGGAGCGTTTGCTCGCAGTCTGCTGCAACAACAGGTCGGCGGCCCACTGGTAGGTATCTTCCAGCCGGATGAACGCCAGCTCCAGTTCATGGCGCCGATCGAGTGCGGCCACCCACTGGCCGTGCTGGGTCAGCACCTGATCCGCCAACCCGTAGAACTCGCGGGTCGCCCCGTCGACCTGGCGGAACCGCTCGCTCGCCTCGGCCACCCCGTCAAACCGGGCCATCTCCTTGCTCTGGGCCAGGAAACGCTCCTGCTGCGCCTTGAACTGGCTGGCCAGTTGCGGCAACTGGGCCGCCTCCTCGCTGGTTCTGTAGGTGAGCACCCAGCGGTTGCTGTCCTGCAGTGCGCCCTTGAGCCCGGCGACCGCGATCACCAGGGGGGTGGCACGATCAGAAACCTGGGAGAGCCCCTCGTTGATCCCCCGGATCTTCAAGATACTGATGAAGCCGAGCAAAACCAGCAACAACAGCATCAGCACGAAGCCGGCGATGATCCGCTGCACAATAGATAAACCCATGGAGGCATCCTCACTCGTTGGGGAAAGGGGTGAATGCCGAGGTTATCGGCAGCGGGGTGCAATGGAATAGCGGTTCGTGACGCGATGGCGGGCCAGATCACAGTTGGCGTGACATGGCAGGCAGAAAAGGGCCCGAACAGAGCCGGGCCAAAGAGACATGCTTGGTTGTCATGGCCGTGCATCGGCCACGTTTGTCATCAGAAGCGGTAGCCGACGCCGAACATGAAGGCCACCGGATCGATGGAGGTGTTGATGGTGCCCACGGCGGTGTGTACATCGGTATCGATGTCGATGAGCCAGGCGGAGGCGTTGACGAACCAGCGGTCATTGATCGCCATGTCCAGGCCCACCTGACCCGCCATCCCCCAGGAGGAGTCCACGCTCACATCCGTCCCGGCCAGGGCACCGCGCCCTTCCTCGTCGAAGAAGGTGGTGTAGTTGATACCGGCCCCCACATAGGGGCGCACCTTGCTGTTGGCATCACCGAAGTAGTACTGCGCCATCAGGGTCGGCGGCAGGTGTTTGACCTTGGCGACCTCACCCAGGCCGGCAGTCGACACCGAGTGGGAGAAGGGGGTCGCGGCCAGCAGCTCGACACCCCAGTTGTCCGTCAACATGTAGGAGAGGGTCAGGCCAAGCTGCATGTTGCTGTCGATCTCCAGCTCGCCTGTCCCCAGCACGTTGTCACTGCTGGTCTGGGGAGAGACGAACGCCAGGCCACCACGGACCAGGATGTCACCGGCCTGATGTGCCATGGCGACGGGGGAAGCAAAAGCGGCTGCGATTAACAGAGGAAGGATCTTTTTCATCACATTATTCCTTTTTTGTTTTCTTTCTATGTTGCAAGCCCGAAAACTATAAAAGGATGTGAATGGCCGGTTATTGATTTAGCTCAATAGTTATCAAGAAATAGATAGATGTACACGGCAGCTTTGATTGGGCAATCAAACCGCAGATGAAAATAAAAAGTCATTCAAATACATGATGATGCCTTAAATTACTGCATCAGCATGAAATGTAAAATACCAATTAAATACACCTTAAACATCTTCATATCACCTTTCAATTGTTGTTTAATTATGCCCCGGGGCGTATTTTATTAATGCGATGTAACCATGCTGTAATTTGAATTTTATGAAACCACAGACACGCAAAGACAAAATTCTCGGCATTCTTGCCGCCATCTGGGGGATAGGTTCCTTCCTCTTCATTCTGCTGGGTTTCCTGTTCGCCCTCGCCTTCCTGATGCTGACACACTGAGTCTGCCGGACGAGTCCCTCTTTTCTCCCTCTCATCCCTGGCCGGACGCCAGATCGGCGCACCTCGCCACCGGCCAACAAAAAAGGGGCCCTGGCCCCTTTTTCTCGAGTGACGCTTATTTCTCCAGTAGAGGAGCGAGGAAGCGCGCCGTGTGGGACTCCTTGCAACGGCTCATCTCCTCAGGCGTACCCGTCACCAGAATACGGCCACCACCAGCGCCCCCTTCCGGGCCCAGATCAACGATCCAGTCCGCGGTTTTGATGACGTCCAGGTTGTGCTCGATGATGACGATGGTGTTGCCCCGATCCCGCAGCTGGTGCAGCACCTTGAGCAACTGCTGGATATCGTGGAAGTGCAGCCCCGTTGTCGGTTCGTCCAGGATGTAGAGGGTCTGGCCGGTGTCCCGCTTGGAGAGCTCCCGCGCCAGCTTGACCCGCTGCGCCTCGCCGCCAGAGAGCGTGGTGGCGGACTGACCGAGCCGGATGTAGGAGAGGCCCACGTCCATCAGGGTCTGCAGCTTGCGCGCCACCGCCGGCACCGGATCGAAGAAGGCACGGGCATCTTCCACCGTCATCTCGAGGATTTCGTGGATGTTCTTGCCCTTGTACTTCACCTCCAGGGTCTCGCGGTTGTAGCGCTTGCCCTTGCAGACGTCGCACGGCACGTAGACGTCCGGCAGGAAGTGCATCTCCACCTTGATGACCCCGTCCCCCTGGCACGCCTCGCAGCGTCCCCCCTTCACATTGAAGGAGAAGCGGCCCGGCTGGTAGCCGCGCGAGCGCGCCTCCTGGGTGCCGGAGAGCAGCTCGCGGATCGGGGTGAACAGGCCGGTGTAGGTGGCCGGGTTGGAGCGCGGGGTGCGGCCGATGGGGCTCTGGTCGATATCCACCACCTTGTCCAGATGCTCCAGCCCCTCGACGCTGCGATAGGGCGCAGGCGTGGACTCGGTGGCCTTGTTGAGCTCGCGGTGGGCGATGCGGAACAGGGTGTCGTTGATCAGGGTCGACTTGCCGGAACCGGAGACGCCGGTGACGCAAGTCATCACTCCGATGGGCAGATCCAGGTTGACGTTGCGCAGGTTGTTGCCGCTAGCCCCTTTCAATTTCAGCCACTTGCCGGTGAGCGGGGTGCGCTCGGCCGGGATGGCGATCTGCTTGCGCCCGGAGAGGTAGTCACCGGTCAGGGACTCGGGGTTCGCGATGATCTCCTCCGGCGTCCCCTGGGCGACGATGGCACCGCCGTGCACGCCAGCCCCCGGGCCGATGTCGAGCACATGGTCGGCGAGGCGAATGGCATCCTCATCGTGCTCCACCACGATCACGGTGTTGCCGAGATCACGCAGGTGAGTCAGGGTCTTGAGCAGCCGCTCGTTGTCACGCTGATGCAGGCCGATGGAGGGCTCGTCCAGCACGTACATGACCCCCACCAGGCCAGCCCCGATCTGGCTGGCCAGCCGGATCCGCTGCGCCTCGCCACCGGAGAGGGTCTCTGCACTGCGCGACAGGCTCAGATAGTTGAGGCCGACGTTCACCAGGAAGCCGAGCCGCTCGACGATCTCCTTGAGGATCTTGTCCGCTATCTGGGCACGCTGACCGGACAGGTTCAACCCTTCGAAGAAGGCCAGGGCATCGCCGATGGACTGCTCGGCGATGGCGGGCAGGTTGCGATTGTCCACGAAAACGTGGCGGGCTTCTTCCCGCAGTCGGCTGCCACCGCAACTGGTACAGGACTTGTTGGCAATGTATTTGGCCAGCTCTTCCCGCACCGCGTTGGATTCGGTCTCCCGGTAACGGCGCTCCATGTTGTGCAAAATCCCCTCGAACGGGTGCTTGCGCACCACCACGTCGCCGCGGTCATTCATGTAGCGGAACTCGATCTCGGTGCGCCCGGAGCCGCGCAGGATCACCTCCTGGGTCTTGAGCGGCAGATCCTCCCAGGGGCTCTCCAGGTCGAACTTGTAGTGATCGGCCAGGGATTTGAGCATCTGGAAGTAGTAGAAGCTGCGCTTGTCCCAACCACGGATGGCGCCGCCGGCCAGGCTCTGGCCCGGATCATGGATGAGCTTGGCGGGATCGAAATACTGCTGCACCCCGAGACCGTCACAGGTGGGGCAGGCCCCCGCCGGGTTGTTGAAGGAGAAGATCCGGGGCTCCAGCTCCGACATGGAGTAACCGCACTCGGGGCAGGCGAAGTTGGCGGAGAAGGTCATGGGGGCAACCCCATCCTCCCCGTCCATCGGCACCACCAGCACGATGCCGCCGGAGAGAGTCAGCGCCGTTTCGAACGATTCGGCCAGGCGCAGGGCCAGGTCATCGCGCACCTTGAAGCGATCCACCACCACCTCGATGGTGTGCTTCTTGTGCAGCTCCAGGGCGGGAGGATCCGACAGATCGCACACTTCGCCGTCGATGCGGGCGCGGATGTAACCCTGGGCCGCCAGGTTCTCCAGCAGCTTGGTGTGCTCCCCCTTGCGGTTGCGCACCACGGGGGCCAGCAGCATCAGCTTGGCGCCTTCGGGCTGGGCCAGCACCTGATCCACCATCTGGCTGATGGTCTGGGCCGCGAGCGGAATGGCGTGGGTCGGGCAGCGTGGCTCCCCGACCCGGGCGAACAGCAGCCGCAGGTAGTCGTAAATCTCGGTGATGGTGCCGACGGTCGAGCGCGGGTTGTGGGAGGTGGACTTCTGCTCGATGGAGATGGCAGGCGACAGCCCCTCGATGTGGTCCACGTCCGGCTTCTCCATCAGGGAGAGGAACTGGCGGGCATAGGCGGAGAGGGACTCCACATAGCGGCGCTGCCCCTCGGCATAGAGGGTATCGAACGCCAGGGAGGATTTGCCCGAACCGGACAAGCCGGTGACCACGATCAGCTTGTCACGTGGCAGGATCAGGTTGATGTTCTTGAGGTTGTGGGTGCGGGCACCCCGGATCACGATTTTTTCCATCTTGTTGCGCGCTCGATACGGGAACCAGAGCGGGCCAGTATGGCATAGAGACTACTGGATGAATAGACAGTCTTTCCTTCCGTACCCCTTCCTCAGAGATACTCCTTGGCCCAGCTCACCGCCTGCAGCCGGTTCTTGACGTTCAGCTTCTTGAAGACGTTGTAGAGATGGGATTTGACGGTGTGTTCGCTCACGAACAGGCTGTCGGCGATCTCGGTGTTGGAGGCCCCCGTCATCAGGTGACGCACGATCTCCTGCTCGCGGGCGGTCAGCAGCGTCTGCTGACGCTGAGGTTGCCCGCTCCCCTTGCGGTAGTAGTCCACCAGGTCGCACAACAGGTGGCGCGGGATCCAGTACTCCCCCTGCAACACCTTGCGGATGCCGAAGACCAGCCTGTCCAGCGTGTCCTGACGAAAGAAGAGCCCGCTGGTATGGGGCCACATCAGCAGCAGCTCTTTGTTGGTGCTGGTCGGGGCATTGAGCAACACGGCACTGGCCTCGCCAAAGCGCTGGCAGATGATGTTGCTCCACAGCTCCTGCTGGGTCGACTTGAGGTAGTCCAGATCGATCAGCAGCAAGGTTTTGGGGGCGCCCTCTGCAACGTCTGGCAGGTCATTCAGCTCCCCCACCAGCAAGATGGGCAGACCAAGCTCTTCACTGAGGTGACGCTGGAAACGGGAGGCTTGTGCGTTATTTTCGGTGATCAGCACCAGGAGGGAGTCGGGCGTCATCAAGAGAACTTCCTTGCACATTCGAGTCGGGGCTTTTTGGCAAGGAAGAGTACCAATCCCCCTCCTGGCTGCAGCATTAAAAAAGTATTAGACGCATCGGTGGCTCCTTTGAAGCCCAGCAATTTTCCAGCCAATACAATTGGCTAGCACGCCCCCCCCATTTGGGGGGTCAAGTAGTGCCGGTGCGCACCATAACAGCTCCGCCCTCTTCACGCAGCCTGCCCCAGCCTCCTCCCCTTGCTGGTGACACCTTACCTCGGGTAAGTTACTCAGGCTGTGGCGATCCATTGACGCCACAGTGGCAGGGAAGATGTGCGCTCATGCCCGTCAACTGGTACTATGGCGGCCAAACGCTGCGGCCGATCCATGACGCCTCTGCCGGCAAGCTCCGGCGCAGCCAGGACACTGAAGAGAGATGACACCCAGCCAGGGCGCGCATCTCGTTGCAAACAAACGCATTATTGAATGGGCCCAGGCATCTGGCCTGGCCGGTATACATAAGGGTGGAAGAGAGATTATGGCCAGTCGAGGCATCAACAAAGTCATTCTGATCGGTAACCTGGGGCAAGACCCGGAAGTGCGCTACATGCCGAGCGGCGGTGCCGTGACTAACATCACCCTGGCCACCTCCGATACCTGGCGCGACAAGCAGACCGGTGAGCAGAAAGAGCGCACCGAATGGCACCGTGTCGTCTTCATGGGCAAGCTGGCCGAAGTGGCCGGCGAGTACCTGAAGAAGGGCTCCCAGGTCTATGTGGAAGGCAAGCTCCAGACCCGCAAATGGCAGGATCAGAGCGGCCAGGAGCGCTACACCACCGAGGTGCTGGTCGACAGCTTCACCGGTGTGATGCAGATGCTGGGTGGCCGTCCGCAGGGCGGTGGCCAAGGCATGGGCGGCCAGTCATCCCAGGGCAACTGGGGCCAGCCGCAACAGGCTGCACCGCAACAGAACATGCAACGTCCTGCTGCCCCGCAGCAGAACATGCAACCGCAAGGCGGTTACGGCCGTCCGGCCCAGCAGCCGCAATCCGCCCCGCCGGTCTACAACGAACCGCCGATGGATTTCGACGACGATATTCCGTTCTGATCCCCTGCGGCAGGCCCTGATTCATCAGGGCCTTTTTTTACCTGTTTCTGACGCATTCACCTCCCCCGACGACCATGTTGCTGCCACTTTCCCGCGCTTTACGTCCCCTTCGTCCAGGCTTGTGGCTATCATCGAGACGATTTCTCCCTTCGGGAACCTGCATGAACCACTTGAGCCGTCTGCTGTGCCTCGCCCTGCTGATGTTCGGCGGCCACCTTGCCGCGGAGCCGCTGCGGGTGGGAGTCAGCTTTGCCATTCCTCCCTATGTCATCAGCCACGAAGACAGGGGCATTGAACTCGATCTCATGCGAGAGGCCTTCGCAGGCAGCCCCCATGAGCTGCAGGTCGTCTATCTTCCCCTGGAGCGCACCTTCAGGATGCTGGAGGAAGGCAAGCTGGACGCCATCATCAACGTCAAACCCGGCATGCTGGAAAGCGCCTACCTCTCACAGCCGGTGATCACCTTCCACAACCGGGTCTTTACCCTGGCGCCGACTGCAGTCCACACCATGAAGGATTTGCAGACCCTGCGAGTCAGTGCCTTCCAGCGTGCACGGCAGATTCTGGGAACGACCTTCTCCGACATCGTCGACCAGAATCCCCGTTATGAAGAGGTGGCGAGGCAGGAGGGACAGGTACAGCGGCTCCTGCTCGGGCGCACCGATGCCGTGATCCTGGAACAGCGGGTGTTCTACTACTATCTGGCTCAGTTGCTCGGGGATGACCAGGAGGGCGACCGCTATCCCAAGGACAAGGTCAGACAGCACGACCTCTTCCCCCCGACTCACTACCACTTCGCCTTTCGCGAGGCGGGCCACCGACAATGGTTCGACAGACAGCTCGCCAAGATGAAGGCGGACGGGCGCTATGAGCGGATCTTTGCCGCCTATGGCACCACCTCTACTGCCGGAGACAAAAAAGCCAGCCCATGATGGACTGGCTTGATACCGGCTCCAGGGAGCCGCAGTGGATGGAGCGTTACTTCATCGCGCTGCCGTTTTTCAGCTCTGCTTTCTGACGTTTGGCTTCGCGTTTCTCTTTCAGTGACATCTGCGGTTTTTTCTTGGCATCTTTGCCGTGATGCTGTTCTTTGTTGCTCATCATCAGACTCCAAAAAGGTTACCTGGACAGTTGAAACGGGTGTTCCAGCATGTCAGCCGAATCGTGGATTTCAGTACGCCAACAGTGACGATCGGGGATCGCACTGGCCTCAGCATACTCCCAATCTTCCGCCGGGATCCAGCCTCCCGGCAGCGCCTGTCTGCCAGGCGCCCCGCGGCGTGCTCCCCCGGGAAATGACGACCGGGCGACACTTTTGGCATCCGGGGACGGATGGTCAGCCTGTCTCCGATGGATGTGTGTTAGGGTGGGCATTCAACGATCGCAGGAGCGCGTCATGAAGAAGCTGGAAATGAAGGATCTGACCGAGGCCGAGAAAGCCGAGATTGCCCTGCTGGTGCAAAAGGCCCAGGCCAATGCCGATCACACCCTGACCAACGGGGAGCGCAACAAGATCCGTGAGGCAGGACGCCAGAAGATCGCCGCCGATCGCGCCCAGGCCGCCAAGGCGGCTTCCGCACTGGCGCGGGAGAAAGCCAAAGAGCGAGCCAGTGCCCAAGTACTGCCCGACACCTTCAGCTGGTCCGATTCCGTCAGCAACAAATACCGTGGCAGACGGTAACGGCAGCATGAATGCTCGCAGATGACGCTGCTGCAAAAAAGGGGGCTGGTAGAGCGTCATGTCATCCCCCTGAAAAGGGCAGCAGGAGGCCCCTGGCAGCTGATGCACACCCGGATAAAACGCCTATCCAGCCATCACTGACTGAAACGAATACCAAGATAAAGATTGCCATGACAGGGTGTGCGTGTTCTAATCGTTTTCGATGGTTCGGTAGTTCAGACCTGATTATGTTAGGCAGTCATCTTAAAGCAGTGATTTGTGCAGGCAGTTATCCCCGATAATTCTTGCCAGATAATTCTCCTTCTTTAGTGCTCCCCATACGTATTTCTGACGAAAAATCATGGATTGCCGCTCCGGTGGCGTTTCACTAATCACTACTCAAGGAAATTATCATGTCCAAAATGACTGGTACCGTAAAATTCTTCAACGCCGAGAAAGGCTTCGGTTTCATCTCCCCGGCTGACGGCAGCAAAGACGTGTTCGTTCACTTCTCCGCCATCCAGTCCAACGGTTTCAAAACCCTGGAAGAAGGTCAGCGCGTTGAGTTCACCATTGAGCAAGGCCAGAAAGGCCCGGCTGCTGCGAACGTCGTTCCGCAGTAATTCAAGCCGGAGCACCTTCCCCTCTTTGGGCAAGGGCCTCAGCAAGAATTGAAAAAACCCGCTTCGGCGGGTTTTTTGTTGCCCGTTTCCGGGTGACCGGCGTGTTGCCCTGCTTCCCTCTCGCCACGGGGAGCAAAAAGGGCACCCTGGTGGTGCCCCATTTCCTGGTCAGGTTCCTTACAGGGGCAGGCTGATCCGCGCCTCCAGCCCCCCCTCCTGGCGATTGTGAAGGCTGAGCTCGCCGCCGTGCTGGTGCACCAGGGTGCGGGCGATGGCGAGCCCCAGTCCCACGCTGCCAGACTCGGTGTTGCGGGCTTCATCCAGGCGTACGAAGGGCTTGAACACCTCCTCCAGCTGGCTCTCCGCAATCCCCGGCCCCTGATCGCGAACCAGGATCAGCAACTCGCCGTCACCGCGCACCAGCGAGACCTCGGCCCCCCCTGCGTACTTGATGGCGTTGCCGATGAGGTTTTGCAGCACCCGGCGCAGGGTGTTGGCCCGGCAGGCGTAAACCTGCTTGCCCTCGGCCAGGCAGGTGACGGGCTGGCCCATGTCGGCATAGTCGTCACACAGGCTCTCCAGCAGGCTGACCAGATCCAGCTCCCGGGTCGCCTCCTGCTGCCCCTCCTCCCGGGCAAAGCTCAGGGTCGCCGCCAGCATCTGCTCCATCTGCTGCAGGGTCTGCTGGAAGCGCTCCTTGTCCTCCCCGTCCGCCAGAAACTCGCTGCGCAGCCGCAGGCTGGTGATGGGGGTGCGCAGGTCGTGGGAGATGGCGGCCAGCATCCGGGTTCTGTCCTGCACGAAGCGATCGAGCCGGGTGTGCATCCGGTTGAAGGCCTGGATGGACTCGCGGATCTCGGTGGGCCCCTCCTCGTGCAGGGGCTCGATGTCCTCACCACGCCCCAGCCTGTCGGCGTTGGCCGCCAGTTGCTTGAGGGGACGGGTCGCCCGGCGGAACAGCCAGATCATCAGGCCGATCACCAGGCTCGCCACCAGCAGCAGGTTGAGGGTGGTCTGCCAGGACCAGCTCGCCGTCTCCTTGTCCACCAGGGAGCTGAACTGGAGCCAGCCGCCGTTGGGCAGTTCGATGGAGCCGTAGAGCCGCATGTCCTGGGGCGGCGGCATGCCGTTGCGATCCTTCATCATGCGGTTGTGGTGCTGCCAGGCCCGGCTGCGCTGGATGTCCTGCTTCAGCTCGGCGCTGATCTCCACCGCCAGGGAGGATGGATAGCCGAGCTTGGCCCGCACCAGCTTCTCGAAGCGGGGGCTGCGGTTGTCCGGCTGCAACGGCTCGTCGGCCAGACGCAGCAGCAGGGTCTCGCTGCGGCTCGCCTTGAGGATCTCGTGATAGAGGGAAGGAGGAGAGAGGGAGAGCAGGCGCACCACGGAGATGATGCGCTGCATGGCGTTGCGGCTGTTGACGTAACCGAGGGCCTCCTCCCTGTCCGAGCGGTAGATCTGGATACTGAGCAGCTGGATCAGTACCAGCCCCGCCAGGGCCACCAGCACTATCTGGCCGGTCAACCCCTTGGGCAGCAGCCTGGCGAAGACGCGCTTGATCATGTCGGCCTCACTCCTGGGTCACGTCGGCGGCGAACAGGTAACCGCCACCCCAGATGGTCTTGATGAGCTCAGGATTCTTGGGATCCCGCTCCAGCTTGCGCCGCAGTCGGCTCACCAGGGTATCGATGGCGCGATCGAAGGCCACCGCCTCCCGGCCACGGGCCAGATCCAGCAACTGATCCCGGCTCAGCACCCGCTGGGGCCGCTCCAGAAACACCTTGAGCAGATCGAACTCGGCGGTGGAGAGGCTCATCCCCACCCCCTCCTCGTCCACCAGCTCTCGGCGATTGACGTCGAGCAGCCAGCGATCGAAGCGCAGATCCCGGGTCAAGGTCTCCGGCACGGGCAGGCTCTCCGCCTGGGTACGGCGCATCACCGCCTTGATGCGGGCCAGCAGCTCCCGCGGGTTGAACGGCTTGGAGAGGTAGTCGTCCGCCCCCATCTCCAGGCCGATGATGCGGTCCGTCTCCTCCCCCATGGCGGTCAGCATGATGATCGGCAGGCGGGATTTGACCCTGAGCTCGCGGCACAGGGTGAGGCCATCCTCCCCCGGCATCATCAGATCCAGCACCAGCAGGTCGAACTCCCGCTCATCCAGCAGCCGCTTCATCTCCTTGCCATCGCGGGCGCAACTGACGCGCATGCCATGCTGCTCCAGAAAGCGCTTGAGCAGATCGCGGATCTCGCTGTGGTCATCGACCACCAGAATATGAGGGCTGCCTTGGTTCATCATCATCTCTCCGTTATCGGGCTGGGGCGATTATACGAAAATCAACCGGGCGGGTTGTGTCAAAGTGTGCCAGCACGCCCCTGTGCCACACTCTGCTACAAAATAGGCCTCTACTGGCAAATTTCAGACACTTCCACGGTGTTTACTGGATACCAAGGCGAAAGAGCCTCTACCCGTACACATCCGACAGGAGTTACCCATGAAAAAGCTGACCAAGACCCTGCTGACCGCCACCCTGATCCTCGGCCTGCCGCTGGGCGCCTATGCCGCCAGCGAGGCGGTCTCCACCGCGCAACCGACCCAGGCCACGGCGACCGGTTGCCCCATGGACGGTACCGGCATGATGGGCGGCAAGCATCATGGCGGCCGCCACGACAAGATGGCCCGCATGAAGAACATGACCCCGGAACAGATCCAGGCCCATCTGCAACAGCGCTACGACAAGATTGAAGATCCGGCCAAGAAGGCTGAGTTCGTGAAGAACCTTGGTCTGCGTGCCGACGGCATGATCAAGCACGCCGAGGTGATGAAGCAGTTCGCAGAAGCAAACCAGTAAATCGACGTGATGAAGCCGTTTGCCGAAGCAGACCAGTAAGTCGAGATGATCAAGCAGTTCGCAGAAGCAAACCAGTAAGTCGACGTAATGAAGCGGTTTGCCGAAGCAGACCCGTGATCCGGCGGGGCCCTGCCCCGACACCGGCGAAAACGACAGGGTGGCGCAAGCCACCCTTTTTTGTCTCCACCCCCCAGTTTTTTCACCTTTTCCTGCCTGGCCGCATCATGTTATGTGAGCGATAACAAACGTTTCACTTTCGAAATAAATCATAATGGTCCCTCACACAACAGACGCGGGCACGATCCCGGGCACAGTGGACAGGAGTCGTTATGGGATGGAATCTGGGCACAATCAAGGGGCGCTATACCGCCGTTTTTCTGGGCTTCATGGCGCTGGTGTGCGCCCTGACGGTGATCGGCATCCAGATCTGGATCACCCCCGCCCTGCAAAAAGCGGGGGAGGAGAACGTGGCGCTGCGAGTCGGCGAGATAGCGACCGACATCCGTGACCAGCTCAACGGGGTCCAGACCCAGTCGCGCAGCATTACCCAACTGGTGGCACAACTGCCGAGCGAGCAGATAGATGCCCAGCTCCCGGCCCTCATCGACCAGTACGGCAACGGCATGGTCTTCGGTGGCGGCATCTGGCCCCTGCCGGACAAGCGGGAGGCGGGGCGCGCCAAGTTCAGCACCTTCTTCCACAGGGATGCGTCCAACGCCCTCATTCCCAACACCTACTGGAACTCGGCAGAGGCGCCCAACTATTTCGATCAGCCCTGGCACAAGGCTGGCCAGCAGGCGCCCCGTGGCGTCTGTGCCTGGGCCGCCGCCTACAAGGATGGCGCGAGCCAGCAGCCGAGAACCAACTGCGCCATGGGGATCTACCAGGATGGCGCCCTCTACGGGGTGTCGACCATAGACGTCACCCTGGGCTTCTTCAACGACCTGGTGGCCAAGAAAGAGCAGGAGATCGGCGGTCAGGTGATGATCATCGAGGCTGACGGCAAGATCCTGAGCCGCAACGCCCGTCTGACCGGGGATGTGGTGCTCGGCAACCTCTCCGCCCACGCTGACTATCCCTTCGCCCTCGCCATCAGCGGCCTGCTGGGCCAGGATGCGAGCAAGGGGCAGCTGCGCACCACCTTCCAGGATCAGGGTGAGGAGCAGACCCTGCTGATGGAGGCCATCGAAGGGACCCCCTGGCTGCTGGCCGCCGCCCTGCCGACCCGCACCCTGACCCAGGACAGCCGGGATGTGCTCGCCACCCTGGCGAGCATCCAGCTCCCCCTGGCGGGGCTGCTGTTCGTGCTCATGGTGCTGGCCATCAGCCAGCTTGGCAGCCGCCTGCAGACCCTCAAGCTCAACATCGACGCCCTCAGCGCCGGCGACGCCGATCTGACCGCCCGCATCCAGGTCAAAGGGCATGACGAGCTGGACAACATCGCCCTGTCGGTCAACCGCTTCATCGCCTTCCTGCAACAGATGATGGTGCAGGTGACCGCCGCCACCGACCTCATCACCCGCGAGCTGGCCCAGCTCGATCAGCAGACCGGGCAGGCCAGGCGGATCCTGGGAGAACACGCCAGCGAAACCGATCAGGTCGTCACCGCCCTCAACGAACTCAGCTCCACCGCCGACAGCGTTGCCCGCCACGCCAACGACTCCGCCAGCTTCACCGAGGCCGCCAATGGTCAGGCGGCCAGCTCCCGCAAGGTGGTGGGGTCAGCCTCCGCCAGCGTGGTGGCACTCATCGACGAGGTGGATCTCGCCGCCGCCAAGGTACTGGAGATGCAGGAAGATGCCCAGCAGATCGGCAGCGTGCTCGGGGTGATCGGCGGCATCGCCGCCCAGACCAACCTGCTGGCGCTCAACGCCGCCATCGAGGCGGCCCGGGCCGGTGAACAGGGCCGGGGCTTCGCGGTGGTGGCCGACGAGGTGCGTGCCCTCGCGGCACGCACCCAGAACAGCACCGCCGAAGTGGGCAGCATGTTGTCACGGCTCACCCAGGGGGTCGCCGAGGCCGTGGTCGCCATGGAGCAGACCAAGCGCAGTTGCCAGGCGGCGGCCGACACCACGGGGCAGGTCACCGGCGGGCTCGACACCATGGCCGACGCCGTGGTGCAAATCCACGATCTCAGCAGCCAGATCGCCACCGCTGCCGAGGAGCAGAGCCGGGTGACCGAGGAGATCAACCGCAACATGGTGAGCATTCGCGACATGCTGAACCTCCTGGTGGAGAACGGCGGCAACACGGAGCAGAGCGCCGCCACCCTGCTGGGGTCCAACCGCCAGTTGCTGGCACTGGTGCACCGCTTCAAGGTGTGAGCCTGAACACCAGGCAGCAAAAAGGGGCCCGCGGGCCCCTTTTTCATTCACCTTGCCAGGACTCAGGCCTTGTTGGCCAGGTTCAGGGTCTTCACGGTCTCGCCTTCGAACTTGATGACCACGTTCTTCTGGGCCACTTCGGAGTCTTTCAGCAGGGACTTGGTGGTCTCGGCCAGCAGCGGGGAGGCCTTGTTCAGAGCGCCCAGGTCATAGGTCCACACTTCCAGACCGGCGTCGGTCTTGGTGCTGGCCGGGGCGCCCAGCTTGTCCTTGATGGCCTGCTTGTTGGAGCCGCCTTCCTTGATGTCCAGGGCCTTCTTGATCGCTTCGTTGGAAGCGGTGTCCATGGCGTTGCCAGCCATCTCTTTGGCGGTGCTGGTGACGCTGCTGGTCACGGTGTCGGTCAGGGAATCCATCAGGCCGGCGTGGGCAACCAGAGGCAGGGCGGTCAGGGCAATCAGCAAGGACTTTTTCATGAAGATACATCTCGCAAGAATGAAAAGAGCGCGCATGAAACCAGCGGGATGAATTGGAGTCAAGAAAATCCCTTGGTCAAGCCGTATTCGGGGGGGAAAAGCCCCGTAGCGGCTCCGACCAGTGCCCTTGTCAGCCGCTGAGCTGGTCCTTGCCCGCCAGCTTGGCCCGGTAGAGCGCCCTGTCGACCCGTGCCATCAGGTGGGACACCTGCTCGTCGGGGTCGGACTCCACCAACCCGAAACTCAAGGTCACGGGCTCGATCCCCTTGACCCTGGCATGGCTCAGGCGCTGCCTCAGCTTTTCGGCCACCACCCGGGCGTCGGGCAACCGGGTATTGGGAAGCACCAGCATGAACTCGTCACCCCCCCAGCGGGCCAGCAGATCGATCTCGCGGATGCAGCCCCGGGTCAGCTGCACGATATCGATCAGAGTCTGGTCCCCCACCCCGTGGCCATGGCGATCGTTGATCTGCTTGAAGTCGTCCACGTCCATGGCGATCACGGCAAAGGGCTCCTTGAAGCGCTTGGCGCGCTCATGCTCCAGCCGCACCGCCTGCTCCAGCCGATAGCGGCTGGCCGCGCCAGTCAGGGAGTCCGTCTCCGCCAGGCGACGGTTTTCCTCCACCTGGAACTGCAAGGCCTGGTTGAGCCGCTCCAGTTCGGCGGTACGCTGCGCAACCTGCTGCTCCAGGGTGCGGTTTTGCAGCTCCAGCCGGGCGTAGAGTTCCCGCTGGGCGTGGATGTTGCGGTGTGCCCCCACCATCCTGGCGACACTGCCGTCCGGGTTGCGTGCGACGATGCGGCCACAATCCGCCACCCAGAGGTAGTCACCGTTACGACAACGGCAGCGGTATTCGGCCCGGTAGTCCGCCGCCCGCCCGCTCAGGCAGGCATCGAAGCTCTCCATGACCTGCGCCAGATCGTCCGGGTGGATCAGGTTCTCCCAGGTAAAGACGGTGTTGTCGAGGGAGTGGGGCTCATACCCCAGCATCTGATACCAGCCGGGATAGCGATGGACATAGCCGGTGTTGGCATTCCAGTCCCAGAGACCGTCGCTCACCACCTCCAGCATGCCGCTCATCACGGCCTCGTCGAGGGCCGGTAGCCTTGTCATCTCATTGTCATGCAGCATGAAAACCTTCCTTGTTCTGCTACTCGGCACCACGGTTCCGCTTGTTGACCTGGCGGGAAAACCGGGCCTGCCGGTCGAGCCTTCAAGGGGGCGACTGGCCTCGACACCCCGCCATGACGGGTTATCGGCCAGGTTGCCCTCTTGTTGAACAACAGTAGCAGCCCGCACACTTTCGAGTCTTGCGCGCCGTCACGCTCCCTTCCGTTCTTCTGCCGGCCAGATTGCACCACGGCGGTGCACACCTTTGGCGCAGCCCTGCCCATATTGGGCAAGCCTCGCTGACCAGGGTTGCGATTAATAAGCAAGTGTATGAATAAAAAGAAAAATACTTTTCTGGCGCAATATTTGCCTTTATCTGGGTGAACCACAAGGATTGGGGATATTGCATGAAATTAATCACCGCCATCATCAAGCCGTTCAAACTCGACGACGTGCGCGAAGCCATCGCCAGCCTCGGCGTCGAGGGGCTGACGGTTTCCGAGGTCAAGGGGTTTGGCCGCCAGAAGGGGCACACCGAGCTGTACCGGGGTGCCGAATACCAGGTGGATTTCCTGCCCAAGGTAAAGCTGGAGATCGCCACCCTGGCCGACAACGTCGAGCAGATCATCGAAGCCATCAGCAAGGCCGCCCACACCGGCAAGATAGGTGACGGCAAGATCTTCGTTTATGACCTGCAGGCCGCCGTGCGCATCCGCACCGGCGAGACCGACGCAGATGCCCTTTGATACGACTGGAACTGAGGAATACGACATGGAAGAGTTGATCACATCCGTCAGCGAGCTGCGCTATGCACTCGACACCTTCTACCTGCTGATCTCCGGCGTGCTGGTCATGTGGATGGCCGCCGGGTTCGCCATGCTCGAAGCTGGCCTGGTCCGCGCCAAGAACACCACCGAGATCCTGACCAAGAACATCCTGCTCTATGCCATCGCCTGCATCATGTTCCTGCTGGTCGGCTACAACATCATGTACGTGGACAACAGCGCCGGCGGCTGGCTGCCGAGCTTTGGCAGCCTGATGGGCAGCCAGGCGGACGACGCGGGCCACTCCCTGCACTCCGACTTCTTCTTCCAGGTGGTGTTCGTCGCCACCGCCACCTCCATCATCTCAGGTGCGGTGGCAGAGCGGATGAAGCTCTGGTCCTTCCTGCTGTTCTGCGTGGTGATGACCGGCTTCATCTACCCCGTGGAAGGCTACTGGAGCTGGGGCGGCGGCTTCCTGAAAGAGGCGGGCTTCTCCGACTTCGCAGGCTCCGGCATCGTCCACATGGCGGGCGCTGCCGCTGCCCTGGCCGCCGTGCTGCTGCTCGGCCCCCGTCGCGGCAAATATGGCAAGCAAGGGGAGATCTACCCCATCCCCGGCTCCAACCTGCCGCTCGCGACCCTGGGCACCCTGATCCTCTGGATGGGCTGGTTCGGCTTCAACGGTGGCTCCCAACTGGCGCTCTCCAGCGCCGCTGACGCCACCGCCATCGGCACCGTGTTCGTCAACACCAACGCCGCCGCGGCCGCCGGTGTGGTCGGCGCCCTGCTGGTCAGCAAGCTCACCTGGGGCAAGGCGGATCTCACCATGATCCTCAACGGCGCCCTCGGCGGTCTGGTCGCCATCACCGCCGACCCGGCCTCCCCCAGCCCGCTGTTCGCCAGCCTGATCGGCGCCCTGGCCGGTGCCCTGGTGGTCTACGCCATCGTCGCCTTCGATCGCCTGAAGATCGATGATCCGGTCGGTGCCATCTCGGTACACGGCGTCTGCGGCCTGTTCGGCCTGATGGTGGTGCCCTTCTCCAACACGAGCGCCACCTTCGGTGCCCAGTTGCTGGGGGCTGCCACCATCTTCGGCTGGGTCTTTGTCGTCTCCCTCGTGGTCTGGAGCCTGCTCAAGGCCACCATGGGCCTGCGGGTCAGCGAAGAGGAAGAGATGATGGGTGTGGATGTCCACGAGTGCGGCATCGATGCCTACCCCGAGTTCGTCAGCGTCAAATCCAGCATCTAAGCACGCCATCTGCTTGCGGGGCCCGGGGGACACCTCGGGCCCCGTTTTTTTGGCGGCTCGGCGCCCCTGAAGGCAGGAGGACGGTTCGAGTGATGCCACTCTGCCATGCAACCGGTGAACCCTCTGCTTTGCCCCTCCCCTTTTCAAGGGGAAGGTAGGGGTATGCCGTGCCGATTGACGGATGGGGCCATGACCCCCTCCCCGCCTCCCCCTTGGCAGGGGGAGGAGCAAGCAAGCGCCCCTGGCTGGACGAATCAAATAATCGAGGTGGCAACTACGTAGGTTCGATTAGCGAAGCGTAATCGGACAGCGTATTTGCTCCCCTCTCCCGTTTATTAGAAAAGGAGGAGAAGGGCTGGGGATGAGGGGGCGGAAAAAAGAAAATACGCGGTAAACGTTGGGCTTCGCTACGCTCAGCCACAACCTACAAAATCGGTAGGTTGGTGCTGAGCCTGCGAAGCCAAAATATGAGAGCAGTGTTTTAAAAATTATTCTTTTGATTTACCAAACGCATATCCTAGAGCAAGGGTTATTAATGATGTCGCCAATGACCATACATCCTTAATATCCTTTACAAAATCAGGCTTATTATTACTATCATTAAAATATACGTTTATCGCTATGATCAATAATATGATGGTCATCATGGATAAAAATGACCACTTTAAAGTCACATATACAAATGAGTTTTTTGCATTTTCACCGGTACCAATACTTTTTGTAATGGAGCCTTCTTGATCTATCGAATTCAATCGATTTCTAATATTTGCATCTCTTTGCACGCCATCTGGCTGAGCATCACTCTCAGTAAATGTTAATCTATTTTCAGACATAATCACTCACCTTCACGAGTGAATATGTTATAAACTAAACTCCTTATATGATTCTCATCATTAACAGTCCAACCTGAAAAATTCATATAAAGATTTTTTCCATTTAACGTACCGATGCTTAATGGAGTGAAAAAACCCTCTAACAAAGAGTTACTCAAGTTAACAAATGTTACATTTAAGTTTTTATTATCAACAGGTTTACCTATAACTCTTATTCCTGTCACATCGGTCTTGTTTTCAAAGAAAAAGGTTATAGCCAAATCATTGATAGTCAATTTAAAACTTTTTGTAAATAAGTTCAAAATACCTGAGTGAATCAATTCAAACCCACCCACATCGATCTTTACATCTATATTGTTAGTCATTATTCTACCCTTTACAAAATTCTTGTACATTGCAATATAAATAAACCATATTACATATATTCATTGTTTCTTCATAATGAATATTCACCCCAACCTCTGTGCCAACCCCGAATACCGCTCGGTCTTTTTCCGTACCGCCTGTGCCAGCAGGGCGCGATCACCGTAGAGATCAAGCCGGGCCTTGGCGCGGGTGATGCCGGTATACACCAGTTCGCGGGTCAACAGCGGGCTGGGGCTGTCCGGCAGCACCAGTACAGTGTGAGCAAACTCCGAGCCCTGGGATTTGTGGATGGTCATGGCGTAGACCGTCTCATGGGGGGGCAACCGGCTGGGCAGCAGGGCCCGTAGGGTGCCGTCCGGCTGCTCGAACCACACCTTGAGGCGGCCGGTGTCATCGGGCAGGCAGAGCCCCATGTCGCCGTTGTAGAGGCCCACCCCGTGGTCGTTGCGCACCACCATCACCGGGCGGCCCGCATACCAGTCGCCGTCACGCTGGATCAGCCCCGCCTTGGCAAGGGCCAGTTCGAGCCGCTCGTTGAGCCCCGTCACCCCGAAGGGGCCGTCCCGCAGGGCGCAGAGGATCTGGAAGCCGTTGAACGCCTTGAACACCGCCGCCGGATCCTCGCCGGCCCGGGCCGCCTTGAGGTAGCTGCCATAACCGGCCACCCCCTCTGCGATCAAGGCGTTGTAGGCCTCCCCCGCCCAGGGGTGCAGGCGGATGTCGCCAAATCCTGCGCCCCAGACCGCCTCCACCGCCGCTCCGTCGCCGCTGTTGCAGGCGCGCGCCAGCTGGCCGATGCCCGAATGCTGGTCAAAGCGCCAGCTCTTGGAGAGCAAACAGAGGCTGTCGCGCACGCTGGCCCCTGATGGCGTGCCTTGCAGGCGATAGCCGGTCTGGCGGGAGAGCCAATGTGCCTGCGCCGGGCTGATGCCCTGTTCGATAAAGCTGCAGATATCCCCGAGCACGGCCCCTGCCTCCACCGAGGCGAGCTGATCCTTGTCGCCGAGCAGGATGAGGCGGGCGTGGCGGGGCAGCGCGTCCAGCAGGCGCGCCATCATGGGCAGGTCCACCATGGAGGCCTCGTCCACCACCAGCAGGTCGAGGTGCAGCGGGTTACCTCTGTGATGGCGGAACTGGCTGCGCCCGGGGATCACCCCGAGCAGCCGGTGCAGGGTGCCCGCCTCGGTGGGGATGGCCTGTACCCACTCGGGGGGCAGATCCAGGGCCTGCAGGGCAGCGCCGATACTCTCGGTCAGACGCGCCGCCGCCTTGCCGGTGGGGGCCACCAGCCGGATCGCCGGGGCCTTGCCCCCTTGCAGGCCGGTCTCCACCAGGATGGCGAGGAGCTTGGCCACCGTAGTGGTCTTGCCGGTGCCGGGGCCGCCGGAGATGACCGCGAAGGGGCGCGCCGCCGCCGTGGCCGCCGCCAGCTTCTGGCCGTTGCAGCAGAGCGCCTCGGGCACCAGGGTATCCAGCCGCTCCAGCTCGCTGGCCGCCTGGGCGCTTTTTAGCAGGGTCTCCACGGCCGGCCACTCCACCTCATGGGGGAAGACCAGATCCAGGTACTTCTCCACAAAGTGGCGGACGGAGAAATCCGGCGCGAGGCGGGCCTTGAGCAAGGCCCCGAACACCAGGCCGTAGTCGCGGGCAAAGAGGCGCGACAGGGCCGGGGCAATCTCCGGCCATTCGGCCCGTTCACTCAAGGCGCTAAGGTGGCGGGCCACCCCCAGCTCAAAGTCGTGGTAGCGGGTGAGGTAGAGGCGATCCCCCCAGAGCCGCAGGGGCCAGCGGGGGACCTCTCCCTCCTCCTGTTCGCTCCCCACAAGGGGGCTGGCCGCAAAGAGGGCGGGCCAGCTTGCAGGATCCGCGAGATCCGCCAGCAGATCCCGGCTCTGATCCGGATCCAGCCCGAAGGGGCGCGAGGATCCCTGCCCGTCACCGCCCTGAGCGAGCATCGCCAGCGGCAGGCAGACATGGCCGCGCCCCAGCTCATGGCAGGCGAGCGCGGCCCCCAGCACCAGCTCGGGGCTGCCGCCAAGGTCGGCCACCAGCCTGGCAAATTGCAGGTCAAGCTGGCGGATGCGCCCCGCCAGCGCCAAGGCTTTCAGCCGCTCTATCATGGTTTCGCCCTTCATCTCGCCCCTCATGCCTCTGCCTTGTTCGATTTTTCTAAACGATGATCGTCAGACGTCACACCTTTACTAAACAACTCGTCCAGCCCCAGCACCAGTTCCCGGCTGGGCCGGGCATGGAAAATGCCCCCTTGGGGCATGCCGCGCAGGAAGAGATAGAAGACCCCGCCAAAATGCCGGTCGAAATCGTAGCCCGGTAGCCGCAAGGCGAGCAGCCGGTGCAGGGCCAGCGAATAGAGCTGGTATTGCAGATCGTAGCGATGCTCGACCATGGCCCGCTCCAGGGCCGGGCGGCCGTAATCGGCGGGGCTCATGCCAAGGTGGTTCGATTTGTAGTCGAGCAGATACCAGCGCCCCTGCCACTCGAACACCAGGTCGATGAAGCCCTTGAGCATCCCCTGCACGGTGGCAAAACCGAGCGGCTTGCCGCCCCGCGACAGGGGGTCGTGCTGCTGGCAGAGTGCGGTGAGCGCCGGTGCCGTCACCCGCCCCATGGGCAGGAAGAACTCCAGCTCCACCTGTTTGCGCTCGGGGGCCAGATCCCGCAGCCGCACCGGATCCCCAAGGCCGGTCTCAAGGGGAGTATCCAGCACCGCCTCCACCTGCTGTTGCAGCACGGGGGCCCAGCCTTCGTCGAACCCCTCCTGGGTCAGCAGGGCGGCGATGTGCTGTGCCAGCGACTCGCCCTTCGCGTGCTCGAAGTCGATGGTCTCGAACAGGCTGTGGAGCAGGGTGCCGGGACGCGCCCCCTTGGGGAAGGTGAAGATGGAAGGGGCGGGCGCCTCCTCTTCCTGCACGGTGACGGCGGCCTCGGTGGCCACCTCGTCGTCGAAGCCGGGGTTGGCCAGCACCCCCTTGCCGTGGCCGTTGCCCTGGGCCGCGAGCCCGGAGTAGGAGCTGATCCACCAGTCCCGCTCAAGCTGCCCCTGGAACGCGCGCACGCTGGGCTCCCCCGGCGTCTCCGCTTCGGCGGGCAGCGGGGCCGGGCGGGTGAGCGAGGGCTCACCGACGGCCACCCCCGGCAGGGCCTGGGCCAGGTCGGTGAGGGCGGTCGCCAGTGTCCCGGCGTCCCCCTCCTCCCCCTTTTGCAGCAGGTAGCCGATGGCGGTGCGGTGCAGGTCGGTCTTCTCCGACTTGCCCGCCCCGGAGCGCACCGGCGCCAGCCCGAGCCAGGTGGCATAGACCCCCCGGGTCAGGGCCACGTAGAGCAGGCGCAAGTCTTCGGCGAGGCGCTCCTTGTCGGCCTCGGCCAGGGACTCCTCGGCACCGGTGAGATCGAGCACGGTGCGATTGCCCGCCTCCCCCGTTTCGTGGAACAGGGGGGTGTCGGCGGCGCGGTGGCTGCAAATGAACGGCAGGAAGACCAGCGGGTACTCCAGCCCCTTGGATTTGTGGATGGTGACGATCTGCACCAGCTTACGCTCGGATTCCAGGCGAAGTATCTGCTCCCCGTCCTGGCCGTTGGGCTGGCTCACCGCCTCCCCGAGCCAGCGCAGCAGGGCGTACTCCCCGTCCAGCTCGCCGCTCGCCTGTTGCAGCAGCTCGCCGAGATGGAGGAAGTTGGTCAGCCGCCGCTCCCCGTAGGGGCTCGCCAGCAGGGAGGCGGCGAGGTTGCGCCCGTGCATCAGGGCCCGCAGCATGGCCAGCACCCCGTGGCGATGCCAGACCGCGCGGTATCCCATGAACTCCTGCACCGCGCTCTCCCAGGCCCGCTCGTCAGAGGCCAGCGCGTCCAGGGCCCTGGCATCGAGATCGAACAGGCCGGTGGCGAGCGCCGCCCGCAGGCTTCGCTCATCGCTCGGGTTCTGGCAGGCGTGCAGGATCAGCAGGATCTCCCGCGCCTCCACCTGGGCCAGCACGCTCTCGCGGTTCGACAGATAGACGGAGGCGATGGCAAGGCGCGCCAGCTCCTGCTGCACCAGCTTGCCCTCGGCGCCGGTGCGCACCAGCACGGCGATATCCCCGGCCCTGACCGGCTCGCTGCCGAGCACCGCCTTGCCCTCCCGGGCCAGCGTGAGCAGGCGATGGATCTCCGCCGCCGTGGCGCGGGCCATCCTGCTCTGGTACTCCCCCTTGTTGAAGGTGGGCTGACCGGTGAGCTGCCAGCAGTGCAGCACGGGGGCGGTCTGCCCCTCGATCAGCAGTGCCCGGCTCTTGCCCTGCGCCTCCACCGGCAGGAAGGGGATGTCCGCCTCGTAGATGAAGGGATCCTTCGCCCGCTCGAACAGGCCGTTGACCGCCGCCACCAGGGCGCGGCTTGAGCGCCAGTTGCGCCCCAGGGTGTAGTGGGCGCTCACATTTCGCCGCGCCTGGATGTAGGTAAAGATGTCCGCGCCACGAAAGCCGTAGATGGCCTGCTTGGGGTCGCCGATCATCAGGAGCGCCGTGTCCTGGTGACCGCCGTAAAGACGGTGGAAGATGCGGTACTGCTGGGGGTCGGTATCCTGGAATTCATCGATCATGGCGACCCGGTAGGTGGCGCGGATGCGCTCGCAAAGCCGCTCCCCCAGGCCCGAGCCGAGCGCCCCGTCGAGATCCCGCAGCAGATCGTCGAAGGAGAGCTGATGGGCCTGGCGCTTGCTCTCCTGCATTCGGCTGCGCACCACCCTGGCCGCACGCTGCAAGACGAGATCCCGGATGCCCGGTCGGCTCGCCAGCAGGGCGTCTATCTCGCCAAAAAGCGGCAGGGTGGGCACCGTTCCCCCCTTCTTGAGGTTCTCCTCCAGCGCCTGCTGGCCGAAGCGCTCCAGCTCCTTGGGGAGGACGTAGCCGCTGGTCTCGTCCTGCGCCCAGTCGCCAATCTTGGCAAGCCAGCCCTCGTAGTTCTTGCCGGTGTAACGGCTGATCTGCCCCTCGGTCTGGCGGCGGATCTCGTCCGTCTGCGCCAGCCACCCGGCTTTCACCGCCCCGATGCGGGCCATGGCGACGCTGTGCCGCGCCGCCAGGGTCTCATCCCCCGCCACCGGGCGGATCTCCAGCTCGTCGTTGTCGAGCCAGCTCCCCATCTCCCGCAGCAGGGCGGCGGGGCTCGGCCAGAGCCTTCGCACCGCCCGGGCCAGGGGCTGATCCACCGGATAGAACTCGGCGCGCCAGTAGTCACTCACCGCCTGCAGCCGGAGCCGGCTGTCGTCGGTCAAAAATTCGGTTTCAAAGAGGGCGCCCGACTCGAAGGCGTTCTGCCTGAGCATCCGCTGGCAGAAGCCGTGGATGGTGAAGACCGCCGCCTCGTCCATCTGCCGCTCGGCGGCCAGCAGGCGACGGGCCGCCAGGTCGTGATCCTCCACCTCCACCAGCAGTTGGGCCAGCAGGGTATCCGTGCTGTGACCGCGCATAAAGGCGAGGCGCGCCTCGTGGATGCGGGCGCGGATCCGCCCCCTCAGTTCGGCGGTGGCCGCCTCGGTAAAGGTCACCACCAGGATCTCGGTCACCGACAGGGGCCGCTCGTGGGCACAGGGCTGACCGGCGTCTCCCCCCTCCTCGCCTGCTTGTTCGATAACCGGGCCGTGGCCCAGCAAGAGGCGCAGATAGAGGCCCGCGATGGTATAGGTCTTGCCGGTCCCGGCGGAGGCCTCGATCAGCCGCTCGCCATAGAGGGGAAAGCGCAGGGGATTGAGCGGGTTAGCCATTATTGCAACTCCTCCAGCGCCTGATGGAGCGGGGTCAGGTATTCACGGGCCAGCCCCTGCAACTGGGCCAGCACCTCGTCATCGAGTTCCGGGAAGCAGCGGGCGACATAGACGTCCTGCCCCTCTCCCGTCACCATGTAGCCGCCGTTGAAGCGGGCAAGTGCCGCCTTGTCGGCCTCCTCCGGCTTTGCCGGATCCTTCTCGATCGCCCTGAGCCACTCCCAGGCGGTGCTCGGGAAGAAGGGCAGCGGCCGCTTCATCCCCTGGGTCCAGAGGGCCACCAGGGCCGCCAACCTGGGCCGCGCCTCGTCCGCCGCAAGCCTTGGCAGCCGCAGACTCTGTTTGGCATCGAACAACAGGGTGTCGCCGGGGGCGCTGCTCAATGAGAGGCAAAGGTGCTGGATCCAGGCCAGCAGCAGATCCTTGCCGTTGAAGCTGCCGGGTTTGACCACCAGCGCTCGTCCCTTCTGGGTGTCTATCCAGCCCTGGAGCTGCCCCTGGGCCAGGGCGATGTCGATCTCCACCGCCTGTTTGTCCCCCGTCCAGGGACGCAGCCGCGCCGCCAGCTTGCCCATCTCGCCGTCGATCTCCTCCAGCAGCAGGCTGCCGAACCACCCTTGCGGTAACAGGCCGGAGAGTTGCAGCCGGTGGCGACGGGCCTCGCTCTCCCCTTCGGTCAGATGGGCATCCAGCAGCAGCGCCTTGAGCTGATAGTGCTGCAGGCCGTCCAGCTCGAAGGGCTCGCTGTCTTCGATGGTCGCCTCCTCCAGCTCGAACCACACCTTGAGGCGGCGGTTGAGGAAGTACCTGGCTGGCTGGCGATAGAAGCGCAGCAGCTCCGCCAGCTCCAGCCCCTGCTCCCTGCCCCACTCCGCGGGCAGGGGCAGATCGCCGCTCTGGAAGTTGGCGGCCCCCCGCTCCGGGCTCAGGGCCGGCAGCCAGTCGGCGGCATAGGTGAAGAGACCGGAGCCGGGTTCGGGGTAAAAGTAGGCCGGGCTGTAGGGGGTGAGGGGGTGCGCCACGATCAGGTGTTCGAGCAGCCGCCGGCCCGAGGTGTCGTCGTCGAGATCTTCATCCCCCGCCAGCACGAAGCCCTGGCGCACGTAGTCGATGAGCTCCGCCAGCAGCACGGAGGGCACCTTCTCGCTGTTGTCCTGGGCGCTGAACCCCTGATAGCTGATGTAGAGCCCCTGCTGGGCACTGAGGAGCGCCTCGAGGAAGAGGTAGCGGTCGTCATCCCGGCGGGATCGGTCCCCGCGCCGCGAGGCCACCGCCATCAGATCGAAGCCCATGGGGGGCAGGGTGCGCGGGTAGACGCCGTCGTTCATGCCGAGCAGGCAGACCTGGCGGAAGGGAATGGAGCGCATCGGCATCAGGGTGCAGAAGTTGACCTGACCGGCGAGGAAGCGCTGGCTGGAGCGGGACTCCCCCAGCACGCTGCCGAGGTAGTCCTGCAAGAGGTCGGCACTGATGGCCTGCTCGAAGCGGGCCTCGCCGAGCTGGGCCTGCCAGTCGATGAGCTGGCTGCGAATGAGCTGGAGCTGGCGCTCTTCATCCTCGTCGGCGAGGTAGAAGCGCTCCAGCAGCGCCAGCAGGCAGGCGTGCCATTCGGCCAGCGGCTGCGCCTGTTGCAGCCGGGGCAGAAACTCCGCCAGGGAGTCGACGAACCAGGCGAGCTTGCCGAGGATCAGCCCCTGCTGCCCCTCGATGTCCGCATAGGGCAGGATCCCCGCCACCGGCTCCCCGTCCCCCATGGCAAAGCCCAGCAGCATGCGCCTCAGGCCGAACAGCCAACTGTTGCCGGACAGACGCGGCAGCGCGAAGCGCTCGGGATAGTCGTCATCCAGCCCCCAGCGGATGCCGGTCTCCTGCACCCAGCGTCGCAGCACGTTGAACTCGTCGTCGTCCAACTCGAAGCGGCGCAGCACGGCGGGCACCTCCAGGATGGCGAGCAGCTCCCCCGCCCCGAAGCGGGCGTTCGGCAGCCTGAGCAGGGCGAGGAAACTTTGCAGCAGCGGGCTCTCCTGGCTCGCCGCCCGATCGGAGATCGCAAAGGGGATCTGGCCGCGGGCCCCGCCCCGCCCCTTGCCGCCCTCCTTGCCAAAAACGGCCTGGATGTAGGGGCCGTAGCTGTTGACGTCCGGCATCATCACCACCACGTCTTTGGGGGTGAGGGTGGGATCCTGCTCGAACAGGGCCAGCAGCCGGTCATGCAGCACCTCGAGCTCCCGCATGGGGCCGTGGCAGGCGTGGATCTGCAAAGTGCCGTCATCCAGGCTGACAGGGCTCTTGTGGTGGCTGGCATCGAGATTGAACTCGCCGGCCCCCCGTTCCGCCAGCTCCAGCACGTCTTTCTGGATGGCCCGCAGCAAGGTGACCTTGCCCTCATCGTCGCGATCCTCGATGTCGACGAAGGCCTCGATCTGCGGCACCTCCAGCTCCATCAGCTGGTGCAGGTAGTCACGCCCCAGCTTGCCCATGGAGGCGAGCAAGGGGTTGGCGGGACCCTGCAGGGTCTCGAGATCCGTGCCGGGCTTGAGCTTGTTTTCGAGGCGCGCCAGGGTCTTGCGATCGAGCAAGTCCCCCCAGTAGTAGCGGCAGGGGTTGGTCACAAACAGGTGTACCTCCACCTCGGGGCGGCTGCCGAGGGCCAGCAGGGCCTCCACATAGCGGGGCGGCAGGGCCGAGATGCCGAACACGAAGACCCGTTGCGGCAGCCTGCCCGGCAGATCCCGGGTGCGCTCCAGCTCGTGGATGAAGGCCTCGTAGAGGTTGGCGCGGTGGTAGCCGCTGGGGCTGAGGGCCAGGGTGCGGGCCACCAGCTCGCGCCAGAGCTCGGGCTGCCAATCCTGACCGCTCACTCCGGCCAGCTCCTGGCTCAATCCTTCCCCCTCTTCCCAGCGGGCGATCCAGTCCGGCCGGTAGACCAGATACTGGTCGAACAGATCCGCCACCTTCTGGCAGAGCTGCCAGAGCCGCACCTGCTCCGGCGCCTCCCCGTCACTGCCCCCCAGATAGGCCGCGAGGGGCGCAAAGGCGGGTCTGCCGAGCAGAGTGGGCAGAATGGTCATCAGGTGCCAGCTCATGGCTCCCTTGTTGTAGGGGCTCTGGCGCGGCACGTCCGCCAGCACCCGGGTGAACATCTCCCAGATGAAACTCGCGGGCAGGGGAAAGTCGATGTTGGCGGCGATGCCGAACGCCTTGGCCAGCTCCAGTTTGAGCCACTGGGCCATGCCGGGACTCTGCACCAGGATCTGCTCCCGATCGAAGGGGTGGGAGAGCGGAGCCTGCCGGATGCGGCTCACCAGCAGCTCCTTGAGCAGATCCAGCTGATTGGAGTGGTAGAGGGTAAACATGGACGACTCCCGCCAATTTCATGAAGAGGGGGTGCGCGGGGGGACACTCTCTGGCATTCCCGTCACGGCACGCGAATCGGGATTGTCGGGGATCGGGGGATAAGATGCAAAAGGCACTTGTGGCCTCCGGACTGCGCGCCGTCACACAGATGGCATCCCCGGGAAGCGGGCACAAAAAAGCCGGTGCAGGGCACCGGCCAAAAGGCGTTGGAAAACTTGAAACGTCAGGGTATTACCAGTGCTTGCCGAGGCGGGCATCCAGGCTGAAAGCCCCTGCACCGGCCGCCGCCAGGGCCAGGAAACCACCGGCCACGGAGACGTTCTTCATGAACATCAGCATCTGCATCTGCTCGGCAGGCTGATAGTGGAAGATGAAGGCGGCCATCAGGGTGAAACCGGCCAGCAGCACGGAGAGGCTGCGGGTAAACAGGCCCAGCATGATGGCAAGACCGCCACCCAGCTCCAGCAGGATCACCAGGGGCAGCATGAACCCGGGCACGCCCATGGCTTCCATGTAACCCTGGGTACCGGCGTAACCGCCGATCTTGCCCCAACCAGCCATCACGAACATCAGCGCCAGCAGTACACGACCCACCAGCAGTGCCACATCTTTCATCTTGTCCATCGTCATATTCCTTTGCTTACCATCATGGTATTTACAGTGTAAAAGCTAATTGTTAACTCATTCATTTCGCCAAGATTTTTCTATCAAGGCAGGTCAAACAGCAGGGCTTCACTCCCCCTGGAGGCGGTGAGCACCCAGCTCGACTCGTCGCGGCTGAGCAGCCCGTCGCCGGGTCGGGCAGCCAGACCGTTGCCGGTCAGCTCCCCTGAAATCATGTGCAGGTAACCATGACGCCCTTGCAGTGCCCACTCCAGGGTCTCCCCTTCTGCGAGCTGCAGACGCCACACTCTGGCCTGCTGGCGGATCCTGAAGGATCCCGCCTCGCCGTCCGGTGACGCCACCAGCGTCATCCCGGGCTTGTTTTCAATCTTCTTCTGCTGATAACCCGGGGTCGTGCCGTGTTCATTCGGCTCGATCCAGATTTGCAGCAGGGAGAGCGGCTCGGTCTGCGAGGGGTTGTACTCGCTGTGCCGGATGCCGGACCCTGCGCTCATCAGCTGGAAATCCCCCGCCGGGATCTGCTCGGCGTGGCCTAGGCTGTCCTTGTGCTCTATGGTGCCTTGCAGCACGCAGGTGAGAATCTCCATGTTGGCGTGAGGGTGGGTCGCGAAACCGCCACCCGGCGCCACCCGATCCTGATTGATGACCCGCAGGGCAGAGTGTCCCATCCATTCCGGGTCATAGTAGTGACCGAAGGAGAAGCTGTGACGGGCATCCAGCCAGCCAAAGTTGGCCTTGCCCCGTGCTTCTGCGGCTCTCAATTTCATCATGGTGTGCTCCTCACTGACCAAGTTGGTTCATTAACGCTGGCGACCGTCACCCAGACCGAAGGGGATGCGGTAGCTGCTGCTTTCGTTGCCCAGGCTCACCGTCAGGTTGCCCTGGGTGCGGCTCGGGATGGCGACCTGCTGGGTGCCCATCAGGTTGGCGTGGACGGAAGCCAGCAGATCACCGGACTCGTCGCGCACCTCCAGCATGGGGTTGGCCTTGCCGTCCATCGCGGCGGTGGCGCTCCAGTTGACAAACAGCACGCCCGGGGCGGCATTGAAGTCAGCGGGAACGGCAGCCTGGGCGGCACCTGCGGTCATCAGGCCTGCAACGGCCAGCATCTTGATTACGTTTTTCATGTTCATTCACTCTCTTGGGTTTTATGTCATTGCCAAGGCCCCTTGGGCCCGAATCAATGCATCCATGCAAGAGATCATTCAAATACTATGTTGTTCTTTTGCTGACATCAGACATCGTGTTTGGGGATGTCTCAGCCCGGAACTACCTTTTATTTGGCTGCCAGGCGTTCCTGCCTAAGCGTTGATTGAATATTAAAGTGACTTCCCCTAAGTTGTTAGCGAGATAATCTGGTAAACACATTCAAAAAAATTGAAGGTTGGATATGGCCAAGGAATCGAACAAGGAGCGGGCGCTGACCCTGGAGGCGATCCGGGTGCTGGACGCCATCGACCGCCGTGGCAGCTTCGCGGCGGCGGCCGACGAGCTGGGCAAGGTGCCTTCGGCGCTGAGCTACACGGTACAAAAGCTGGAAGACGAGCTGGACGCCATGCTGTTCGACCGCAGCGGCCACAGGACCAAGTTCACCCCGGCGGGCCGCATGCTGCTGGAGCGGGGCCGGGTGCTGCTGGAGGCGGCCGAGCACCTGGTGGGGGAGACCCGGGCCCTCTCCCGTGGCTGGGAGACCGACATCACCATCGCCGTCGATGCCTTGATGCCGGTACAGGCTCTCTACCCCCTGGTGGATCGGCTGGCCGAACAGACCGATACCCGGCTGAGGTTTCGCGCCGAGGTGCTGGCGGGCAGTTGGGAGTGCCTGGAAGATGGCCGCGCCGACCTGCTCATCTCCTCTCTCAATGCCGATATAGCCATGACCGGTATCAAGCACCAGGTACTCAGGGAGGAGGTGATGCTCTACGTCGCCCACCCCGATCACCCCCTGCATCAGGAACCCGAGCCCCTGGCGGACGAGACCCTGCGCCGCTATCGCGCCATCGCGGTGGCCGACACGGCACTGCGCAAGCCGGTGCTCACCTACCGCCTGCTCGACAAGCAGCCGCGCCTGACCGTCAGCACCATGGGGGAGAAGCGGGACGCCCTGCTGGCGGGGCTCGGCATCGGCACCATGCCACAACGCTGGATTGAAGAGGACATCAAGGCGGGCAGACTCAAGGTGATCAGTCCCGAATATCGCCACCAGATCCAGGTCGTGCTGGCCTGGCGGCGGGACACCATGGGCAAGGCCAAGAGCTGGCTGGTGCGGGAGATCCCCAAGCTGTTTGCCGGTCAGGGGGAATAAAGGACTGCCTTCGGGGGTCGGTGGCGCAGGAAGTACCAAAACTGCGCCCCATTCTTGACGACGGGCTCAGATTCGGAGAAAAGAAAAAAAGCGGACCTCTTGCGAGTTCCGCTCAATGCCAGGAAAGAATAAAACCTTGCGGTTAAAAAAACCCTTAAATTGGAAGCAAACAATCGTTTTCTCAACCAGGAAGGTATTGAATCCGATTCGTGTTGAATTATGTGCGATGTAATATGCATCACCAGCAAAATGTTGAAAGGTTGAAGGATATGCACCACCGAGTGTCATTTTCTGCCACCTTGCACCACAACTGGTCAGGCCATTTCCGCCATTATCACCGGGTTACCCTCCTCTGGTTTTTCTAGGTGTCAAAATTTGAGCCCGATACAGACAAACCACTCAATTTCTGACACGACTAAAAATGCAGATAAAGGAATAGTTGCATGACCTACAGCCAGACACTGGCCAATCACATCCTCGACACCCTGAAGAAAACCCTGACCGACAAGGGGATCCGCTATCAGACCCTGGCAGAAGCCATGGGGGTTTCCATCGCCACCGTGAAGCGCATGATGAACAAGCCCTCCCTGCCGTTCGACACCCTGCTGGAGATCTGCCATCTGGTGGGACTCTCCTTCGAAGAGCTGCTGGACCGGACCCAGGATGCCCAGAGCCGCCGGGCCGTCTTCACCCAGGAGCAGGACGAGGCGTTTCACAAGGAGCCGGGGCTCTATGCCTTTCTCGCCAACATCTTCTGGCGCGACAAGACCCTCATCGATCTCAAGCGGGAGTACGGCCTGACCGATGCCTCCTGCTACCTCTATCTGCGCAAGCTGGAGAAGCTCGGCATCCTGCAGCTTGGCATCGACAACAGCTACCACTTCCTCATCAGCGAGCGCATCAGCTTCGAGCAGCACAGCCGCTTCGCCCGCCAGCAGGCGCGCCAGGCCATGTCGGTGCTGGGGGACTATCTGGTGGAGAACATGCACAGGCCCAACAACTACATGGCGCTGTGCCAGCTCCATCTGGGGGAGAGCGAGGCCATGGCGCTGATCGATCGCATGAAGGAGTACTGGCATCAGGAGCTCAAGCTCAACCGCCCCGCCATCGGCCAGCGGGAGGGCAGCAAGACCTACACCATGTCGCTGCAACTGGCCGACTGCGGCTACCAGAGCTTCGACGATCTGATCCCCAACATCGACAACTGATCCCGGTGGATCCTGCGGGATCCGCCATGTCAGCGCCAGAACGCCGCTACTCTGCCAGTTGCACCTGCCGCGCGCCCATGGCGAGCGGTTGCAGTGCCCGGGTATCCAGGCAGATGCGGATGGCGTCCGGTCGCCAGTGCTCGATGTCGCAATCCACCAGCTTCCCCTCCTCGTCATGATTGACCCGCACCAAGCGCAGCACGGCGCTCCCCTGGGCCAGGTTGAGGGCGCGGGCTATCTCTCCCCGGGCCGCCGAGGGGGTGATCTCGAGGCTCGCCCAGCCCTGGCCTATGCCATAGCGCTGCCGGTAAAGCTCGGTGAGGGAGCTGGCCAGAGGAGCGCTGGCGATGCCGGGGAAGCGGCTCGCCAGCAGGTGATGGCTGACGTGGAGCACGGGGCGACCGTCGATCAGCCGCTGGCGGCGGATCTCGTAGAGCGGCGTAAAGGGTTCCAGACCCATCCAGCGGCACAACTCGCTGCTGGCAAGCTGGTTGCCATGGGCCAGCACCCGGGTCTCGGCGGTGCGCTGCTGCTCGCCAATCCACTGGTGAAAGTGGGTGTGGATGGCGGGATCGTAGGTGAGGCGAGGCGGCGCCACGAACCAGCCACGCCGCTCGGCCCGGTAGATGAGGCCGTCCGCCTCGAGGCTGGAGAGCGCCTCCTTGATGGTGATGCGGGTGGTGGCGAATCGCTCGCTCAGGGCCCGTTCGGCGGGCAGCTGCTGCCCCGCCGCCAGGTGTCCGCTGCCGATATAGCGGCGCAGGGTCCGGCAAATCTGTTCGCACTTGGAGGGTGTGCGGCCATCGGCCATCCCCTGTTCACTCAATCGCTCTGTCACTGTCACATCCCTGTCGGTCATTCGGGTTTGCACACCACTGGAGTAGACCAGAGGTTGTCGACCCCGAGTTGTAACCGCCCCTGATGACAGCGCCATGACAGGGCGATTGTCACGAAACTGCCATCAAAGCGCCCCGCCACCGTCATATTTCCCCTCTAGCATCCCTCTCGAACCTTAACTGACCTAGTCCAGAGGGATGGGATGATGAAAAGCGTGATCGCAAGTGCACTGGCCCTGGTGGCCATCAGTCAACCGCTGTTTGCCGCCGAGAACATCGCGGATCTCGAAAAAGCCGCCCGCGGTGAGGGCCAGCTCCAGAGCGTCGGCATGCCGGACAGCTGGGCCAACTGGAAGGATACCTGGCAGCAGCTCGGCAGCATCTACGGCATCAAGCATCAGGATACCGACATGAGCTCCGCCCAGGAGATCGCCAAGTTCGCCGCCGAGAAGGCCAATGCCACCGCCGACATCGGCGACGTGGGCGGCGCCTTCGGCCCGGTCGCGGTCAAGCAGGGGGTCACCCAGCCCTACAAGCCCTCCACCTGGGCCGACATTCCCAACTGGGCCAAGGATGCGGACGGCCACTGGATGCTGGCCTATACCGGCACCATCGCCTTCCTGATCAACAAGGATCTGGTCAAGGCCGCCCCTACCAGCTGGCAATCCCTGCTGGGTGGCGACTACAAGGTGACCCTGGGTGACGTGGGCGTCGCCTCCCAGGCCAACAACGGCGTGCTGGCGGCGGCCTATGCCACCGGCGGCAGCGAGAAGAATCTGAAACCCGCCCTGGATCTGTTCGGCAAGCTGGCCAAGCAGGGCCGTCTGTCGCTGAACGACCCGACCATCGCCAACATCGAAAAAGGCGAAGTGGAAGTGGGGGTGCTGTGGGACTTCAACGCCCTCAACTACCGCGACCAGATCGACCCCAAGAAGTTTGATGTGGTGATCCCGAGCGACGGCTCCGTCATAGCCGGCTACACCACCATCATCAACAAGTGGGCCAAGAACCCCAACGCCGCCAAGCTGGCGCGAGAATACATCCTCTCCGATGCAGGCCAAATCAACCTGGCCCGTGGCTACGCCCGCCCCATCCGCAGCAACGTGACCCTGCCGGATGACGTGAAAGCCAAGCTGCTGCCGGCCGAGCAGTACGCCAATGCCAAGCCGGTGCAGGATCACGCCGCCTGGGAGCAGAGCTCCAAGGCCCTGCCGCGCCAGTGGCAGGAAACCGTCATGATCAACATGCAGTAAGGAGTGGCCAGTGCAACACAAGGTGATAGTGGTACTTGTGGATGGCCTGGCAGCAGAGGTAGCCCATTGCATGGGCTACCTCTGTGGCATGGTGGAGGCAGAGCGCGGCCTGCATACGACCCTGAGTGCCGCCCTGCCCTCCCTCTCCCGCCCTCTCTACGAGTGCATCCTGACCGGCCTGCCGCCGGTGGCGAGCGGCATCACCCACAACGGGGTGACGCGCCTGAGCCAACACGACTCCATCTTCCATCTGGCCCGGGCCGCGGGTAAACGCACCGCAGCGGCGGCCTACCACTGGGTGAGCGAGCTCTACAACCAGAGCCCCTGGCTGGCGGCCCGCGATCGCTTCACTCACGATGAGCAACTGCCCATCCAGCACGGCTGCTTCTACTGGGATGACGGCTACCCCGACAGCCACCTGCTGATGGACGGCGAGTGGTTGCGCAGCCAGTACGACCCCGATTTTCTGCTGATCCACCCCATGGGAGTGGACGATGCGGGCCACCAGTTTGGCCTCGATTCCCGCCAGTACCGCAATCAGGCGCGCCGCATGGACAGCCTGCTGGCCGACCTGCTGCCCCAGTGGCTGGCAGAGGGGTATCAGGTGGTGATCACCTCGGATCACGGCATGAACAACGACCTGAGCCATGGCGGCACCCTGCCGGAAGAGCGCACCGTGCCACTCTGGCTCTTTGGCGACGCCTTCGTCGAGCGCTGGCCGGATGGGGTAGTGATCGCCCAGACCCAGCTCTGCGCCCTGATGGCGGATCTGCTGGGAGTTCCCCACGACAAGCCGGCAGCCCCCCCGCTGCTCAAGGCGGCCTTTATGCGCGAGGTGCACTGATGATGCCTGCCACCACCGAGATCCTCGCGGATCAACAGGTGAAGCCACGCCGGGAGCGCCGCCACTGGCTGCCGGCCCTGGTGCTGCTGCCCTTTGTCCTATTGATGATCCTGTTTCAGCTCGCCCCCATGGTGTGGGTACTGGTGGGCAGCGTCCAGACAACCGATGGCTGGGGTCTCGACCATTACCGGGAGATTTTGAGCTCCCCCTTCTATCTGCAATCCTTCGGCAACTCCTTGCGCATCGCCGGCATCGCCAGCCTGGCGGGGCTCGCCATCGGCACCCTCGGGGCGGCGGCGCTGCGCCACAGCGGCGAGCGGGTCAAGCGGGTGCTGCTGGCCTTCGTCACCATGACGGGCAACTTCAGCGGCGTGCCGCTGGCGTTCGCCTTCATCATCGTGCTCGGCATCAATGGCGCGGTGACCCTGCTGCTCAAATCCTGGGGCCTCATCGACGGCTTCAACCTCTATTCGGGCAGCGGTCTTATCCTGATTTACACCTACTTCCAGATCCCGCTTGCCCTGCTGCTGCTCTACCCGGCGTTCGACGCCCTGCAGGATGAGTGGCCCCAGGCCGCCGCCCTGCTTGGCGCCAGCAAGGGCCAGTATGTGTGGCACGTGGCGCTGCCGGTTCTGACGCCCGCCTTGCTCGGCACCCTGATCATCCTGTTTGCCAACGCGGTGGGAGCCTATGCCTCCGCCTACGCCCTCACCACCGGCAACTTCAACCTGGTGACCATCCGGGTGGCCAGTCTGGTCTCCGGCGACATCTTCCTCGAGCCGAATCTCGCAGCGGCGCTGGCGGTGATCCTGATGGTGCTGCTGGGGGTGGTGACAGCCGCCAACCAGTGGTTGCTGAAAAAGAGCTATGTGAACAAGGGGCAATCCCATGCATGATTTGACGCCGCGCTGGCCCAGATGGGTGCTGGGGGCGCTGGTCGCCACCCTGCTGCTGCCGCTGCTGGCTACCTTTCTCTACTCCATCTCCACCCGCTGGGGGGCGACCCTGCTGCCGGATAGCTTTACCCTCGACTGGTATCTCAAACTCTGGGGCGACCCGCGCTTTCTGGCGGCCTTTGGCCGCAGCCTCCTGGTCTGTTTCGCCACCCTGCTGCTTGGGACCCTGGTGCTGGTGCCCACCGTGCTGGTGGTGGCCTACTACTTCCCCAGGCTGGATCCCTGGATGAACCTCTTGATCCTGCTCCCCTTCGCGGTGCCGCCCGTGGTCTCCTCGGTGGGGCTGCTGCAGATCTACGCTGACGGCGTGCTGCCGATTATCGGCACGCCCTGGATCCTGATCGGGACCTGGTTCACCGTGGTGCTCCCCTTCATGTACCGGGCGCTGGCCAACAGCCTGCAAGGGGTGCCGCTCAAGGATCTGATGGATGCCGCTCACCTGCTGGGGGCGAGCAGCGCCCGCGCCTTCCTGCTGGTGGTGATCCCCTGCCTGCGCAAGGGGCTGCTGGCGGCACTGTTTCTCTCCCTCTCCTTCCTGCTCGGCGAGTTCGTGTTTGCCAACATGCTGGTGGGCACCCGTTACGAGACCCTGCAGGTCTACCTCTACAACATGCGTGCCACCTCGGGCCACTTCACCAGCGCACTGGTGATGAGCTACTTCCTGCTGACCCTGCTGCTCACCTGGGCGGCCAACAGATTTCATCGGTGAATCAACATGTTCCATCTAGAAGTGAATCAACTGCACAAATCCTACGGCGACACCAAGGTGTTCGAGGGGATTGAATTCGGCATCCGCAAGGGGGAGCTGGTGACCCTGCTCGGCCCCTCCGGCTGCGGCAAATCCACCCTGCTGCGGGCGCTGGCCGGGCTCACCCCGGTGGATGGCGGTCAGGTGCGGGTGGCCGGTGAGGACATCACCTGGCAGGCGCCCCAGAAGCGGGGCATCGGCATGGTGTTCCAGAGCTATGCGCTGTTTCCCAACATGACGGTGTGGGACAACGTCGCCTTCGGCCTCAAGATGAAGCCCCAGCCGGGGCGGGATCTCGCCGCCAGCGTGCAAGAGGCGCTTGAGCTGGTGGAGCTGACCGGCTTCGAGCGCCGCTATCCGGCCGAGCTCTCCGGCGGCCAGCGCCAGCGGGTGGCGCTGGCCCGGGCTCTGGTGGTGCAGCCGCGGATCCTCTTGCTGGATGAGCCGCTCTCGGCGCTGGATGCCCGCATCCGCCGCAGCCTGCGCCAGCAGATCCGCGCGATCCAGCAGCGCCTCGAGCTCACCACCATCTTCGTGACCCACGATCAGGAGGAGGCGTTGACCCTGTCGGATCGGATCTTCCTGATGAACAAGGGCTCCATCGTCCAGAGCGGCACGCCGGAGCAGATCTATACCCGTCCCGCCAGCGAGTTCGTGGCGGGCTTTATCGGCAACTACAACCTGCTGGGTGGCGAGCAGGCCAAATCCCTGTTCGGCCCGCGCTTTCGCGGCAAGCTGGCGCTGCGGCCGGAGTCCATCACCCTGCTGCCCGCAGGGGCGGTCAGCCACGAGCCCAGCCTGCCCGGCATCGTTCGCCAGCAGCAGCTGCTCGGCAACGTCATCCGCTATCAGGTGGAGTGCGAGGCAGGGCTGTTGACGGTGGATTGCCTCAACCGCCGTGCCGGCGATCTGCTGCCGGTAGGCAGCGCCGTGACCCTGGTGGTGGCCCGGGATCAACTCTGTGAGGTAGCATAACGCCATGAATCCCATTCATTTTTCAGCCAGTACCCCGATGCTGGCAGCCAACCCGAGGAGCAGCCATGGCCCTGGCACTGTTTGATCTGGACGAGACCCTGATAGCGGGGGATTCCGCCAGCCTCTGGCTGGAGTACATGGTGGCCCAGGAGCTGGCCCCGGCGGGCATGGTGGCCGAGGAGCAGGCCATGATGTCCCTCTACCACCAGGGCAAGATGGACATGCACCAGTACATGGCCTTCACCCTGCAACCGCTGGCAGGCAGGACGCGCCAGTGGCTCGACTCCCTCTGCACCCGCTTTGCCGAACAGGTGCTGCGGGAGCGCCTCTACCCGGAGGGGCTGGCCCGCATCGAGTGGCATCGCCAGCGTGGCGACGAGCTGGTGCTCATCTCCGCCTCCGGCGAGCATCTGGTGGCCCCCATGGCGCAGATGCTGGGGATGGATCACTGCGTGGCCATCCTGCTCGACGAGGAAGCCGGCATGTTGACCGGCCAGACCCGCGGCACCCTGAGTTTTCGCGAGGGCAAGGTGGCCCGCATCAACCAGCTCTTTGCCGGAAAGGAACACCTCTGGCAGGGGAGCTTCGGCTACAGCGACTCCCACAACGATCTGCCCATGCTGCGGGCGGTGAGCCATCCCCATGCGGTCAATCCGGCCCCCGCCCTGCGCCAGTGCGCCGAGGAGCTTGGCTGGCCCCTCTGGACCTGGCAGTTGCACCCTTGATCCGCGCAATGAAGAAGAGGCCCTCAGGCCTCTTCTTTGCTCAACATGCCATCCCCTGAGGGCGAGTCGTCCCGGGGAGCCAGGGGATCCACCATGTAGATGCGATTCTTGCCGTCACCCTTGGCGCGATAGACCTCGGCATCGACCATGGTCAACAGGCTCCTGGCCCCAAGCCCGGGGGCACTCGCCACCAGGCCGCCGCTGAAGGTGATCCCAAGACCGGGTTCACGCCAGTGCAGGGAGGCCACCCCAATCCTGTACTGCTCCAGCAGCATCTGGCAGAAGTGGATGTCCGGATTGGCGAACAGCACCACCAGCTCTTCCCCGCCATAGCGGCATACCCAGCCATGATCCCCCAGCAGCTTGGCGCCAAAACTGGCCACCCGCTTGAGCACCACGTCCCCGGTCTGGTGGCCATAGGTGTCATTGATCCGCTTGAAACCGTCCAGATCGATCATGGCCAGGCAGAAGCTGTCCTGATCGAGCAGCAGCCGATTCAACCGCTCGTCGAAGAAGCGCCGGTTGTAAAGGCCGGTCAGCTTGTCGAGGTTCGCCTGCTGGCGCACCTCGTGATAATCCTTGCTCACCTCCGCCAGTTCGGCATAGACGTGCCTGAGCTCGCGCATCCCCCCCTGGTGCACCTCGTCAGGCTGGGTCCGGCTGGCCCGGATCACGGTGGAGATCTCGTCCAGCATCCGCCTGAAATAACGGGACCAGATCAGTGCCAGCACCATGTAGAGCACGCTGGCCAGCACGATGATCCCGAGCACGTTGAGGGAGGCACTCGCCACCACCGCCTGAATGCTGGAGGCGGGCAACACGCTGATCAGCACCCAGTTGTGGTCCGGCAGGCGGCTGTAGGCCACGAACTGGCGAGACGCCTGATCCAGGAAGATGCCGTCCTCCCCGCTGAAGCGGGAGAGCCAGGTCGGGTGCGTCATGGGCTTGAGCAGTTGTGAGGGATCGGGGTGGGCCAGCACCTTGCCCGACTGGTTGACGATCATCTGGTAACCGCTGTTCCACTGCCGGTTCAGCTGGGCGGAGAAGGGGGCCAGGATGGCATCCACCGCGAAGACCCCCCGCACCTTGCCCTCCTTGTCGGTGATGGCCCGCGCCAGGGCGATCACCAGCGTGCCGTTGGTGTAGTCGTAGTAGGGTTCGGTCCAGACCATCTTGCCCACATGCTGGCTGGCCAGCTGATACCAGGGGCGCACCCTGGGATCGAAGTCCGCATCCGCCTGCCATTCGGGGTAGATCAGCATCTGGCGCTCGGCGGTGCCCACATAGATGTAGATGAGATCCGCCATCACCCCCTTGTAGAGGCGCCACTCCCTGAGATAGGAGTCGGTGTTGCGCAGACGGGGGCCGCTGATGTCCTCCACCTTGACCTGGTCGTAGATGAGGGAGAACTGACGCTCCATCTCGTTCAGGTAGGGCTCGATGAAGACGTGGCGCAACTGGTGATTGGTGGCGAGCAGGCGCTGTTGCAGCTCTCGCTGCAGGCTGCGCTCCATGTGCAGGTAGTAGATGGCGCCCAGCATCAGGACGGGAATGAAGAGCAGAAGCAGGCCCAGGCGCATCCGTGCCACCAGGGACCAGGTCTTTTTGGAGACTGCTCGCTTATCCAACCCTGACTCCATGCTATCCCCTGACATCGTGTAGTGTCAGAATATCAGCCCCACCTGATGGCGTCCAAAGGGAAGCGCATCATGTGGCCAACGAGAAGGAACTGGCCTGGATGTTGAAACCGGAACTGCTGACTGCCCTCCATTACTGCGCCGTGATCACCCTGACCGGTGCCATCACCTCGGAGTATTTCCTGTTCCGGCGCGGCATGTCCATCGAGCAGGTGCGCAAGCTGCTGCTGGCTGACAGCCTGGCCGCCCTGGCCCTGCTGCTCATCTTCATCACGGGCGTGCTGCTGGTGGTCGCCCATCCCCAGCCACCGGCCATCCTGCTTGCCAATCCGGGTTACCGCACCAAGCTGCTGATGTTCTTCGCCATGGCCATCAGCTTTGGCTACCCCAGCCGGCTGTTCCACCACTGGCGCCGATCCTTGCGCCAGGGACGGGCTCCCCTTGTCTCCACCCAGCAGCAGTTCTGGGTGATCTGGATCCTTAGGGGCAACCTGCTGCTGCTCGCCCTGCTGCCCCTGCTCGCCAAGCTGGCCAGCCGCTGATCCTGCCCTCGCCCGGCAACAAATGGCTGACGACAAACGCCCCTTCTCGCAGGTATCGTAATGGCGGGGCCCGAGTGCCGCCGAGACTCTTTCTCAGGGATGATTCCGTATGCGTTCAAACATGATGTTATTGATGGCCGCCGCCATCTGGGGGCTGGGCTTCGTCGCCCAGCGTCTGGGGATGGATCACATGGGGCCCTTCACCTTCAACGGCCTGCGCTTCCTGCTGGGCGCCCTCTCCCTGCTGCCGCTCTTGTGGTGGCTCAAGTCACGCCAGCCGCCCCAGCCTGCCGGTGATCACCGCCTGCTGCTGACCGGGGGTCTCATCGCCGGCACCGTGCTCTTCTCCGCCGCCTCCCTGCAACAGGTGGGACTGCTCTACACCACGGCCGCCAAGGCGGGCTTCATCACCGGTCTCTACATCATCCTGGTCCCCGTCATCGGCCTGGCCCTGCGCCACAAGACCGGGGCCAACACCTGGATTGGCGCCCTCATCGCCATGGCCGGGCTCTACTACCTCAGCGTCACCGAGGAGTTCACCATCGGCTACGGCGATCTGCTGCAAGTGATCGGGGCCCTGTTCTGGGCCGTGCACCTGCTGGTGCTGGATCACTACTCGAACCGGGTCGCCCCCATTCGTCTTGCCGGGGTGCAGTTCGTGGTGTGCGGCCTGCTCAGCCTGGCCACGGCCTTCGTCATCGAGACCCCGACGGCGAGTGGTGCCGTGGCGGGCTGGCAGGCGCTGCTCTACGCCGGTCTGGTCTCGGTCGGCATCGGCTATACCCTGCAGGTGGTGGGGCAGCGCGGTGCCCATCCGGCCCACGCCGCCATCATCCTCAGCCTGGAGACGGTGTTCGCCGCCATCGGCGGTGTCCTGCTGCTGGGGGAATATCTGGACGAACGGGCCGTGGTCGGCTGCGCCCTGATGCTGGCGGGGATGCTCATCTCCCAGATCCGCCTGCGCTGGTGGTGGAAGTCCCGCCGCAACAAGGTGCCCAGCCAGTCCTGATATCTGCGGTGGTCATTGACCCCAAATAAAACGAGGCGCCCTTGGGCGCCTCGTTTTATTGCCGCCTGCCTAGCGCACGCTGGAGCAGAAGCTCACGTCATCCCGCAGCGGGTCATTGCTCACGCTGTGATAGAGCTCGAAGCAGGGGCCGTCCCCAAAGGCGAGCCCAGCCGCAACGATCTCGCCAATGTGCTCCTGCCAGCGCTCCCCGTACTGGCTGCGATCCGTGATGAGGTAGCGGGACTGGGCGTAGCGTCCGGCGGGGATGTGCTGGATCTCCACCTCCCCCGCCCCCAGGGTGCCCACCGGCACGCTGATGCCGATGTCGGTGCGGCACTGGGCCGGCGGCGTCACCTCGGGGTTGTCGTGGTAGATGAAGATCCACTCTCCTCCTTCCAGGCCACGGGGCGCGGCCCACTGGTGAAGGCGATGGCAGACGGCGTCATACCCTTCGCCATAGGGGCCGGTCACGCGGACATAGGCCAGGGTGCGGGCGTCCATCTCGACGGTGTTCATGGTGTTGCTCCTTGCTGATGAGTGGCCTTCAGCATAAGGGAGTACCCCTTGCCATGCGTGTCCTTCCTTGCGATCCAGGTGTCCATTCTTGCCCTTGTCGCGGCGAAACACCCCTGGGGTGCAACCATAGTGGCGGCGAAACGCCTTGGCAAAAGCCTGGGAGCTGCCAAGCCCCGCCCCCAGGGCGATGGCGGTGACGCTGGCATCGGTGTAGCAGAGCTGCCAGGCCGCCCGCTGCATCCGCAGGCGGCGGCACATCTCGCCGGGGGCCTCCCCCACCACGGCGGTGAACACCCGGTGGAAATGGTAGAGGGAGAGGCAGGCGCGACTCGCCAGCGCCTCGATGGAGAGATCCGGATCCTGCTCCAGTGCCCTCAGCACCGGCGTCAGGCGCTCGCGATAGTCGATCATCGGCGCACCCTGGCCATGTAGAGGGCATCCACCAGCACCCCATGACGCAGGCCGTAATCCCGGGCTACGCCCTCCTCCACAAAGCCCGCCTTGCGATAGAGGGCCAGGGCCGCCTGATTGTCGGCCCAGACCGTCAGCTCCACCCGCGTCAAGCCGAGCCAGTTGTCCGCCAGATCCAGCGCAGCCTGCATCAGGGCGGTGCCCACCCCGCGCCCGGCCCAGTCATCGTGTACCGCCATGCCGATGCTCGCCACGTGGCGGCGGCGGGGGGCAGGCTCCACCATCAGGACCAGCGCGCCCGCCACCTCCCCCTCCCACTCCGCCAGCAGGCTGTAGATGCCATCCCGCGGGGTCAGCTTCTGCTCCCACTGCTGCAGGGAGGGGAAGGGAAGTTGCAGGGTGCCCGCCTGGGCATGGGGCATGGCGTGAAGATCCCGCAGGGCGGCGGCATCTTCCGGCCCGGCGCGGCGAATGGTGATGGACATGAGACCTCCTGATTGGCTGAATCCCATCTTGCCGCAAGGCTGGCGTCTGTTTCCACCCCCATCAGCGAAACCAATCAAAGGGTTAGGCACACTCCATTGGAGCCGCTCCCCCACTTCCCCTAGTCTGGCGACTCATCACAAGGAGACCCGCCATGACCGACAAGACCCTGCGCAGCGCCAACGGCGCCCCCGTCGTCGACAACAACAACAGCCTCACCGCCGGCCCCCGCGGCCCCGTCCTGATGCAAGACATCTGGTTGATGGAGAAACTCGCCCACTTCGACCGCGAGCGCATCCCCGAGCGGGTGGTGCACGCCAAGGGCTCGGGCGCCTACGGCACCTTCACCGTGACCCACGACATCAGCGCCTTCAGCAAGGCCGACCTGTTCAACGCTGTCGGCAAGCAGACCCCGGTGTTCCTGCGCTTCTCCACCGTGGCCGGCGAGAAGGGGGCCGCCGACGCCGAGCGGGACGTGCGCGGCTTCGCCCTCAAGTTCTATACCGAGCAGGGCAACTGGGATCTGGTGGGCAACAACACCCCGGTCTTTTTCATTCGCGATCCCCTGAAATTCCCCGACTTCATCCACACCCAGAAGCGGGATCCCCGCACCAACCTGCGCAGCGCCACCGCCGCCTGGGACTTCTGGTCCCGCCACCCGGAATCCCTGCACCAGGTCACCATCCTCTTCAGCGATCGCGGCATCCCCAGGAGCCTGCGGGAGATGAACGGCTACGGCAGCCACACCTTCAGCTTCATCAACTCGGCCAACGAGCGTTTCTGGGTCAAGTTCCACTTCAAGACCGAGCAAGGCCACCGCTTCTACATCGATGAAGAGGCCGCCACCGTCGTCGGTCAGGACAGAGAGACCAGCCAGGCGGATCTGTTCAACGCCATCGAGCGGGGCGACTTCCCGCGCTGGAAGGTCTATGTGCAGGTGATGCCAGAGGCCGAGGCCCAGACCTACAAGATCCACCCGTTCGATCTCACCAAGGTGTGGCCCCACAAGGACTACCCGCTCATCCCGGTCGGGGTGCTTGAGCTCAACCAGAACCCGGACAACTACTTCGCCCACGTGGAGCAGGCCGCCTTCACCCCGGCCAACGTGGTGCCCGGCATCGGCTTCTCGCCGGATCGCATGTTGCAGGGGCGGCTCTTCTCCTACGGTGACACCCAGCGCTATCGCCTCGGCGTCAACCACGGCCTGCTGCCGGTCAACGCCCCGCGCTGCCCGTTCCACCACGGTGCCCACCGCGACGGCGCCATGCGAGCGGACAGCAATGGCGGCGCCAGCCCCAACTACCAGCCAAACCGCTTCGGCACCCAGCAGCCGAGCGAGCAGCACGAACCGGCCCTGAGTCTGGAAGGGGCTGCCCTGCACTACGATTTTCGTGACTACGACAGCGACTACTACAGCCAGCCGGGGGATCTCTTCCGCCTGATGGACGAGGGGCAGCGTGCCCGCCTCGCCGCCAACCTGGCCCGCTCCCTCATCAATGTGGAGGATGACGCCATCGTCGCGGCCCAGCTCAGGCACTTCGAGCAGGCCGACCCCGAGTACGCCAAGCGGGTCGAGCTGGCCCTGGCCGCCCTGCAACGCTGAGTCGCAGGCAGCCAACCTCTGCAAATGCAAAACGGGGGCCTGATGGCCCCCGTTCTCGCATGACGGTCTTTGCTGAATGAAGGGGTTGTACCGCCAGCTCACGACGGCAACGACGTTGTGCACTAGCAGAGCGGCACCATTGTCCACCTGTGGTAATAAACCTGCCTGCGATAATGCTCTTTTAGTCACCAATAAAAACGGAGCCCGAGGCTCCGATTTCAATGCCGTATCCATCCCGGCCGCAGCGCCCTCGCGCTCTTACCGCTCCTTTGCCAACAAGGGTTGGTACCGCCAGCTCACGGCGGCAACGACGTTGTGCACTGGCAGAGCGGCATCATTATCCACCTGTGGTAATAAACCTGCCTGTGGTAATGCACTTATATTCACCAATAAAAACGGAGCCCGAGGCTCCGTTCTTCCATGCCGTATCCATCCCGGACGCAGCGCCCTCGCGCGCTTCCCTCCCTTGCCAACAAGGGGTTGTACCGCCAGCTCACGACGGCAACGACGTTGTGCACTGACAGAGCGGCATCATTATCCACCTGTGGTAATAAACCTGCCTGCGGTAATGCACGTTTAGTCACCAATAAAAACGGAGCCCGAGGCTCCGTTGTTCAATGCGGTATCAATCCCGGACGGAACGCGCTTCGCGCTCTTCCCGCTCCCTTGCCAACAAGCGTTTGTACCACCAGCTACTGCGACGACGTTGTGCATTGGAAGAGCGACGAGCCATTGCTTAGATCCCAGTCAAGAGAAGAAAGAGCCGCATTATGCGATAGAGATCACGCCCGTGTCTGTAGCTGGATCAAGAAAAGGCTCACTGGCCCACCCGGATCGTCCGCTGGTTGCCCTCCGGTTCACCACTTTGTGACGGCGTCGTCACCTCTCGCCAGATCAGGGGACCATTGGTCTCCATCGCCTGTTGCGGCGCGCACTCCAGCCAGAGCTCCCCCTGCTGGATACGGGCCCCCTGGGAGTATTTCTGATCCTGATACCAGCACACCCGCTCGGGCAGCGAACCAAGGGGCAGCACCAGCTCGGTGCCCACCGAGTGGCTGAGGGTGTTGGACGCCGGGGCGGCCAACGCGGGGAAGAGCCAGCCAAGGGCCAGCAGACAACCTGCACAACGGATCATGGGAATTCCTGTCACGGGGGAGTGAAAGTGTAAAGCGACCAGCAGAGCCCTCGACTTGACCAATAAATGTCGGCTCATCTGGCATTCCGGAAGCAATATGATAGCCTGCCTGCGCCCGCCAAGGCCTGTCAGGGCGCTGCCGTGGGCCCCCACCGGCATCGCCGGGATGCGGTAATGAATAACCCTTAATAATCAGATAATTAACTGGATATGTTGTCAATGCGTATCATGCCGTTGCTCAAGGCTGCCTGCCTGAGCCTGATGTTGTCCGCCTGTGTCGCCCCCCTGCTGATGATGAGCCCCACCAGCCAGCTGATGTGGGCCCTGCTCAAGCCGCTGGTCGGTTTCGATCCGAACGAGGCCAACCTGTTCGAGCAGCCGCTGATCAAGGACAGAATGACCGCCATGCTGGGGCCCAACTACGAGAGCACCATGCAGCTGCTCAAGACCGCCGACGAGCTGCAACAGGAGGGGCCGCTCTTTTACGTGGTCTCCCGCTACGCCCCCGTGCCGGACGTAGCCAAGCAGGCCGGCATGGTCTGGAACGCCGACACCAACCAGCTCGCCGTCATGGTGCAAAAAGGTGACGGGGCGACCCAGGTCTTCGGGGAAAACCTGACGGCCGCCACCCCGACCTGGCCCAGCGCCATGCAGGGCTGGCAGTCCCAGGCCACCCCGGCCGCCACGGCCCTGACCGGTGCCGGTCAGGGGCTCACGGGCGCGGGCAGTTCTCTGCTGGGCACCATGATGGGGGGCCTGCAACAGAGCGCCAGCAAGGCCCTGTCCGACTCCACCAGACAGGTGATCGGCAGTGCCGCCACCACGGCGCAGCAACAAGCGACCAAGGCGGCGAGCGGCTCGGCCAAACAGGCCGCCAGCAGCGCAGCGACCATCAGTGCCGCCACCACGGCGCAGCAGCAAACCGCCAAGGCGGTGAGCGACAGCGCCAAGCAGGCCGCCAGCAGTGCCGCCGCCATCAGTGCCGCAACCACGGCGCAGCAGCAAGCCGAAAAGGCGGTGAGCGACACCGCCAAACAGGCCGCCAGCAGCGCAGCGACCATCAGTGCCGCAACCACAGCGCAGCAACAAGCCGCCAAGGCGGTAAGTGACAGCGCCAAGCAGGCTGCCAGCAGTGCCGCCGCCATCAGTGCCGCCACCACGGCGCAGCAGCAAGCCGCCAAGGCGGTGAGCGACAGCGCCAAACAGGCCGCCAGCAGTGCCGCAACCACGGCGCAGCAACAAGCCGTCAAGGCGGTGAGCGACAGCGCCAAGCAGGCCGTCAGCAGTGCCGCGACCATCAGTGCCGCAACCACAGCGCAGCAACAAGCCACCAAGGCGGCGAGCGACAGCGCCAAGCAAGCCGTCAGCAGCGCAGCGACCATCAGTGCCGCAACCACGGCGCAGCAGCAAGCCGCCAAGGCAGTGAGCGACAGCGCCAAGCAGGCCGCCAGCAGCGCCGAAACCATCAGTACCGTGACCAGTGCACAGCAGCAAGCCGAAAAGGCGGTGCAGCAACAGGGCGAGAAGCGGGAAGCGACCTCCGGCACCCTGAGCGATCAGGCCAGGGCGGATGCCGAAGCGGAGCTGGAAAAACTGCTTAACTGACTTATTTAAGCGTCATGCCACCATAAAAACAGGCCATCACATGATGGCCTGTTGTTTATCTGACCCGTGGCAGGGGAAGATCAGAAATGGCGGTCCTGCTCGGTGGGCTTGGCACCCTTCTCTTCGCTGTGCTCGATGGCGGTGCGGATAAGGTCGACGCCGGCCCGGATGATCAGCACCCCCATGTTGACCAGCTTGACGCAGACCCACATGAAGGTGATGAGCAGGATCAGCTTGAGCACCGTCTGGAAGGCCTCCAGGAAGTTCTGCTCCAGCTGGGCGGTTAGCCCGTTGGCGCTGCTCATCAGCCAGGTGTACACCTCGCGCACGAAGGGGATCCGGCTCGGCATCTCCAGCACGTCCAGCGCCGCAGGCAGGGCCTGGAAGATGACGATGCTGCCAAACAGTATCAGGATGACGCCGATGGCAATCCCCAGAAAGAAACCGAACTGTCGCATGAAGAGCCCCACAATGTAGTGAATGAGAAGAACAATAGCCGCCAATACTAGGGACTGCCCGCGCAGACGGCAATCCTTGCGTCCCCCACAGGGTCGGTGCCCCCTGCAAGCCATTGCCCGGCCGTCTGATTTCTGTGACCCTTGTCCCCACTCCTTGCCCCTGGGTGTCATCATGTTTCGAGTCGTCTTCTGCCTGCTGCTGTTGCTGGGCGGTGCCCTGCCCGCCTCCCGCGCCGAATCCCCTCCCTCTGCGGCCGCCTGCGTGATCCGCCACCAGCAAGGGATCCTGCTGGTGCAGGACAGGCTCTCCTCGCGCTACAGCCTGAGCGGCGGTTACATCGACAGGGGGGAGACTCAGGAGCAGGCGGCCCTGCGCGAGCTGTTCGAGGAGACCGGCCTCCAGGGTCGCGTCACCGACGAGCTGGGGCGCTGGCAACGGGCCAGGGTGTTCGCCTGCCAGACCCTGGAGCCCCTGCGGGTCCAGCGGGGGACGGGGTTTGTCTCCCTGCTCCAGGCCCCGGATCTCGGTGGCGAGATCCTGAACGCCAGGCTGATCGCGGCCGCCGACCTGCCCCCTGACCAGCGTCGCTTCCCGGCGCAGCTCGACTGGATAGCCCCGAGGCTGGCCGAGGTGCCCGAAAGCCAGGTGCTGTGGGTGACGGATTTCAGCGACGCGGCCAGTGCGCTGCACCGCGCCGAGTTGCCGCTGATCCAGCGCCTGCAACAATGGCTAGGGCCGGATGCGCTCTGGCCAAGGGCGGGCAATCTGCTGGGCTCGGCCCCCTTCCAGCTGGCGCTGCTGCCCTTGCTGCTGCCCCTGCTCGGCTGGTCCAGGCTGCGCCACCTGCTGTTTGCCATGGTGCTGCTCACTCTGGTGGTGAACCTGCTCAAGGCGGGCATCGGCTGGCCCAGACCCTTCCACCTGCAACCCGAGCTGGCCCGCCAGAGTGCCCAGGGTTTCGGCATGCCGAGCGGCCACGCCGCCTCGACCCTGCTCTACTGGGGCCTGCTGCTTGGCTGGCTGCCGGCGCTGCGGGTTTGGCAGGGGGCCTTGCTGGCCCTGTTGCTGGCCGGCGTGGCCGGGCTGGCCCGAGTCTGGCTGGGGGTCCACTTCCTCTCGGATGTGGTGGCCGGCCTTGCCCTGGGGGCCCTGCTGCTGGCACTGCGCGCCCCGCTGGCGAAGCTGGCGGCACGCCCGCTCCCCTGGGCCGGGCTGCTCATCGCCAGCGCCCTCTCGGCCTGGCTCACCCAGTCCACCGCCCTGGCCGGGCTTGCCATGTTCACCCTGGGGCTGGTATCGGGTAATCTGCTATCACTCGAACGGAGCCCCACCCCCGCCCTGCCCGCCGCGCTGCTGACCCTGGCAGGGGGACTGGTCGTGGCAGGGCTCCTGTTCCTGGTGCCCGCGCTCACCAGCAGCTCTCTGCTGATCCTCGCGGGACAAGGGTGGCTCTTTGGCTGCCTGGGGTTCTGGCTCAGCGCCGGGCTCTGGTGGTCGTTGTCCGCTATCCGTCACGGTGCCCGAACCGGGCGCTCAACCCCTCGTTAAGGGAATGCCATGAATATGAAAAAAGTGGATTTGGCCAAGATCACCCTGGGCTTGCTGTTCCTCAGCCTGCTCATCATCTCGTGCTTCATGGTCTTGCGCCCCTTCCTGCCCGCCCTGGTGTGGTCGACCATGATCACCATCGCCACCTGGCCCCTGATGCAGATGGCCCAGCGCCTGCTGTGGGGCAAGCGCACCCTGGCGGCGTTGCTGATGACCAGCATCTTGCTGCTCATCTTCGTCATTCCCCTCTTCATGACGCTGGCCAACGTGGCGGAGAAGGCCCCCATGCTCATCGAGCTGGGCACCGAGCTCAGCCAATCCCCGCCCCCCGAGCTGCTCTGGTTGCAGCAAGTGCCCCTGGTGGGCGACAAGCTCTATGAGTTCTGGCAGCAGATCCTCGCGAGCGGCGGCCAGGTGCTGTTCACCAAGCTGGCCCCCTACTTCGGCCAGACCGCCCGCTGGCTGGCGGCCCAGGCGGGCAACCTCGGCCTGCTGTTCGTCCACTTCCTGCTGACCGTGGCCATCTGCGGCCTGCTCTACCACTCGGGAGAGAAGGCGGCAGAAGGCATTCGCCGCTTCGCCCACCGTCTGGCGGGCCAGCGCGGTGACAATGCGGTGGTGCTCGCCTCCCAGGCCATCCGTGCCGTCGCCATGGGGGTGGTGGTGACCGCCCTGGTGCAATCCTCGGTGGCGGGCCTGGGCCTGCTCATCGCCGGCATTCCCTATGTCATGGTGCTGGTGGTGCTGATGTTCCTGCTGATCGTCGCCCAGATAGGCCCCTTCCCGGTGCTGCTGGCCAGCGTCGGCTACCTCTACTGGAGCGGGGACACCACCTGGGGCACCTTCCTGCTGGTCTGGTCCCTGCTGGCGGGCACCATGGACAACTTCCTGCGCCCCTTCCTCATCAAGCGCGGGGCCGACCTCCCCCTCATCCTCATTCTGGTGGGGGTCATCGGCGGCTTGCTGGCCATGGGGATCATCGGTCTCTTCATCGGCCCCGTGGTGCTGGCGGTGGGCTACACCCTGCTGGATGCCTGGATCAAGGAAGATGACCAGCCGGCGAGCGCTCTGGTGGAGCCGCCCAAGGCGCCGTGACGATTCATTCATCCCCGATGCAAAGAGCCGCCCCAGGGCGGCTCTTTTGTTTATTACCGTCCCATGCAGGTTCGATTAGCGAAGCATAATCGGACGATCGAGATGCCGCTGTCCGGTGTGTCCATGAATCAGCGGCATCTGCAGCAGGGAAATATGGATGGCTGTTATAGCGGGAGAATTGATTTACGCGAACGTCCGATTACACCTTACGGCTAATCGAACCGACGGCTGGTCGCGGCTTTTAGAACCAAAGTTCGAACCGTAACGCCAAAACACGAACCAGGGTTCGAATCACTCCTTCCCCTCCCCTGTTCCCTGCCGAAGGCGCCCGCCACAATGCCTGCACCATTGGAGGAGAACACAAGATGAACGAACTGAGAGCAACACGGGCCCTCATCAGCGGCGGCGCCAGCGGCATTGGACTGGCCATCGCCGAGGCCCTGGCCAGCCAGGGGGTGGAACTGATCCTGGCTTCCCGCCGCCTGGGGCTGCTGGAGCAGGAAGCGGCCAGACTGGAGGCACGATACGGGGTGCGAGTCATGGCACTGGCGCTGGATGTGTGCGACGGCGATCAGGTGCGGGACGGCCATGCCCGGATCCGGGAGCGGCTCGGCCCCGTCGATCTGCTCATCAACAACAGCGGGGTCGGCAGCGACCACCTGGTGCAGGATCTGCCGGAATCGGAGTGGGACAGGGTGATGGATACCTGTGCCAAGGGCACCTTCCTGCTGACCCGGGCCTGCCTGCCGGACATGCTGGCAAACCGCCACGGCACCGTCATCAACATCGCCTCCCAGGCCGCCAGGCACGGCTATGCCAGGGCCAGCGTCTACTGCGCCGCCAAGTTTGCGGTCCTGGGGTTCGCCCGGGCACTGCGGGAAGAGGTGCAGCACCAGGGCATCCGGGTCCACACCCTCTGTCCCGGGCTGGTGCAGGTGCCGCCCCCGGCCTGCGCCGCCGATCGCAAGCCCGGCTGGCTGCAGGTGGAGGATCTGGCCGAGGCCGTGCTCTACACCCTGCGCCAACCCCCTCACGTCCAGCTCGACGAGATCGGCATGACGGGGATCTGAGCGAGGCGCCATGGAACGCCAGCAAGGACAAGGGGCGCCGAGGCGCCCCTTGTCCTGCGTCACACCGTCAGAGGCGGCCTGCGCGTAAGTTCAGGCAGGTTGATGGAGGGTGATGCAGTGGATGCCGCCGCCCCCGGCCGCCACCGGGTCTATGTCTATCTGCACTATCTTGCGCCCCGGATAGAGGCTGGCCAGCAGATCCCGGCAATGGCGGTCGGCCCTGGCATCCCCGAACTGGGGAGCGATGACGGCGCCGTTGATGGGCAGGTAGTTGATGTAACCGGCGGCAAAGTCCGGGCTGCGGCTGAACTTGTTGTCCCGCCCGCCCAGGGGCGGCGGCAGCTGATGCAGCTCCAGCTTGTTGCCGTCGGCGTCCGTCGCCTGCTGCAGGATGGCGAGGTGCTGGCGGGTCACCTTGTAGTCGTAGGAGTCGGGATCGTTGTCCATGTTGATCACCACCACCCCGGGGCGCACGAAGCGGGCGTAGAAGTCCACGTGGGCATCCGTGATGTCCTTGCCCTTGATCCCCGGCAGCCAGATGATCTTGCGCAGCCCCAGGTTGGCCTTGAGCTCCGCCTCCACCTGCGCCTTGGTGAGGCCGGGGTTGCGGTTGCTGTTGATCCAGCTGCTCTCGGTCATGATGGCGGTGCCGTTGCCATCCACCTCGATGCCGCCCCCCTCACCGATGAGCTCGCTCTGCAGGTAATAGGCATCGGTCTGCCGGCCCACCAGGGCGGCGACCCTGGCGTCATGGCTGTGCTCCTGCTTGTCACCCCAGCCGTTGAAGTTGAAGTCCACCAGCCCGAGCCCTCCCTGCTCGTCCTGCACGAAGACGCCGCCGGTATCCCGCAGCCAGATGTCATCCATCTCGGCGTGGACGAAGTGGGTGTTGCGCTCGCCGCACAACTGGCGCGCCAGCGCCTCGTCATCCTCGTGGCAGAGCACGTTGACCCGGGTGTAGGGCACCATGGCCTGCACCAGCCGCCCTATGGTGGCCTGCACCTCCTTGTAGTGGCGACCCCAGATCTCGCTGGTGGCCCCGAAGGCCACCCACACCAGGGCCTGGGGGGAGGACTCCTCCGGCATGTGGTAGCGAGCGGCGGCGCCGGGTTCGCCGGCGGCGAAGGCCGCGCGGGCACCGGGCAGGCTGCCAAACCCGGCAATGGCGCCAAGGGCAACCAGCTGTTTCAATACGTGGCGTCGGGAAAACATCGTTCTACTCCTGGGTTCAGAGGCTGCTCTTGAAGCGAGTCCAGGCTCGCATGCGGGCACGCATCTGGGATTGTGCTATATCCTGACCCGGAATGAGCCGCTGGTAGCTGGCCTCGTCCAGGTAGATATCCGGGTTGGCCGTCATGGTGGCATCCACCATGGGTCTGGCCTTGGCACTGGCAGTCGGATAACCGGTGCTGTTGGTGATGGCTGCCATGTTGGCCGGGCGCATCACGAAGTTGATAAAGGCATAGGCATAGTCAGGATGGGGGGCATCCGCCGGGATCGCCATGGTGTCCATCCAGATGGTGCTCCCCTCCTTCGGCAATCGGTATTCGAAGTCGACCCGCTTGCCCGCCTCGGCGGCGGCGCGCCTGGCCTGGGTCATGTCGCCGCTGTAGCCCAGGGAGAGGCAGAGATCCCCGTTCACCAGCTGAGTCACCGGCTGGGACTGGAACTTGCGGATATAGGGCTTGATCCCCTTGAGCAGGGCCAGGGCCGCCTCCAGATCGTCCGCCTTGCCGCTGCGGGGATCCCGCCCAAGATAGTGCAGCACCACCGCCAGCACCTCGTCCGGGGAGTCGATGACCGAGATGCCGCAATCTGCAAATTTCGCCGCCAGCTCGGGCTTGAACAGCATGTCCAGGCTGCTGACCGGGGCATCCGGCATCCTCTGCCGGATGGCGTCCGCGTTGTAGGTGAGCCCTATGGTGCCCCAGGTGTAGGGCACCACAGCCTCCTTCGCATGGGGGTAGGCCTGCTGCAACCGCGCCAGGCCGGGGTCTATGTCCCCCAGGTGTTGCAGCTTGCCCTTGTCGAGGGGCTGCAGGCTGCCCGCCCGCATCAGCCGCTCCGCCACCGTGTCCCCCGGGAAGATGAGGTCATACCCGCTGCGACCCGCCATCAGCTTGGCCTCCAGGGTCTCGCTGCTGTCCATCACGTCGTAGATGACCCGGATCCCGGTCTCCCGGGTGAATTCGCTCAGGGTATCGGGGGCGAAATAATCGGACCAGTTGTAGAGGCGCAGCACCTTCTCCTCTGTCGCCTCCCCCGCCCCTTCTGCGGCCTGGGCCCCCAGACCCAGCAGCAGGGCCAGTGCCGTGGCTATCTTGGTCAAGGCGCTCATGATGGACGCCCTCCCCGATGGCTGCGTCCGTCCAGGCTCAGCAAGGCGCCATACATCTCGGGGCGACGATCCCGGTAGATGCCCCAGGTCAGCCGCTCCTCGGCCATGGCGGCGAGATCCAGCTCCCGCACCAGCACGCCCGGGGTATCCCTGTCCGCCTCGGCCAGCAGGGCCCCCTTGTGATCCGTGATGAAGGAGGAGCCATAGAAGCGCATCTGCAACTCGGGATCCCGGGTCGCCACCTCGTGGCCCACCCGGTTGGCGGCGATCACCGGCATGATGTTGGCGGCGGCATGGCCGCGCTGGGTCAGCTGCCAGTGATCCCGCGAATCGAGCCCCTCTGCCCCCGGCTCCGAGCCGATGGCGGTGGGATAGAGCAGCAGCTCGGCCCCCTGCAGCGCCATGGCGCGGGCCGCCTCCGGGAACCACTGATCCCAGCAGATGCCGACCCCGATGCGGCCAGCGGCCGTGTCCCAGACCCGAAACCCCGTGTCCCCCGGGCTGAAATACTCCTTCTCCTGATAGCCGATGGCGTTCGGGATATGGGTCTTGCGATAGACCCCGAGCAGCCGGCCATCCTCATCGGCCACCGCCAGGGAGTTGAAGTAGGCATTGCCCGCGCGCTCGAACCAGCTGATGGGCAGCACCACCCCCAGCTCCCGCGCCAGGGCCGAGAAGCGGCGCAACACCCGGCTCTGCTCGAACGACTCCGCCAGCGCCAGATGGCCGTGGTATTGCTCGATGCAGAAATAGGGGGTGGCGAAGAGCTCCTGCAACAGCACCAGGTTGGCCCCCCTGGCGGCGGCTTCCCGTACCAGGCTCTCCGCTGTGTCCAGATTGCGCTCCAGCTCCCAGCTGCAAGCGAATTGTGTGGTGGCGACAACGATCTTGCTCATCCGGATACCCTCCCTGACACGCGTTCCCCTTGACAGGCAAACTGCATGGTTGCGACGACCTTGTTCATGAATCTCTCCTCCCTGATCCCGTCATGAGGCCTCGCAGACGCCTGACGAGGCCGCTCCAAACGCTTACCCCTGCACCGGCCAGGCCGGCTGCTGCTGGGTGATGCAGTGAATGCCGCCCCCGCCGTGGGCCAACTGGTTGATGCGCACCGGCACCAGCTGCCTGTTCGGGAAGGCGCGCCTCAGCACTTCCCCAGCCGCCTCGTCCGCGCCTACGCCGTAGGCGGGCATGATGATGGCGCCGTTGGCGAGGTAGAAGTTGGTGTAGGAGGCGCAGAACACCTCCGCCTCGGCATCCACCGCCTCGCTCGCCTCGAACAGCTCGAGGCACTCGAAGGAGCGACCTCTCGCATCGGTGGCCAGGGCCAGGGCTCGGCGGTTCTCCCGCACCACGCGGCCATAGGTGGAGTGCCCGTCCAGGGTGGCATCCACCAGCAGGTGGCCGGGGCGGCTGAAGGCGCAGACCCCGTCCACATGACCGTCCGTCATGTCACCGGTGACGTGGTCCGGATCCCCCGGCAGCCAGATAGTCTTCTCGATGCCGAGCAGGCGGCTGAAGATCCGTTCGATCTCCACTTTGGTCATGCCGGGATTGCGGTTGCTGTTGAGCAGCACCGACTCCGTGGTGATCAGGGTGCCCTCCCCATCCACATGGATGGCGCCCCCTTCGTTGGCGAGGAAGCTGCCGATGCACTCCAGCTCCAGGCTGTTGAGCACGCGTCGCGCCAGCCCCTCGTCCAGACCGTGGGCCGACTTGCCGCCCCAGGCGTTGAAACGCCAGCTGATCCCGGCGGTGCCAAACTCGGGATGGCAGATGAAGGTGGGGCCGGAGTCACGGCACCAGCTGTCATCCACCGGCAGGGGAATGAAGCGCACCCCGTCGCCGCACAGGGCGCGAGCCTCCGCCTGTGCGGCGGGATCCACCACCAGGTTCACCGGTTCGAAGCGGGCGATGGCATTGACCACCCGGGCGAAGTCCTGCTGCACCTGGGGCAGGGTTACGCCCCAGCCGTTTTCCCACAGCGCCTTGTTGTGCGGCCAGACCATCCAGGTCGCCGCGTGCCGGCACCACTCCGCTGGCATGAACCAGCCCACAGCCCTCATTCCCTGCTCGCACATCTCAGCCTCTCTGATTAGGTACTATTAAGGTTATTGACGATGGGAATAGACTATTCTCCCCGTTGATGGGTAACAAACGATCGATTTTCGATAAAAGTGATAAGCGGAGCTAATCAATGATGTTCAAACACTGGCCCCCTCTCAACGTGCTGCGCGGCTTCGAGGCGGCGGCCAGGCTCGGCAGCTTTCATCAGGCGGCCCAGGAGCTGCACCTCACCCAGTCTGCCATCAGTCAGCAGATCCGCTCGCTGGAGGAGCTGCTTGGCCAGCCTCTGTTTCACCGCCAGGGACGTTCCGTCGCCCTGACCGACGCGGGCCAGGATCTGCTGGAGACGACCCAGCAGGTGCTGCTGCAACTGGCGGTGGGAATACAGCGCCTCGAGCAGTACCGCAAGCCGAACCAGCTGGTGCTCAACACCAGCACCACCATCGCCCGCCTCTGGCTGCTGCCCCGGCTGGCCGACCTTCACCGCCAGCATCCGGGCATCGATCTCTGGCTATTCACCAGCGACGACACGCCGAACATGGCCGAGCAGACCATCGACATTTCGCTGCGCTGGGGGCTGGCTCCCCAGGCGGAATGTCGCCATCAGCCGCTGCTGGCGGATCGGCTGCTGCCGGTGGCGAGCCCGGCCGTGCTGTCACAGCCCGCGCAGGAGCGCACCACCCTGCACGGGGAGCGGGAGATGGACTGGCACCACTGGACCCTCAAGGGCGGCGACGATCTGCACCTGCAGACCCAGGGGCTCAACTTCTCCGATCCCGGCTTGTTGCAGGATGCGGCCAGCGCCGGGCTCGGGGTGGCGCTGGCGAGCGAGCTGCTCTCTCGCGACGCACGCCGACAGGGGTGGCTGCTGCCCCTCTCGTCCCACCGGGTGGCCGGGCCGAACTGGAACATGCTGATCCATCAGGAGAGCGAAGGCAGCCCCCAGTGCCGGGCGGTGAGCCAATGGCTCCAGCAGCAGTTTGCCGCAGAGGCTGCCACCCGGGGCAAGGACGCGACACTCTGAGAGCGGTCACTGAATCGGGGCGGCAAGGGTGATTAAATGGCCCCTTCCCTTTTGCCGGATATCGCCGTGACCATGCCATCCGTCCCCCAGCCCCTCTCGTCCTGGCCCGAGCACCTGCAGGCCTCCTGGCTGCGCTGTGCCCACCAGACCAGCGCGTCCCTCTGGCATCCTCCCCACTGCGCCAGAGGGCAGACCCTGGAGAGCCTGCGCCAGCGCAAACGGGACCTGCTCACCACCGGCGAGATGGCGCTGGAGGATCTCTACGAGTTCATGGAGGGGCGCCCCTGCGCCCTGCTGCTCACCGACGAGAGCGGTTGCCTGCTGGCCCGGACCGGCCACCCCGATACCCTGCAGGCGCTGGCGGCACTCGGTTTTGGCCCAGGCGCGTTTTTCAGCGAGGGACGCATCGGCACCAATGCCGTCAACCTGGCGGCCCTGGAGGGGGTGCCGCTCTGCGTCAGCGGCCCCCAGCACTTCAACCAGCGTCTCCACCCCTGGCACTGCTGTGCCAGCCCTGTCTACAACAGCACCGGTCGCCAGGTGGCGATCGTGGCCCTGATCTGCCGGGTGGAAGAGGCCGCGCCGGGGGATCTCGCGCTCACCGTCAGCGCCGGCCGTGAGCTGGCCAATCTGCTGCAGATGGAGCGCCTGATGCAGGAGTCCCAGCACCATTTGAGCGAGCTCTATGCCCTGTTGGATGGCATGGAAGACGGCGTGCTGGCCTGGGATCCCCAGGGGCGGCTGCGCTACCTCAACGCCCTGGCGGCCAGTCGGCTGCAACTCGACCCGGCTGTCTGCCTGGGCCAGCCCCTCGATCACCATCTGCTGATGCCCCAGCGCCTGCGTCTGGCCATCGCGGAGATGACCCCCCTGAGCCATGTGGAGGTGACGCTGGAGCGGCGGGAGACCCGGGGCGAGGCCTTCATCGACGCCCTGGTGAGCCTCAAGCCCCTGCCGGGGCCGGACGGGGTTAGCTTCATCGTCCTGCTCCATCCCACCGATCGGCTGCGCGCCATTCATCAATTGCGCCAGACGGTGCCCGAGCTCTCCGCCCTGGTGGGGGAGTCGAGCGCCATGCGCAAACTGCTGCGCCACGCCCGCCAGGCGGCCAGGGGACAGGGCCCCGTCCTGCTGCGGGGGGAGGAGGAGGTGGGCAAGGCCCAGCTGGCGGAGGCCATCCACTTTGGCAGCGAGCGAGCCGCCGGTCCCCTGGTCATCTTCAACTGCCAGGCATGGCCGAGGGAGCGGATGGCGCTAGAACTCATGGGGTCCGACGAGGCGGGGCAGGAGCGGGCAGGCAAGTTCGAGCTGGCTCACGGTGGCACGCTAGTGCTGGAGCAGGTGGAGTGCCTGCCCGCCCCCATGCAGGCCGCCCTGCTGCAACTGCTCAAGACGGGGCGCATCCAGCGCTTCGACTCCGCCCGCATCCTGCCCCTCAGGGTGAGGATCATCGCGACCAGCAGCGCCCCGCTGGAGCAGCGGGTGCAGGAGGGGGAATTCGGGCGCCAGCTGCTCTATGCGCTGCAAGGGTGCGAACTCTGGCTGCCGAGCCTGCGGGAGCGCAGCGCCGATCTGCCTGGCCTCATCCGCCAGCACCTGACGGTGCAGGGGGGCGAATCGGGGCGCCAGTTCACCCCTGACGCCCTCGACTGCCTGCTGGCCTACCCCTGGCCCGGCAACCTGGGGGAGCTGCGCAGCGCCATTGAGTACGCCCTGCTGCATTGCAGTGAGGCACAGATCCCGCCCCGGGCGCTCCCGGCCGCCATCCGCCAGGGTCATTGCCTGCTGGCGGACGAGGTGGTGGGACAGCCGCTGCTCACCCTGGCGGAGCTGGAGCATCAGGCAATCCTGCGGGCCGCCCGTGCCAGCAAGGGCCAGGTCAGCCAGATGGCGCGCCAGCTCGGGATCAGCCGCACCACCCTCTGGCGGCGGCTCAAACTGCTCGACATCGATCCCGCCGACTACCACCACTGACCAGAACGCCCCTCAAAAAAAGCGGGCCCCGTCGTGACGGGGCCCGGATGGGGGAATGTTTCAGTCGCCGAAGCGAGCCTGCGCCAGTTGCTGGAAGCAGCTCAGCGCCGCCCCGGCATCCTCACCTCGCGCCAGCAGGATGAGCCTGTCCCCCTGGCGCACATCGAGCATGGCGAGCCGGCTCAGGCTGCGGGGATTCGCCTCTTTCTCCCCCTTTTGCAGCCTGAGTTCAGCGGCAAAGGGCTTGAGTGCCGCCACCAGTCGGGCGGCGGGGCGCACATGCAGGCCGTGGGGATTCTCCACCACCACCTCGCAGCGCAGCCAGCCGTCATCGGCAACGGGGGCTGCCTCCGTGGTGACCTGCGCCGCACTGGCAGGCAGCATTCCCTGTTTCGGGCCCAGGGCGCCAAGCGCCTCGGCGGCTACCTCGTCCAGCGTCAGGCCTGCGCCAGCGGCCACCACGGCGGCCAGAGTGCCCTCGACCAGCGGGGCGGGGCTGAGCCGCACCCGGGCGCTCAGCTCGGGGGGCAGCAGCTCGAGGGCGGTCTCGGCGCTCAGGAGGGCGCTGCCCAAGTCCATCAGCACCAGCACCCCGCTGCCGTCGTCCGCCTCTTCCATCGCACTCATCACGGCGATGGCGTCGGTGCCGATGGGATGGGCGGGGTCATCGACCCCGGCCGCCAGCAACAGCTTCGCCGGGCTGCCCAGCTGATCGGCCAGGGCTTTCAAACCGGCCGCAAGCATGGCGCTGTGAGAGACCACTACGATGCCGATCATGTCACAACCTCGCTCTGTCACGCAGGGCGGTCAGCAGCAGCAGGGTCGAGGTGGCCCCCGCATCCTGATGGCCGATGCTGCGCTCACCAAGATAGCTGGCGCGCCCCTTGCGGGCCTGCATCTGGATGGTGGCCTCGGTGCCGGCTGCGGCGGCAGCCACCGCCTTGTCCAGCGCCTCGGGGAGCGGCAGGCCCTGTTGTTCAGCCTGCTGCAGGGCGGCCAGAGCGGGCCACCAGGCGTCGCACATGGTCTTGTCACCCGGCTCGGCACGGCCGCGGGAGATGATCCCCTCCACCCCGTCGCTCAGCATCTTGCCGAGCTGGCCGAGGGTCAGGCTCTGGCAGGCATCGCTGCTGGCCGCCGCCCGGATGAAGAAGGTGCCGTAGAGGGGGCCGCTGGCGCCGCCGACCGAGGAGAGCAATGTCATGCCGGTGGTTTTGAGCACCTGGCCGATGTCTTTGTCCGCCACTGCGGGCAGCTTCTCCGCCACCTTGGCAAAGCCGCGCTGCATGTTGAGGCCGTGGTCGCCGTCGCCGATGTCGGTATCCAGCGCCGTGAGGTAGTCACGCTGCTCGGTGAAGATATGCTCGCAGTCGAGCAGCCAGTTGACGATCTGATGCTTGCTTAACATGAATATTCCTCAGCAGCCGCGACGCAGGGCGGGGGTGTGAACGGGGGCATCCCACAGGGTCATCAGCTCGTCATCCACCTTGAGCAGGGTGATGGAGATGCCGGTCATGTCGAGAGAGGTGCAATAGGGGCCGATGAGGTTGCGCACCAGATGAATACCCGCCTCTTCGCACAGGGTGGCGAGGCGACCATAGACGCCGTAGAGCTCGGAGATGGGGGTGCCGCCGAGGCTGTTGACCAGGACGATGACCCTGTCACCCCCATTGAGCGGCTCGATAAAGGTGTGCTCCTCCTGCCAGCTGCCGGAGGCACGATCCCAGTGACGCAGGGTGCGGCCATAGGGGCTGTTGTCGGTCAGCTCCTTGAACATGTCGTCCACCAGGGCGTTGAGGTCGGTGAAGGGACGGCGTTCGATGCCCGGCTCGCCGTGAATGCCCACGCCGAACTCCACCTCGTTGTCAGCCAGGGTGAAGGAGGGTTTGCCGGCAGCAGGCACGGTGCAGGCGTGCATGGCCACGCCTATGGTGCGGCTCTGGTTGTTGATGCGACGGGCCAACGCCTCGCAGCGCGCCAGATCGTAGCCCGCCTCGGCGGCGGCACCGACCAGCTTCTCGCACAGCACTGTCGTGGCAACACCACGGCGGCCAGCGGTGTAGAGGCTGTCCTTCACCGCCACGTCGTCATCGATGAGGGCGAAGCCCACCTTGACCCCGTCACCGTGCAGCAGCTCGACCGCGGTCTCGAAGTTGAGCACGTCGCCGGTGTAGTTCTTCACCAGAAACAGCACGCCGGCGCCGCCGTCGACGGCCTGACCGCACTCGTACATCTGATCCGGGGTCGGGGACGTGAAGATCTCGCCGGGGCAGGCACCATCCAGCATTCCTTTGCCCACCAGGCCACCGTGCATGGGCTCGTGGCCGCTGCCGCCGCCGGAGACCAGCGCCACCTTGCCCGTCACGGGGGCGTCGGCGCGGGTGATGTAGTGGGGTTCGATTCGCACCTTGAGCTCGGGGTGGGCGGCGGCCATCCCCATCAGTTGTTCACGGACCACGGCATCGACAGCGTTGATCAGCTTCTTCATGGCTCACTCCTTGGCTTGCCACCACACGGGTGGACAGATGGTTGATGCAGCCAGTCTAGCGAGCCATAGGGGGATAAAAATGACAGGGGTTTCGGTTCGGATCTGAAACAGCAAACAAAGCCTGACGTTTCAATCTGAAACGAGCGGATGGGGAAGATCCGGGAAAGTGTTAGCCGCCTCACAGCCATGAAAAAGGGCCCCGCAGGGCCCTTCTCGATAGTGTGAAGATTAGATGGCCCAGCCACCGGCGTAGAAGATCACCAGGGTCACGGCGATGATGACGGTACCGATGTTGAGCTTCTTCCACTCGGCGGCAAACAGGCGGCCGACCACCAGGGCCACGAAGCCCAGCATGATGCCGGTGACGATGTTGCAGGTGAGCACGATGAAGACGGCGCACAGCATGCCGGAGAGGGCATCGACCGAGTCGTTGAAGTCCAGCTTGGTGACGTTACCCAGCATCAGCAGGCCCACATACATCAGGGCCGGTGCGGTGGCGTAGGCCGGTACCAGATAGCTCAGCGGGGAGAGGAAGATCATCAGCAGGAAGAGCACGCCGACCAGAGTGGCGGTCAGACCTGTCTTGCCGCCGGCAGCGGTCCCTGCGGCAGATTCGATGTAGACGGCTGCCGGAGCACCACCTACCACGCCCGCCACCATACTGCTGACGGAGTCCGCAGTCAGGGCCTTGCCACCGCTGATGATGTGACCACGCTCGTTGATGAGGCCAGCCTGACCGGCCACGGCACGGATGGTGCCGGTGGCGTCAAATACGGCGGTCATCACCAGCGCCAACGCGGTCGGAATCACCACCGGATTGAGGGCGCCCAGCAGATCCATGCTGCCCACCAGGGAGCCATTCTCACCACTCAGGCTCGGCATGGCGAAGAAGCCCTGCCAGGTCACTTTCGGATCGAAGATAAGGCCGAGGATGGAGATGGCGATGATCACCATCAGGATGCCGCCCGGCACCTTGCGGCGCTCCAGGCCGAAGATGGCAGCCAGACCCAGCACCGTCATGATGACCGGGAAGGCAGTGATCTCGCCGAGCTGCACCGGCAGGCCAGCCCCTTCATTCTTGATCACCATGCCGACCCCGTTGGTGGCGATCAGCAGCAGGAACAGGCCGATACCGATGCCGGTACCGTGGGCGATGCCGGAGGGAAGGTTGTCCAGGATCCACTGGCGCACGCCGGTGACACTGATCAGGGTGAACAGCACCCCCATCAGGAAGATGGCGCCCAGCGCGACCGGAATGCTCAGCCCCTGACCCAGCACCAGGCTGAAGGCGGTAAAGGCGGTGAGAGAAATGGCACAACCGATGGCCATCGGCAGCTTGGCCCAGAGCCCCATCAGCAGGGAGCCGAAGGCGGCGATCAGACAGGTGGCCACAAACACCGGGCCCTGCTCAAAGCCGGCTGCGCCCAGCATGTTCGGCACGACGATGATGCTGTAGACCATCGCCAGGAAGGTGGTCAACCCGGCCAGCAGCTCCTGTCGCACCGTGCTGCCACGCTGGCTGATGGAGAAATAGGAATCCAGAAACCCGCCATTGCCGGCGCGGGCCGTCGTTTGTTGCGTTGCCATAGTTCATCCTGAAAGTGTGAAGGAAATCGTTTGCTTGCTGGCGCGCAAAATAGCAAGAATTTGGCGAGATTGCAGCGGATAAGCCCCCATTTCCCCGAAGTTTTTCATAAAAGGGCTCGTTGGAAGCCTCATTTTCCATGAGAGCGGCCCATCCCAAGCTTCTACACTCTTAGCTAGCCACGTTCCCATCTACCGGAGAGAAGCCCATGCACACAGGCAACCTGCTTGGCCAGATCCCCTCCCCCCTGCCCAGTGAAGTGTTCGCGGATCTGGTCAGCACCAACAATGTTCGTATCGAGCGCATTCTCTCCCAGGGACAGCAGACCCCTACCGGAGAGTGGTTCGATCAGGATGAACACGAATGGGTATTGCTGGTGCAGGGAGAGGCCATCCTGGTCTTCATCACACCGGATACCGGGGTACAGGAACGCGTCCATCTGGGGCCGGGGGATTACATCAACATCCCGGCGCACCTTCAGCACAGGGTGGAGTGGACCCATCCGACCGAGACAACCGTCTGGCTCTGCGTCTATTACTAACAAGCTTACGACTCCAGAAGACCATGGTTTCTGCTGTGAAGATCGAAGAGGAGAGCGTGGAAACGAAAAAGCCCAGTCTATCGACTGGGCTTCTTGTTAGTGGCATAACGGACGCAGAGACGGACAAAATCCGGCTCAAGCACAAGGGACAACAGAGCAGGATCGAGTTGCCAGTGGCAAGTCGCAGCCCTAGTGGTTGCCTCTTGTTCCCTGATCTCTTATCCAGACGCCAGAAAGCAAAAAGGCCTTCCCGTCAGGGAAGGCCTTTCAATTTAGTGGCGGAGCGGACGGGACTCGAACCCGCGACCCCCGGCGTGACAGGCCGGTATTCTAACCGACTGAACTACCGCTCCGCATTCGGTTAGCTTTCGCTAAATCATTTGCCGCTTCTTAATGAGGTGTCATCCTCGCAGCCGGTCATGT